>CAZUVM010000077.1:0-8125 GCA_964623885.1 uncultured Verrucomicrobiota bacterium
CAAAGACCTCAGCGCGTTCATCAAAATCGCCGAACAGGTGGGCTACGATTTCGGCCTGCTCAAAGAGGTCCAGAAAATAAACAGCGAACAGATGAACCGATTCGTGAAGAAGATCATCGACACGCTGTGGGTATTGAAAGACAAGAAAATCGGCGTGCTGGGTTTGGCGTTTAAGCAGAATACGGACGATATCCGGATGTCGCCGGCCATCGAATTGTGTCAGCGGCTGCAAAAAGAAGGCGCCGCCTTGCGGGTGCATGATCCCAAAGCGATGGACAAGGCGCGCGCCGTCCTCACGGATGTTGCTTTCGTCGAGGACATGAACGAGGTCGCAGAAGGCTGCGATGCCTTGGTGATCGCCACCGAATGGGAAGAATTCAAGAAACTCGATCTCGAACGCGTCCGCCGCGCCTTGAGCCATCCCATTCTATTTGATGGTCGTAACCTGTTCGATTCGGCGGAAATGGAGCGCCTCGGCTTTATTTACAAAAGTATCGGGCGCTAGCCGCTGTCGCTAATGCTTCTCTAGTGCCCGGACATTGGCTTTTAACCCCCCTCCAGTTTGACACCCAACCGCGCTCCGGTAGTATCGCCCCCATGCTAGGTGAGTCCGACGATCAATTCTCCCTCACCGGCGTAGCACCGAGTGTGCGCGCCGCGCGCAACAGCAACTTCTAATAAATTGGTCGCATCCTGAGGTAATCGCTATGGCCATCATTCATCGAATCGGCACTCCCGAGAATGACAGCGAGGCAAAGGCGATCAAAAAGTTCGCCAAAGATCTGCCCGATGACTGTATCGTGTTTCACAACTTCGAATTGACCAACGGGCGCGGACTTCCATACGAGTATGACATCGCGGTCCTCACGCCGCATGCGCTCTACCACGTGGAGGTCAAGGGCTACCACGGCGAAATCCGCGGCAACACCGTTCAATGGACCTTCGAGAACGGCGGGGTTTATCCCAGCCCGATTCCACTGGCCAACAAGAAAACCAAAATCCTGGCCGGCAAGTTGAAGCAACACTCGCACTATCTCGAGAACGTGTTCGTCGAAACGCTCATCCTGCTGACCGAGGACCGCGCCCGCGCAAAGCTCAACGACGAGCAAGCGCAACGCGTGGTTCACATCCGGGACGCAATCGAACGGGTGAACGACCCCAAGTATTTGCCGGTCAAACCCGGAAACGTCGAGCCCTTCCACGACATGATCTGCCACGCGCTCTTCGCCACCCGCCCGTCCAAGAAGGTGCAGCGGATCGGCCTCTACGACATCGTGCTGAAGGCCGACCAGGACGACCGCTTCACCGTTTTCCTGGCCCGGCACCGGTTCCTCAACACCCAGCCGCTGACGGTCCTCAAGGTCTATCACCTGGACGTTTACGCCTCTGCCTCGGAGAAGGAATATCGCCTGCGGGAGATCTTCCACAGCCAGGACGCCCTGCGGCTCCTTGGCTCACACCCGAACCTGCTCCGCACCGGCGACATGTTTTACTGGAACGACGACTCCTTCGTCGAGCCAAGCGAATACATCCAGGGTGGAAAGATGCTCGAGTGGTGGCTCGACAACCAACACTGTGACCAGACCCTGACCTGGGACGAGAAAACCCGGATTATCAAAGGCGCGGCCGACGGTCTCGCTCATGCCCACAAACACGGCGTCATCCACGGCGACATCCGCCCCTGCAACATCCTCGTCGCGCCGGGCGGCTTCGTCAAAGTCGCCAACTTCGACCTCGCTTTCATTCCCAACGCTCCCGACCTCTGCATCGTCAATTCCGTCCGCAGTCATTTCGATCGCCGTTATGTTGCCCCAGCCCTCTGGGAAAATCCGCACGACCTAGTGCCCGCCAGCGACGTCTACTCCCTCGGCCTCGTTTTCTATCAGCTCATCACCGGCCAACCGCCCCGGCACGACGTGGAAGCCGTAATCGCGGGGAAGGGCGCGCCCATCGACATCGACCTGCTCACGGCCGAGCTCGGCCGCAGTGGTAGTCCAAACTTCATGAAAGACCCGGCCGGGGCCGCCGAGATCATCGCGCGGATGTGCGAGCCGGAGCGGTCCAAGCGGTACGCGACGGTGGCGGACGTAATGGAAGATTTGGCGATTTGTGAGTCGTGAGGCTGGGCCGACATTAAATCGAGGCTGCTATGCCCGTCATCGACGTTGCCGCTGCGCTTCTGTTCCGAGACGGTAAACTGCTGATCACCCAGCGCTACGCCGATGCGCACCTAGGCGGGCTCTGGGAATTTCCCGGTGGCAAACGCGAGCCGAATGAAACTTTTGAAGAGTGTCTCGCCCGCGAACTGCGCGAGGAATTAGGGATTGAGGTAAAGGTCGGGGAACTCGTCGAAAGCCTCACCCACGCCTACCCGGAAAAGACTGTCCATTTGAAATTCTTCCGCTGCGAATGGATGAATCATGAACCGCAAGCGCTCGGATGCGATGCTTACAAATGGATCACCCGTGAACAGTTGGGCCAGCACCAGTTTCCGCCCGCCGACACCCGCCTCCTCGATGAGCTGGCAGGCAACACACAACTTTGGACGGCAGGCGAGAAGCAGCAGTTCTGAGTAGCCAATTCTTCACAGCCGGCCGGAGCCGCTTATCGGGTAGCGCAGATTCCAATCTACTGTATCGCAGGTTTCCAACCTGCTGAGACTTCGAGGCATCCACCACCTTGCATCACGAAGCCGTCCACTAAAGCACTAAAGGACGCCCGCCGATTGCAAATCGGCGATAAAGTAAATTAAAAATCTGCGCCACACCTTCGGCGCTCCGGCTGACTCGATGCTAATTCAGGCCTTGGCGTCGACCATGCCCGCAACCGCTTCCTTCGCCGATATCCAGAATTGTTCGGCCATGGGAGTCATTCCGGTTTTGAGACCCACAACGCCTATCGTGACAGGCTCAGGCGGCGGACAAAAAGGCACCAACTTCAACCGAGGGCCGGTGAAACACGAAAAACTCTGCGGCACTATCGCTAATCCGATCCCAGACTCAACCGCAGCAATCAGGCTGGCGGCTCCGTCGTGTTCTTCGACAATCCTGGGTTTGGTTTTTATCGGCGCGAACAGAGAACTAAGATAGTCCTGATATTCGGGATAATCCTGTTTGCTGAATGCCACGAGTGGCTCTTGCACTACCCGATCCAGAGTCACAAACCGCGCTCGCGCAAGGTTGTGCTCAGGCGGCACAGCGAGGCACATATTATCTCGGCTCAGTTCCTCGAAGCGCAGGCCCCTGAGCATGCTTTGACCGGGCCGCACCAGGACTGCCACCTGCAGCTTGCCTTCGCGAACCCCGCTCAGCATTTCTTCCGTAGATAGATCATGCAGCCTCACTCGCACCTTTGGGTACCGCGCTTGAAATGCCCGCAGGGCCGCAGGCATGATCCGCACCGTCGGGGACGGCGCATAGCCCACATGAAGCTCAGTCCCGCCGGTCGCAACTGCCCGAGCTGTTTTGACAGCTTCCTCCGCCCGTTGCAGCACCGCGCGCGCTTCCGTCAGGAAAGTTTTCCCGGCTTCGGTCAGCCGCACGGATTTGGCGCTTCGTTCAAAGAGCGCGAAGCCAAGCTCTTCCTCCAAGTCGCTGAGTTGCCGACTCAAAGCAGGCTGGGACACATGCAGCTTCAACGCCGCCTGTGTGACATTTTCCTGCTCCGCGGCGGCAACAAAATAGCGCAGGTGCCGTAATTCCATCAGAACACGAGTTTCAAGGAGACTGTCCACCCGCCCGTTTCACTGCGTCATCGATGGCGGGGCGGCGTCGGGCGCGCTGCCCCAGCTTGTATTCGGATGCGGTCCCATCTTGAAAACAAAGGTGCCGCCATCGGCGATGTCCGCATGGCTGAACCATGGCTTGGTCCATGGGCGGCCATTCAGCGCGGCCGATTGGATATAGAGATTCTTGTCGGAATTGTTCTCCGCGCGGATGACGAAATCCTTGCCGTTGCCAAGGTGCAGCGTGACTTCGTCAAAGAGCGGCGAACCGATGATGTAATCCGGGCTGGCCGGATCCACCGTGTAAAATCCCATCGCGCTCAGCACGTACCACGAGGCCGTAGAGCCCTGATCGTCCATGCCGGGAAACGCCAGGCCGGATTTGTCGCTGCCATACATTAGGCGGAGGATCTTACGCACCAATTCCTGCGTCTTCCACGGCTGCCCAGCGTAATCATAATAATAGGCTGTCTGCTGATCGGGTTGGTTCCCCTGACAATAAAGCCCGATCATCCCGGTGACGTCCCGCGCGATCCCCTTCGGCCGGTAAGGCGTGTGAAAAAAAGCATCGAGCTTCTTTTGGAAATTCTCACGCCCGCCCACGAGCTGCATCAATCCCTGAACATCATGTGGCACCAGCCAGAAATTCTGCCAGCCGGTCGCCTCCTTCATCATGAAATTGTAATAAGGCTCCGCCGGATCGAAGGGCGCAATCCAAGACCCGTCCGCGTTGCGCCCGCGCATAAAGCCGCTCTCGCGGTCATACACGTTGGTATAATTATGGGCACGGGCAAGAAACATGCGGTAATCGTCCTCTTTGCCCAGCTTTTTGGCATAGCACGCCAGCGCGTAGTCGTCCCAGCTATATTCCAACGTTTTATCCACCCCGGCGTTGCCATCCGCGTACGGCGGGCTCGGATGTTCCACCACAATGTCGTGCACCCAGCCTTTTTCCATGTATTCCGCCAGGTTGCGTCGCGGCCCGGCCGGGTCGGTGGCGTTCGTGCGGAGGTAAGCGTATACCGAGGAATAGTCGAACGGCAATCCGCGTTCCCAATCGCCCAAATACATCATCACCGCGTGGTCCCCGTGGAACGAGGTCTGCATCCAGCCACTTTCGCGAGCCATTTCGAAATGCGTGCGCAGAACGTTCGTTTTCAACTCGGGCTCCAGCAGCGTCAGCAGCACCACCTGGTTGCGCCCCGTGTCCCAGAACGCAATCGGACTGTAACGGTCGTAATCGGCGACGCGCGCATCCGGGCCGCGGCCGCGGATCGGCTCGCCCTTCCTGGCGATGAGCCGCGGTGTCATTAACGAATGATACAGCGTGGAATAGAACAGCCCGCGTTCCTTCTCGCTGCCGCCTTTAATCTCGACCCGATTAAGCTTCTCGCTCCACGCGGCTTCCGCGCGATGGTGGACCTCGTCGAAATCTTTGGCATCGGCATCCAGTTGTTCCTGGGCTGCTTCGACAGTGTTCGCCGAGCTGATGCGCAACAGGACCTGCTCCCCGGCGGTGGTGGCGTACTGCAGATAAGTTCCCGCATAGCTGCCCGATTCAGACCGCGAATCCGGCCGCGTCACGTCGTCCCGCCGGACTCGCGCCTCCTCCAGTCGCGGCGGAACCTGGCGGAACGTGCCGAACCCTTTGAACGGTTTGGAAAACTCGGCTACGAAGCAACGGCCGAAGAGTCCTCCCCGACCCCCACGAAATCCACGCCCGACACGCTCGGCTCGACCGCTCACCGTGTGGTCACCCACGATCTGGATCGAATTACTGCCCGCCCCGAGATCGATCAACACCACGCCGCGTTCCGTCTTGGGAAACGTGAACCGGTAATAAGCGGTGCGCTCGGTAGTGGTCAATTCGGCCCGAATGCCGCTATCGGGAAAAAGCACTGAATAATACCCCGGCGAAGCTTTCTCGGAAGTTTTGTCATAAGGCGAGGCGTAGCTGCGATCGGGCGGCACGGTCCAGTTCCCGACCACCGGCATAATCGTGAGGCCGGGCATCGGCGAGGAAAAACCCAGCATCGTCGGCCGGGAGTGGATGTACGGGAAAATGATCCCATGGTTGCCCGCCGCCTCGGTCAGATCTTTGTTAATTGGTCCGAGCAGCACATTCCGATGCGGCAGCGCAGGGCCGGGATACGTGAACCCCGTGTAAGCCTCTTCGCCCGGCGGCGGCGCGTTGCCCAGCAGTTCAGGGTCGTCCAGCGAAGCCGTGCCCACCAGCGGGTTGGCGTATTCCACCGGCGTTTTCGCTGCCGCTGCAGCAGTGGCAATGGCGCAAATCAAAAAGACTACGACCCCACA
This sequence comes from uncultured Verrucomicrobiota bacterium, assembly GCA_964623885.1. Taxonomy (GTDB): domain Bacteria; phylum Verrucomicrobiota; class Verrucomicrobiia; order Limisphaerales; family UBA8199; genus CAZUVM01. The sequence goes on from CAZUVM010000077.1 coordinate 6,041, forward strand.
AGTTAAGGAACAACGACGGATCATACACTGAGGTTTCTGCTAATTTGCGCTCAAAGGCTTACGCGGCACTTTATCGTCCGCGTTTGCTGCATCGTAGACCATGGCGGCTAGAATGACGGCCGCTTGCTTGAGATCATCCGGCGGAACGCGGTCCAGCACGTCTTCGTTCGAGTGATGGGTACGACTCCAGTAATCGAGTTGATCCTGAATGAATTGGAACCCAGGCAAACCAATAGAGTCAAATGACGTGTGGTCTGTGCCAGAGGTGTTCGAAAGCGTAAGCGTTTGAGCGTCGAGATCGCGGAACGGCTCGAGCCAATGGCGGAACAAGGGACGCACAGTATCGTTGCCTTGCAAATAAACGCCGCGAATTTTGCCCGCGCCGTTGTCGAGATTGAAATAAACGGAGAGCCGATCGTATTCAGGGCCGCGCACCAAGCGCCGCGAAGACGGCGAATTAGTAGAGCGACGCGCAGGAGTGCGCTCGCCCTCCGAATCATTTGGCGAGCGCAATGCCGCCGTGCGCTCGGTGGACGCGGCGGCATTGGTATAATAGCCAAAGTGTTGACTGACGTACGCCCGCGACCCCATCAGTCCCTGCTCCTCGCCGCTCCAGAGCCCAATGCGGACGGTGCGGCGCAGCGGAAGCTTCAGCGCGGCCAAAATGCGCACGGCCTCCATTGTGGCGGCGACGCCAACGCCATTGTCCGTCGCACCGGTGCCGGAGTGCCAGGAATCCATATGCGCGCCGATCATAACCAGTTCATTTTTTAGATCGCTGCCGGGCAATTCGGCGATTGTGTTGTAGGCCATCAAATCGTCCTGTTGAAATTCCACTTGCAGGGTCACCGCCATTTTCAATTTCTCGCCTTGCTGGATCATTCGAACCAGGCGGTTGTAATCTTCAGTGGCCAAAGTGATCTGCGGCGGGATGCTGGGCGCGTTCGTGGCCCATACTCGTGGCAGGTTGGTGGGAGCAAAAGCGGCCCCGGTATCCGGACCCGGAACCGAAGCGCCCGCAACGAATACCGTGCCGCCGTCTCCCTGGGAACTGGCGCTCACGACCAGCGCTGCGCCTTCTTTGGCAAGAAACGAAAGATACCGCCCTTGCCCGCGCTGACGCGTCAGCGGTCCGCCCCGTCGGAAAGGTGCTGGCGAACCGGTCACATTATTCGTATCAGCGCCGGGTTCCTCGCTGGACCGAGCCCGCGAAAACGCATTGGTGCCGCCACGCCGAAAGCCGGCTCCGGCTAAGCGGAAAAGTGTGCCGGAAGCGGGAGGCTCGCCGGCATTGGCATACCAGAGCAAATTGCTCTCGCTTTGCCGGATGGCTAGCGGCTCGAATGAGGGTTTCAGCTCGCGGACCGGGCTGGCCAGCACGATCGCGCCTGACAACTTGCCTTTGTATTTCTCCAAATCGGCGTTGGTTTTGACATCAAAGAAAACCACGTCCGCCACCAGAGTCTGAGCGAATCCCGGCGTCCAGGCGTTGGGATAAGCAATCAGCGGGATGGCTTGGGGTTCCACCAACTGAGCGGAAAAGGCCTTTAGCGACCAGCCGCGGCCGAATGGTCCCCAGGGTTCGACATGCGCGTTAGTCAGTCCCCAACAAGCGAGTTGGTACCGCGTCCATTCATTAGCACGCTTGAGATTCGGCGAACCCGTCAGCCGCGGCCCGATCACCTCGGTAAGATAGGTGAGCGTTTGCATCGCCTCAGATCGGTTGAGGCCTTCGTCGCGAATCCGGGCGATGGCATCAGCGTTGTTGGTTTGAGTCGCCGCGAGGGACGCCGCTGCGAGGAAGCAAAAAACCACAAGAATTGGTTTCATAGGCGCAACTAATCCGGTGATTGTAGAGGTGCCGCGGTTCAGTTCAACCACCAATGATACTAACGCCTCGGTCTAGGGCGCATCTCAGTTTTTGAGAACTGAACCGGCCGACTAACAGTTTGATTTCGCCGGGTTTTCATTAACACCCCGCTTCAGCGCATACGCGTCAACCTAAGAGGCACGTAATTTACGGCGTGGTTTCTTGGTTTTTCGGGTCAGCACGAGAGTGTTTTTGTCCTCCACCGACCACTCCCA
>CAZUVM010000078.1:0-34035 GCA_964623885.1 uncultured Verrucomicrobiota bacterium
GACTCTCAGTGAGGCTGTAGTAAACGTGGCGTTTGCCATCCTTGAACCGCTCGTGCGCCTTCAAATACATGCCCGCAGTCTGACACTCCCCCGTGCTGGCTGTCTACGGGCCAGGTCTTCCCACACACGCCCTGCCATCGCGCTCGTGCAAAACCCTCAGCAAATCCTCACGCTGGGGCTGAAAAAAATCCAAATCGCCCGAAATCTGCGAAAGTCGGGTTAACGCTCTTCGTCGGACTCGATCGTTGCCTTCTCGGCTTTAGGTTTCGCTGGCTTAAACTGTCTCCAAATTTGATATATCGCAGGCACCCACTTAACGGCGCGCGCGGCGCACTTAATTAACGAACCCCGTCGTGCGCCGCTCCCCAGCAACAAACCGGCCGCGGGCGCTGCCACGGCCAGCACTCCCAAAAGCTTCCGTGGTGCCCTTAACGCCTCGGTGCTGCGACCATAGGCCGAGCGCAAATTCTGCAGTTCCGCCTGAAATCGCAACCGGTTCAGCGAGCTTTCCAGAATCAAAGCTTGTTTTCGCTCTCGGAGTTCGCTTGCTTCTTTTCCTCCAAACATGCCTGGTCCTTTTTGAGTTCCGCTAACGTTCCAGAGAACGGAGTCCATTTCTTCAAGCGCGCGCGCAGGCGACAGAAGGCGATTATCGTGCAGGCAAGGTATATTAGACCCAGCCCCACCAGCAGATCCACACGCTCCGCCTGCAGGCAAACCACCACCAGAACAAAGGTCAGGAGCGTGAACGTGAGGAACGCAAACAGAATTACGATCCCGCACAGCAATAGAGTCTCGAATAGCTCGAGGCGCTCTTCCTGCAGTTCAACCAGCAGCAGTTCGAGGCGGTTCTGCGCGATCGCCAGCCCAGTCTGCAGCAATCCTTTCAGCGCTGCCAGTATGCCGGGCGGATGTTCGGCCGGTTCGGCCATGGCCGCTTTACCGGCGCCGGATCAATACACCAATCAACACACCCAGTCCGAAAGCCACTCCGATCGATTCATAGGGATGTTCCCGAATGCATTTGTCTGTTGCTTTGGCGGCAGCGACCGTCTTTTCCTCCAGCCGCTGGCACGTCGCTTTCGCGGCTTCTAAGGCCGCGCTCAGGCGCCTCCGGGCTTCAGTAATCTTTTCACCGGCGTGGCCCGCGGTCGCATTCAGCAATTCTTCCGCATCCGCGGACACGGATTTGAGATTGTTGACCAGTCTCTCATTGGTTTGTTCTGTCGTCATGCGGTTCCTTTCCCAGGTAATATCCCGACAAGTTTATGTTCGAGATCAACCATAGATTGAGTTCTCAGCAAAGTTATGCGTCGCTGCCTTTTTGACGCTCCGGCCAGCATGTTTGTTCATCTGAAACCTGGCAATAGCGAAATCTCTTATCGATGGACTCTTTGCCAAGTTTGTAATTAAGGCATAGTGCCAGGGGGGGTATTCGTTTTTCCTTGCGCCGATGTTCTGGTCCGGCTGAGCATTGCTCTTGGCCTCTCAAATATATGGAATCCGATTGGCGAAAATTCCGCGAAATGGTCCCAATGCTCCGCGAGCGTTACCTGATTGAGCGTAACGCTCGGATCGTGCGGATTTTGACGCACCCTAAGAAAAATGAAACGGAGCGATTCTGGGATGCCTTGGAGGTGATGAAAAAAGAGGCCAAGATCTTGCAACAGTGTTTGGACGGTCATTCACGTTCCAGTATGTGGCTTTTCATGACGGCCATGCTGCGTGTCGGGATGCTCAAGAAGGAAGATTTATCACAGTTCAGCGATGAGCTTCAACGCGACTTCGCTCGTGTGATGCCGCAGGAAACCTAATTGCGCCGTTTATTTCTGAGCTTTGCGTGCGTGCTGATTCCGGCCGTGGCTTTGGCCAATCCGGTAGCGGTCAACCCGTCCTCATTCCTGGCTTTTAGCTTCGTTGCCTTTGCAGCACTTGTCGTCGAGGCTGGTGTTGTTGCCTTGATGCTGTTTTTCGCCGGCGTCACTCCGTGGCCGTTCTTTATCGGATTTTTCTTCACCAATCTGGCCGTCTTTCTGTTTGTTTTCCGTCCGCTGCTCGAGCACGAGACGGCCCCCTGGTTCGTGCTCGAGGTTCTCGTCGTGGCGCTTGATGCCGTTGCAATCAAACTCCTTTCACAGCTCGACTTCCTGCAGGGCGAGGGCTATCGCGGTGTCGGTTGGCGCCTTGCGGGTGTGGTTGCATTGGTGGGTAATGGCGCTTCATTTTTTGTTGGAGTAATTGCCAATGGTGCGCCGTGGATTGTCCACACCTCGGAACACATCGCCGAATAAAGCACTCACACCCCTCCGAAAAACGATGTGGCGGGGGAGGGATCACCCCGATCCTCTGCCCCCCGCCGCTTAGTGAAACAGTTCGGCGTTGTTGCTACCGATTTGCCGCCTGATCAAGCTGCGCCGACCATGCTCTTGCCATTTCCATTTCGCCAGCCGCTCAAGAAGGAGAACGCTTCGCTCAGCTTCTTCTCCAGATGCTGGACCTGGCGAGCGCCTTCAGATGCGGCGAGCTTGGCCTCGTCGCGCTCTTTCTCGGTCCGTGCGAGCAAGGCAGCCACTGGCTCCACAGCCGCGCGCGTTCGGATTTCGGTTTCCGATTCCCACTGCGCCTGTGCAGCCATCTGGCGGGCTTCCGCTTGCGAAGTGATTTGAGCGACCAATTCCTGCTCGCGCTGCCGCGCTTTGGTCTGGAACGCTTCTTCCTTAAGTTGGAATTCCTTCCGGAGCTGCGTTTCGAGCTCGCGCAGAGCACTCTCAGCCTCTCCCTCGCGGCGGCGAATCGCCTCGTCGGCTTCCGCCTGCATCTCCGATCGCTGGGCGTCCAGCTTCGCCTGCCACTGTTGGTCGCGCTGACGCAGCTTGGACTGGAACAATTCTTCTTTCTGCTGTGATTCGACTCCCAAACGGCTTTCAGCGCCGCGCAGGCGTGACTCGATCTGCCGTTCCCATTCCTCTTCGCGGGAGCGCAGGTCGGCTGCCCATTGGCTCTGTAATTCGGTTTCCCGCGCCTCGGCCTTGAGCGCCAATTCCTGTTCGCGCGTCTTCAGTTTGGCCTGGAATGCCAGTTCCTTTTGCTCGGTCCGGTGCTTCTCCATGCGGGCTGCTTTCTCCAGCTCGCGTGTCGCGTCTTCTCTTGCTTGCGACAATTTAAGATTGAACGAATCCGTCTGCTGTTTCAATTGCGCCTCAGCCGCGTCGCGGGCATGCAGTGCTTCTTTCAGGTCGTGCGACAGCCTGGCTGTAGCATCCACCGAGCCCATTTCGACATCGGCTGCCTGGCGGCGGGCTTGAATAACCTGAGTTTTGCACTCTTCGGTCACCTCGAGCAGTTTCTTCTGGTGCTCCTGCATCAGGGCGGTGCGCTCGGCATCGGCGGCGGCGCGCTGCTCGTCCAGTTCCTGCCGCAACTGCGTTATCCGTTCCGACCAGGCATTCTGGCGCGACTGGATTTGGCGCTCGACCTCGGACTTCTGCAAATCGCGCAGGGCGTCTTTCTCGGTCACCGTGCGGGTAAGCGTATCGGCCATGCCGGCAAGTTTGGTGACCCATTCTTCTTCCTTGGCCTTGGCTTGTCGTGCGTAATGCTCTTCCATGCGCTTCAATTGTTCCTGCTGCTTAGCAACGGCGGCGCTTACTGACTCGCGGGCGGCCTGCAACTCCGTTTCCTTCTGCGCCAACTCGGCATCGCGCGCGGCGATTGCGCCGGAGGCTTCTTTCGCAAAGCGCTCAGCACGCAGAATCTTCAGGCGCCCCGCGCGCGTATAAAGCCAGTGCATGCGCCGGCCAAGGAAGCCAAGTCGATGCTGTGGCCGCTGCTCCTCCGACTCAAACACTGTCGAGAAGCCAATCTCAACCATGAGCGTTGGCAGGAACGCAACGATGAACGCGAGCACAGGGTAAACCCAAATCCGCACCATGCTGATTTGGTCCGTCAGGATGTCGCCTCGCTCCTTTGCGGTCATCTTAATCGACATCGGGCGCTCGCCCTTGATCAAACCACGGACGATTTCAACTGTTGTCGCAATCCGGTGCACCTGGGTTTTGCGAATCGCTGCCTCCCGCGCCTCGTAATAGCCTTCGGCCCGTTTTCGGCTCGCATCGATGTCGGCGCGAATTGTATCTACCTTGGTGACCACGGCTGCAAATTCCTTGTCGATCTGAGCGGCTTGGTCCTGACCCTGTTTAGCCAGGTTCGCCAGTGCAACGGATAATTCCTCGCGCTTTTTATCAGCTTCTTCGCGCTTGGTGCTGGAGCGCTGGTCAAATTGTTCGCGCAGATGGCGGGCGTCGGTTTCGACCTGGGCAATGCTGTCGCGGCGTTTGTTGTTGACCGCGAGCAGTTCCGTTTCCTTCGTCTTGATCTGAGCATCGATATCAGCAATCGCCGTCGGCTTGAGAACCGTGTTGGCCTCGCGCTCGGGCGGCACACCAGGGCTCACCGGTTCCTTCATCAACTGGCGCTTGAGGAAGTTGGCATTGTCGTATTCCGCCTTGGCCTTGTCATACGCCGCTTTCTTGTTGGCGTAGTCGGTCATTTTGACCTTGTAGTCATTCTCGATCCGGGCCTCTTCTGCGTTCCATTTGGTTGCCCGGCCCACCTCGATTTCCCGGCGTGCACGCAGGTCAGCAATCGTTTTGTTAAGCTGCTCGGTATCGGCGTTGAACTGAGCAATAAGGGTCGTTTCCCTGGAGGTGACATCTGAAAGCTCTTTCTTCTGGTAATCCGTCAGGTTGATCGCGTCCTGTCGGGCCGCGTCATTGCGCTTCACGGAATCCTCGAGCTCAGCCTTGGCCTTGGCCTGATTCGCGGCCAACTCGGCCAATTTGTGCTCGCGGTCGGCGCGCTTGCCTTCGATGGCCGCCAGCTCCCCATTGAGCTGAATAATATGAACTTCCTCGGCGCTGGCTTTCTCAAGCATCTGGGTGGCCGGCGACAGGGCGACGCCCATCTCATACACTGCCATGTCCTTGACCAACTGGAACGTCAGCACACAGATGAGCGGCAGGCCCACCAAAAGCATGAAGTACTTTTGCCAGCCAAAGCGTGAAGCGGTCCAAATCGCCAGCGGCAGCTTGAGCAGTTCGCAAGCGAGAATAGTCGCTCCGATCGGCCCGATCCCTAGGAATGTGACCCCCATGCCCTGCGGCAAACAGACCACCTGCTGGTACTTCCAGCCGGTGGAGAGGATGACGAATTCCGTCACCGTCGCCATGATGAGCAACGGGAGCGTCAGATACGAAATGCGTTTGGTCTTTAACCGCTGCCACGGCGAAAAGCCCATGTCATTCGGGCGCGTGGGTTTGGCGGCAGCTTGCGAAACGGGGGAGTCTTTCATAATTACACCTTGAGGCAACCATTAACAAAACACGCGTCAACCCTAGCACCACGCATGCCAGCGGTTGTGGGCGGGTGGTGCTTGACTTCCCGCGCCCGGGTTTGCATAGACTCCACAATAAATCCCCAGCTTTATCTCCTCACCTGCTAGAATTTGCCTCATTCCCGGGCGGCAAACTTAAGGCAGTCGTGTCAAAAATCCTGACTCGGGAGCCGGATAGCTTGGCGTGCTTGCATCGATTAATGGCCGCCGGGAATCTCGCGTTTCAGGAATTCATCAATCGCCTGGGCGGCGAGCGCGTGCGCATACTCGTTGGGGTGCGCGTCATGAGCGTTGACGACGAGCTTGGAGGCCGGGATGTTGCTAAAGACCGGTAGCAGGTCGAGGTGTGGAATGCCTCTTTCTTTCCAATATTGTGATAATTGATCGTGGACCGACTTGAACCGGTTGCCGGTGTCCATGTATGGAAACGTGACGACCAGCAGCCGTCCGCCACGAATACGCGTCATGTTCGCAAAAGCAAGCATCGCGATTTTATGCCTTTGCCAGATCGGCCCTTTGTACGCTGCTTCGACCTCGTCATAGTACTTTTGCATATACGAACTCCGGCGCAGCAACCACCGCAGATAGAACAAGTTTACGGCGTAACTGTGCTGACATAACCAACTTTGACGAAAGCGGTCGGCGACAATCCTTTTGTAGCCTTCGACCCACCCCGGCATCAATTCGCCAATATCGTTGATCTGGTACACCAAAACGACCTGATCGAGCCGATAGCCATTGCTCACTGTTAGGTTATGCATGAGTTCCACCTCGTTTGAGGTGTCCAAACCGGGCTTGGCTGCGGCATGGACTTCCCATTCCGGATGCAGGCGCCGGATTCGGTTTACGAAGCGGTCGTCAACATTTTTGACTCCATTGCCGACAGTGAAGGAATCCCCGACGAAGGTGATGCGGCGGCGCCCAGGCGTGAGCGCGTAATTATAATCAACATTATCCCGCAGGCCGAATGAGTTGGTCCGGACGTGTCGAGCTGACCAGGCATATGACACCAGGGTCATCCCCATGGCGTCGGTCTGGTCGTAAAAGAACCGATAATAAGTTTCGAATCCCAGGAAGCCAAGGCTCACCAAAAAGGCTAAAAGCAGCGCGTTACCACCAGCAATGGAAGGCCAAGGCGAGCTGGTTCGACGACCTTGAGCCCGGTAAAACCAAATGGTAAAAAACCCTAAGGCGATGGGCAGGAGAATAAACGCTGCAAAAGCGTTCAGGAATGCGCCAGCCGCAAATATCGCCCCGATGGCTGGTAAAACGCTGATCGCAACGAGCAGCTTGCCTGTTACGGTTCTTCCTGCCAATGGCGTCGGACTATTCTTCGAAGGCTCTCTCTGGGCTTCGTTCACAACGAGCACTCTTGTCAGAAGCATTCCAGGCTATCAAGCCTTGAGCTGCGAAACCGTCTCGGGAGCTCGGAACAAGAATCAAATGTGACGTCGAGGTTTGCGGATTGGTTCCCGCAAAGCATAGGCAACTTTGCCCTTTGAACCGATCGCCGAAAAACGGTATAAGGTGCCCATGTTAAAGTTGCCGGAATTGTTGGCGCACGGCGGCCCGGTGCTGTACGTGATCTTGCTGACCAGCGCCGTCGCCCTGGTCGTCTTTATCGAACGGTTCCTGCATTGCCATCGCGCCCAGATCAACTCGACGGAGTTTCTGAATGGCGTGCGCACCGTGCTGAAGCGCAATAATGTCGTCGAGGCGCTGTCGATTTGCGAAGCCACGCCCGGACCGGTCGCGCGGCTGGTCAAGACGGCGATTTTGAATCGCGAGCACGGCCGTGAACGGGTGCGTGAAGCATTGGAAGAAGCCGGGTTGGCTGAAGTGCCGCGTTTGGAGGAAAAGCTGAACTTGCTTGCCACCATTGCTCAATTGGCGCCCCTGCTGGGCTTGCTGGGAACAGTGCTCGGTTTCATTCAGACGTTCTACGCGATGCAGCAGAAGGGCCTCCAGGCCCATGTTGGGGATCTTTCGACCGGCGTTTGGGAGGCGCTGGTGTGCGCAGCGGCCGGCCTGGCCGTTGCGATCCCCGCGCACGCGGGTTACAACTACCTGGTCAGTCGCGTCAATTCGATCGTCCTCGATATGGAGCGGGCCGCGACTGAGATCGTGAATATTGTGGTCGAAGTGGTCAAACCTCCGGCATGAAGTTTCCGCGTAACGCCCGCATCTTCCGCGGCCAACTCGACGCCGCTCCGTTTGCTGCGGTGTTCTTCCTGCTGGCGATCTTTATGATGCTCAGCTCGCTGGTTTATACTCCCGGCGTGCACATCCGTTTGCCGATGGCCGACAACCTCACGGGTACCGATCAACTTACAGTGGCGGTCGCCATCGACGCCAATGGCCGCTATTATTTTGAAAACCAGGCGATCGACGAAGCCCAATTGCGAAATCGATTGCGCCAGGTTGCCAAATCAGCCGGCGAGCCGCTCACGCTGGTCATCCAGGCGGACCAGGCTGCTTCGAACGAAATGCTCGTGCGATTAGGGCTGCTGGCGCGTGAAGCCGGGATCACCAATGGTTTGCTAGCCACGTTGCCCCGCCCATTGGCAGCCGCGCCGTGAATTCGCCGTCGGCAGCAAACATCGAGTCGCCGCAAGCCGGTTCGGCTGCTGTGCGGCGGGTCAAATGGTGGGGCATCGTCGGATTGGTATTTGCGGGCCAACTGGGCGCGATCTTCTGGCTTGGCCAAAAGGGCCCTGGGCTGGCCGCAACGCGGATTTCTGAGGTCAACTTGCGCTGGATTCAACCCGCGCCCGAGCCGCTCTCCTCACTGCTCGATCCCACCTTGTTTGCTTTGCCTCATCGGCAAAGCTTTTCCGGGCCCGCCTGGATGACCGCAATTTCCCTGGCGACCAACACATTTTCCTGGTCCGAAGATCCGCGTTATCTCGATTATTTCCAAACGCGGGTGGATACCACTTTGAACGATTTGCCGCTTACAAATCGATTCTCACTGGTCGAGGCGATTGCGTCCGCGGACGTCGAGCCTAGGCTGCCGCAGATTCCATCCTCAAAACCTCCGCGCGAGCAAAGCACCTGGCAGTTGGCGGGGGATCTGGCTCGCCGCCGCCTGTTGACGCCATTACAGCTGACGTCACAGAGCAGCGATGATTTGCTTACGAACACGGTGGTACAGCTGGTCGTGGATGCGCGGGGCTGGCCATTTTCCGAAGCTCTGCTGCAGAGCAGTAATTCGAAAGATGCCGACCAGCAAGCGCTGGCTTTGGCGGCCACCGCAAGGTTCGAACCACTGCGAGGTGGCGGCTCGAGGCCGAGTCAGCGCCCGCTCGACGGATTAACCTGGGGCGAGCTGATTTTCGATTGGCACACAGTACCCGTTCCGCCGACGAATGCGCCGAGTGGAACAGCCAAATAAATCGCGCAGGCCGTGAGCATCCATAATCTCATCCTCTTATACGTGGTGGTGATGTTGGCCGGCCTGGTTGGTCTGGCTATTTATGCCGAATTGCGCCGCCGCCGCTTCGCTCCGAGTGAGAGCGAGGATCGAATTTTTCGTTGCCTCCGTTGTGGTTATGTCTACACCGACGACCCGGACGTGGAACGCTCTCGTTGCTCTCAGTGCGGGCAGATGAACGACGCGATCGAGTTCTAAATGGCGAAGCCGCGAATCTCGTAGCGCAGATTGATAATTGATAATCTGCGCTATCCGACAAGCGGCTCCCGTCGGCTATGAAATTCGTGTTACACGCCCGCCTTGAGTTCCACGACGTCATGCGGCGCGGCCTCGCGTTGGCCGGCAGGACTAACCCGGATGAACCTGGCTTTCTCGCGCAATTGGGTGAGGTTGGCTGCCCCGAGGTAACCCATGCCGGATTGAATGCCGCCAATGAGCTGACCCAGAACGCGATCAACTGAGCCGCTCACTTCCTTGAGCGCCTCAACGCCTTCCGGGGCGACTTTACGCGGTCCATCATTCGAATGACCATAGCGCGCGGCGGAACCGGCTTTCATGGCTGCGAGGCTGCCCATCCCGCGATACTGCTTGTAACGCTTGCCGCTGAATTCCATGACCTCGCCCGGCGCTTCGGGGCAGCCGGCGAAAATGCCACCGCAAATCACACCCTGCGCCAGCGTGAGCGCCTTAACCATATCGCCCGATTTGGTGATTCCGCCGTCCGCAATGATTGTGACGCGCCGTTTCTGGGCAGCGCGCGACGCGACATACAACGCTGTCATTTGCGGAATACCAACGCCCGCCACGATCCGCGTCGTACAAATTGACCCGGGCCCCTGGCCGACCTTAATGGTATCAGCCCCGCAATCGGCGAGGTATTCGACGCCGGCGGCGCTGGTCACATTGCCCGCGATGAGCGCCAACTTTGGAAAAGTCTCCCGCAACAGCCGCACGGTATCGCCCACGCCTTTGCTGTGGCCGTGAGCCGTTGAAACCGCGACGGCGTCGACGCCTCGTTCCACTAAACCGGTCACGTGCGCCAAAATGCGGTTCCGATCCAGCTCGCCGAACGCGTTGCGCGTGGCGGAAACAGCGGCGCCGCATAACAAGCGGAATTGAGCGTCGCGCGCCGGTTTGAACTGGGCGCTGCGTTCCTGCGTAATGCGCTCGATGTCACTCAACGTGAACAGCCCGTGCAAGCGATCCTGGTCATCGACAACCAGCAGCTTATGGATTCCGGGGTGTTCGGTGAAAAACTTGTCCGCCCGGGCAATGGGGTCGCGGCCCAGTTCTTTCTTGTTGATCGTCTGAACCTGGTCGCGAGGGGTGAGGGCTTCGACCGCTTTGCGCTTGCCGTAACGCGGTTTGACCACATGCCCGGGCAGCAGGCCCAGGAGTTTTCCCTGCGCATCCACGACGGGGAACGTACTGAAAGCAAAGTGTTTCTTCTCAATGAGCGCCAGCACGTCACCTATCAGCTGCTCGGGCGCGACCTTAATGGGCTCTTGGATCAACCCGTGCACATGATTTTTCACGCGGCTAACCTCAGAGAGTTGCTCACGGTCGCCCATATTGTAATGGATCAACCCCAAGCCGCCGCTCAAGGCCATGGCGATAGCCATTCTTGACTCTGTTACCGTGTCCATATCCGCGGAGATGATGGGGATATTGAGGCGCAATCCATCGGCGAGCATGGTGTCCAGCTGTGTCTCTCGAGGCAGGACTTCGGAGTACATTGTGGCCAGCGTCACGTCGTCAAACGTTAGCCCGATGTGATGGTAGGCCGGGAAAAAAACGTTCGCCGCCTTGTAGAATTCCGAGTCGAGGGTCTCTGATTCTTTCGCCATGTCGGAAAATGCCGAAAGCGATTATGGGTTGGCAAGCAAGAAAGGCGGGCGGCGTCAGGTCAGTAGCTAAACGCCAATCCAGCTAGTGAGATTGAGGACGCCGGGGGACGGCATCCCTACCGAGCATCGGTGGCTGAGGTATTACCGCAAGCCGTTTGAGTTTGCATCGAATGACTGTTTGGATATCGTTGGCCTCAACCAAATATGTGCGCAAGGCTCCGCATCCTATTGCCGTTTCTTCTTTCGCTCGCCGGCGCCCTGGGATTGTTCGCGCAAACCAGCCCGAAGCCGCTTTTGCGCGTGCATGCACATAATGATTACGAGCATAACCGGCCGTTGTTGGACGCGCTGGACCACGGGTTTTGCAGCGTTGAGGCGGACGTTCACCTGGTGGACGGAAAGCTCCTTGTTGCACACGACCGCGGACAGGTAAAGCCCGAACGGACACTGGAAGCGCTTTACCTCGATCCGCTGCGCGAGCGCATCAAGAAGAACGGCGGCCACGTTTACCCGAACGGCCCAGAGTTCGTACTGCTGGTCGAGATCAAAGGCGATTGGAAAACTTCGTATCCGGTGTTGCGTGACGTGCTGAAGCAATACTCGGAGCTGCTGACGACTTTCAAGGATGGCGTTCGCGAAACCAAGGCCATCCGGGTCATCATCACCGGGCATCGCTCGCGTGAGATGTTTGCTGGTGAATCGGTTCGTTACGCTTCGCTTGATGGCGATTTGGTCGATCTGGAGTCGGGCGATTCGGCGGACCTGATTCCGTGGATCAGCAGCAATTGGTTTCAAACTTTCAAGTGGCGCGGCGTCGATGCGATGCCCGCCGAAGAAAAGGCCAGGCTAAAAGAGATTGTTGCCAAGGCGCACCAGCAAGGTCGCCGGGTCAGGTTTTGGGGCGCGCCGGATCGGCCGGCGTTTTGGGCGGAGCTTTATGTCGATGATGTGGATTTGATCAATACCGATGACCTGCCGGGCGCGGAACGGTTCTTACGATCAAAAGGGAACTGAAGTTATGAAATGTCCAGCGTGTTTCAATGAGTTGACGCAGCTTCAGGTGGGCAGCCTCGTGGTGGACGCCTGCCAGGGCGGTTGCGGCGGCATCTGGTTCGACGCTTTTGAATTGCAGCAAGTCGATGAGGAAACGGAACCCGGCGGTCCGCTGCTGACAATCGAGCGCGATCCGCAAGTCGTGGTGGACAGCTCGCGCAAGCGGGAATGTCCGCGCTGTTCGGGCATCCGCCTGCACCGGCATTTCTTCAGCGCCAAGCGCCGGGTGGAGGTGGACGAATGCCCTGGCTGCGGCGGTTACTGGCTCGATGCCGGGGAGTTGGCACAAATCCGGGCCGAGCGCAGCGAAACCGCGAGCGAAGCGGCCGGCCATGGAAGCATATCCGCCGATTTCATTCGCTATCTTTACCGGATGCAGAACGAGCAACGAAAGCGGCCATGAGCGAAAAAGTTGGATTCGTTGGAGTCGGCCGGATGGGCGGCAACATGGCCCGGCGGGTGAAGGAATGCGGCTACGAAATCGGGGCGGTATACGATGTGAATCCGAGCGCGGCCCAGGCGCTGGCAACGGAACTGGGTTCGCCGGCGGTGACCGAGTTGAAACAAGTGACCCGGCTATCGGACGTCATCATCACCGTGGTCAGCGATGACAAGGCGATGAAGCAGATCTACAACGGCGGCTTGCTCAGCCGCGCGCGAGGAAAACTCTTCATCAATTGCGCCACAATCACGCCGGCGGTGCACGTATGGGTCGAAGGCAAAGCCGAGAAAGCCGGAGCGCAAGCGCTGGAGGCCTGCATGGCCTCGAGCATTCCGCAGGCTCGCGCAGGGACACTTTACCTGATGTGCGGCGGCAAGCCCGAAGTATTCGAGCGAGCCAAGCCACTGCTGGAGAAGCTCAGTTCCTCGATGCGCTACATCGGACCGGCCGGAAAAGCGGCGCAGGTCAAGGCGCTGGTAAACCTGGTGATGAACATGAATACGGCAGCACTCGCGGAAGGCCTGGCGATCGGGGATGCATTGGGCCTGGATTTGACCATGCTGCTCGAAGTGTTTTCGCAGACGGGCGCCAACTCACAGGTGCTCAAGACGGACGGCGAAGACATGCAGAACCACGAGCATTCCTGTTTCTTCTCGGCCGCGCACGCCGCCAAGGACACCGGCATCGCGCTGAAGCTCGGCAAAGATCTGGGGCTGACTCTGCCGCTTTCTGTGGCGACCAGGAAGCAGTATGACCGCATGATCAGCGAAGGCCTGGGCGATCTGGATAAATCCGGCATCGCGCAATTGACCTTCAAAGACCGCATCAAACCTGCGTGAGCGAATCCGATTTTCCATCCGGTCCGTGGACCGGTTTTTACAATTATCGCCCGGGCGACCGGCATCGGATGCAGCTGCACCTGACGTTTGCCCAGGGCCGGATCAGCGGCAACGGGGTGGATGACATCGGCCGGTTTCTGATTCGCGGCCGTTACGATACGCAGTCGCGCGAATGTTATTGGACCAAGAGCTATATCGGCAGCCATGATGTTTTCTATCGCGGGTTCCGCGAAGGCAAAGGCATTTGGGGCACGTGGCAGATCGCGATTCAATTCCGTGGCGGGTTCCATATTTGGCCGCGCAGGGCAGGGGACGGTGAGGCGCAATCGGAGAAGGAAACGCGGCCGGAGCCGGTACAGGCTGTAGGCCGGGAAATCAGTGCTACCTCCTGAAGAATTTCCCCGGTTGGGATTCAGTCCAGAGTGCCCGTTGCCTCTCACCCCAACCAGGCGCCCCTTCCGAAGGGGAGCGGGAGAAGAGACTGGCGCCCGCTTAATATTTTCCAGTAATTATCATTGACTGTGGGTGGCAAGGTTTTTAATCAAAGAAGTATCGTTTAAGGATCGGGGACGCCGGGGACGGCGTCCCTACCGAATTGGAGCGTATGCGCGTTGCCAATGAGATTGGCGTACCGATTTACTTTTTGCAAAGGCGCGTTTAGTTTTCATTCGTGGCTGACAAGTTCTCCATCGCTGCGCATTGGTCGGACGATTTCGACGAGTTTGGATTGCAGAAATGGGCCGAACAGCTTCGCAGTCAATTGAGCGAGCATCCGTCTCTGGGGCTGGTGTTCATGTCGCCAAAGTTTTTCGCGCAGGCGAAACAGGTTCTCGAAATTCTGCAGGTTCATGCGCGGGTTCCGTTGCTGGCGGGTTGCTCGAGCCAGGGACTCATCTTCGGCAATGAGGAGCTTGAGGACAACCCCGGATTGACGTTTGGTTTATACGCCTTGCCGGGAGCGGACCTGAAAGCTTTTCACTTTACGCAGTCGCAAGTTGAAGAAGCGAACGGGTCGGATTACTGGCGGATGGAAACGGGGATCGAAACGGCGCAGACCCACGGTTGGCTCGCGTTTGTCGATCCGTTCCACCTCGACAGCGAGGCCTGGCTCCGAAGTTGGAACGGCGCTTACGCGCCGCTGCCGGTGCTGGGCGGACTGGCCAGCGGAAACTTCCAGGAGCAACTGACACAGGTCTACCTCAATGGGGAGGTGTTCGAGGAGGGCGGAGTGGCGGTGTCGTTTGGAGGCGCCGTGCGGCTGCAGGGAATGACGTCGCAGGGCTGCACTCCGATCGGCGAGACGTGGACGCTGACGAAGGTCGAACAAAACATCATTCACGAGATCGGGAACCGTCCGGCGTACGAGGTCCTGGCGGAAACATTCAACCAGCTCACGCCCGAAGAGCAGAAGAAGGCGCGCGGCAATTTGTTCATCGGCCTGGTGGTGAACGAGTATCTCGAGGAATTTCATCGCGGGGATTTCCTGATCCGCAATTTGCTCGGAGCCGACCCGAGGTCGGGCAGCATCGCGGTGGGGGCTTTGCCGCGCATGGGGCAGACGGTGCAGTTTCAAAAACAATCGGCGGCGGCGGCGACGGAGGACCTCGAAGCATTGCTGGCGCGGACAAGACGCGAGCTCGGGGACGCGGTCGTTTACGGCGGCTGTCTTTGCTGTTGCAACGGCCGCGGCCGGCACTTGTTTGGCCGGCCGAGCCATGACGCGCAATTGGTTCAGGAACGGCTGGGTCCATTGGGGCTGACGGGATTTTTTTGCAATGGGGAGATCGGGCCGGTCGGGCAAAAAAATTTCCTGCACGGCTACACGGCATCGCTGGCGCTGTTTGTGAAGGGTCCAGCCGCTAACGAGAAATAGCGGGAAATAGCGAGAAATCACCCTAACCGTGAAAGCAATGACCCTATTGTTGCCGGTGATGCCACTCCTTGTTGGCTGCAACACCGCTTTGGATGTTTATGAGAGCAAAGCAGCGCCCGCGGTGGTCGTCTCGCCCGGTACAAACGGAGCGCTTTCTCTCATCTCACGCACCCCGTCTTCCGATGTCCTGCTGGTTACTGGAGCCGTTCAGCAGGTGGATCTTCCTTTCGTCAATAGCCCTGCCGTAGGTGGGGACAAGGCAACGTGTATGCTGTTGGTTCCGGCCGATTCCATCCCTGCGCATCCGCATTTGCGCAGGGTGGCGCTACACTATGACAACCATGGATGGTTACAGGGGCTCAGCACGGGCATGCAGGTTGTACTGAGATTTAAGAAGAATGGCGAGTTTGACGGACTACAGTTCCCCGCGAATTTCATCCAGGCAAACGGTGCGGCGAATTTGAGCCAACCGGTTCGCCCAGGGACGAATCAAGCACCTGCGGCGGCTGCGCAATGACACTCCAGCCATACGAGCAAGTGCTGATTGACGGGGGCAGGGACAATCTTCTGGCATTCGGGAGTTGCAAGCACTGTGTAATTGTCGATTGGCGTGACGATGTCGAAACAGTTCTTGGGGACTTAAAGAGAATGTTACCGGAAGGATATCTGAATTGCCGCCAAATCGATGAGCAGACGTGGGAGCTACAGTGTCGTGGCGAATCGCGCACAATAATGGCAGGCGAAGGGGTAAAGACGGAGCCGTTGCTTCGGTCCATAAATCAGGTGCTGTTGCCTGAATACGAGATGCGGATTTTCACTCCAACCATGGGCGACGGGTACTCGCTGTTGGTGCGGCCCTCGAGTTGGTGGCGAGATTTTTCGACAGCACACCCATCACGCGCGCGGAAACTTTTTGTCACCACCGACGAGCGTGTAGCAGCGACGGGAAGTGCGAGTGCGCCACAGCTCATATTGAGCAGCGGTCAGATCCGCAAACGTGGACTCAAGCTCCTGGCGATTGGCAGCGGTTTGTTTGGCCTGGTCGTCGCTCTTTTGTTTTGGCTGAGTGCTCCCGCCCACAGCATCCACCTCCCTCTATTGGGCGCAAGTTTACCCCTGGCTTTGGCTCTCATCGGCGGCGTGGAGTTGATTGCCGGGGCACCATTTCAACGCCTGGCTGAAAGCTGGATGCGCCTTCGAGGTTGGCAGCGAGGCGTTATCGGCACTTTGATTGTGCTCACGTCGTTTGCCATTATCATGTGCCTGGTGACTTTTTTTGTATTGATGTTTACGTGATCGGAACGCTGAGCCCGCCGCGGCGACCGAACGGAAGAGTTGGAGCGGCCGCTCCGCAAGTTATGCCGATATTGAGTTACAAGTGGCATCCGTACACGAAGCGGCGTTACGCGTTTACTTTCGGCGCGGCAGTGTTCGTGATTGTCGTTTGGCTTACCACACGAGGCGGGATCGAGTGGGCACCGCGCATCATGGCCTTGTTGATCTTTTTTGTTTCGCTGTTTTTGCTGATTGAACAGGATACCAAAATTGATGGATCAGCAGGCGTGATGATCCGAGAGGGCCGGCTGTTTGGTCGTTTTCTAGTCTGGCGTCGGCGTGATCGGCTCAGCGAATCTACCGGTGTCGGTTTTCGACGGCAGCACGATCCTGAGGGTAACGACACGGTGTTTGTTGGCTTGCGTCGCCGTTCCGGACGGTTGGTTTCAATTCAATATTTTTTGTTGGACAAGGTCAGCCCTGTTACGAGGCTGAGGGAGTTGGACGGAGTTTGTCGGATGCGACAGGGCTTGAATTACTGAACCTTTGAAATGGCGATGAGCATCAGATTAGAAATCAAACGTCTGTAACTCCGCTCGACTTTAGATGACAACCGCACCGGCCAGACGTGCTCCCATGTTGGGCATATTTTCATTCGGGGCTCCGTTCCTTGCCGGCATTTGCATCTTGCTGTCGGATAGTTTCGTGTTTCTTTCCTTATTATTTATACCGGTCATTTTGATTGGCGGAATCATTTCGGGTTTGATCGCTTTGATCCGCCGTGAGCGATGCTCAGCGCTTCCGGTATGTGGATTGGTTGCCGGCATATCGCTTTTCGCCTGGGTTGCGCATCGGATTTTGACCAGTGAGTGGCATTTTTAATTATGGCCAATTCAGACCATCGCAAAACCCCATGATAGAATCCACTTTGCCATCTATTAAACCAGCCATCAAACGCGGCCGCTGGTGGATTCATTTATTTTTCATCACCGGATATATCGTGGTTGTGGGTTTATTGGGACTGGGGCGCAAGGGAACACACACGGCGGTGCTTTCGCAGACGGTGGGCGGGTTGCTTTCAGTTTGTGCGCTGGAGCTGGTTGTTTTTGGATTCATTTTTGGGCTGGCGTGGTTCGCGTCACGTGCCACGCGCGGTGATTTATTGCTGCGATGGCGGGGCAAATTCCAGCCGGTTCTCCTGGGTGCGGGCTATTCCATCGTTCTGCGCTTGGCCGTGGCAGTAGTGTTTATCGCGATTGCGGTAGGACTGATTGTTACGCGGGTGATGTCGCTGGACTCGTTGAAGGAATTTGTTTCAAGCCATCGTCCGGGCGTGGAGACGATTATTGACGTGGCAGCGATGCGAAATAATCCGGCGTATTTTTGGCTAACACTGACGGTGGTGAGTTTTTTGGTGGCGGGATTGCGGGAAGAGCTTTGGCGCTCGGCATTTCTCGCCGGGCTGAAAGCACTCTGGCCACAACATTTCGGCTCACGCGGAGGTCAAATAGTCGCTGTCATAATCTGCGCCGTGGTTTTCGGCTTTGCTCATTTGTCGATGGGTTCGGTGGCGGCCTGCATGGCTGGCTTTCTTGGTGTTGGTTTGGGATTGATCATGGTTTTTCATGGATCGCTCTGGCCGGCGGTCATTGCCCACGGGTTCTTCGACGCGACGTCCATGGCGATGCTTCCGTGGGTATTGGCTCACAGCACGAAGATTGCGTCGTGAGACTTGTGTATCACGGCGTCACCAGTCGATAGAACCTGGATGACGAGTTGGAACTCCAGTTGTCCTGGAACAAAACGGTTCCATCTGACCCAAATTGGTTGGTAGCAATGGGAATCCAATTGGACAAATTCGCGCTGCCTAGGAACCGGCAGGTCTGAGCTGGGTTGCCCGCACCCAAAAGCTGGAAACCGCTCGGGTCGAATCGACTCACATAGATTTCAGGGGTGTCGAAGCTGGATTGGAACGCGCCGTCCCGTTAATCCCGGAGCCCAACCTGACCCATTGGGCATCAGTAAAAGTTGGATCAATGCGCACAGGGTAAGCGGCATTGGCCTCTGCCACACGGACCGCTAACCGGCCGGTGGCATCCTCGACTCGCAGACGGCTGTAAGTCAATACGCGCCCCGAGCGCTCGAACGTTAATCTCACCCCGCCGGGCACTGCCTCAGCTTGCGCCCCGAACAGCGCCAGTTCCACCCGCAAATCCCCTACACCTACCGGTGGCTCGGCAACGATAAGGTCTTGCCGCACTCCATCCGCGCTCACGGAATATTCCTCCGTAAGCCCGGCACGCGTGAAGCGGACGAGCTTGTCTTCGGCCGAAATGAGGCCAGTGGTGGGAAGGACGGTTGAGGGTTGGGAGCTGGTCGTCGAGGATCGAGAACCACTGCCCTCGGACTTTCGAGATAATATTGAGAAAGGCGGGTATGCTGGTCACACTTCCAAGGTGGTTCGTCACGATGAAAGTGTAGGAACCGGCGTGGGCCGGTTGGAAGTTGGTCAGCGCGAGGATACAGTTCCTCCAAATTTTCATTAGCAGATCATGGTATATTGTCAACTTAAAAGTTGATAAGCTTATCATATGGCAAAAATAATCGAACCTTTATTGCTGATGGTCGCGCGAGTCTCTCGCTGAACGATTGACAATCCCAATTGGGGCGAAGCGCGAGGTGGCGGCAAACCACGGACCGCGCGACGTCCCGGCGCGCAGCAGCAACGAAGCAGCGTGGGCACTGAGAACTTCCAGTGCGTATTTTGCTGTCAACGTGCTGCGGGCCGGGACGTCGCGCGGTCCGATTTTGAGACTTGAGGCCGATCAAATTGAATCGGATCGACGAGGAGGAGGAGAACGAGGATGAGGATGAGAAAGAGGAAGAAGGAGGACGAGGAGGACGATCCAGGTTTTTAAGTTGTCTTCTTTCCGAACTGAGGATCGACCTTGAGCAGCAGGCCGAGGGTAAAGCCCGGCAGGGCGGCGCAAATGACCCAGACAAAGAAATGTTTGTAGCCGACGAGGTCCGCGACCCAGCCGCTCCACATTCCGGGGATCATCATGCCAAGCGCCATGAAACCGGTGCACATGGCGTAATGGGCGGTTTTGTGAGGGCCGTCGGCGAAGTAGAGCATGTAGAGCATGAAGGCGGTGAAGCCAAAGCCGTAACCGAATTGTTCGATGGCGACGGTGCCGCAGATGGCCAGGAAATTCTCCGGCTGAGTAAAGGAGAGGAGAACAAACACAAGTTTGGGGAGGTACATGGAGCAAACCATGATGGGCAGCATTTTTTTCAGGCCGTGTTTGGCTGCGGTGAACCCACCAAGCAAGCCGCCGCAGGTCAGGGCCAGAATGCCGAACGTGCCGTAGACCAGGCCGACCTGGCTGGTGGTGAGGGCCAGGCCGCCGGCTTCGCGTCGGTCGAGAAGGAATGGAGAAATTACTTTCACCAGTTGGGCCTCGTCGAAGCGGTAAAGCAGGATGAAGGCGAGCGCGAGCAGCATGCCGGGTTTTTGGAAAAATGAACCGAGGGTTGCGAGGAATTCGGCGAGCAGGCTTCGATGCGTGACGACCGGGCCATCGTTTGGCGGATGCGGCAGCATGAGGCTGTGCCAGCAACTGAAGGCCAGGAACAAACCGGCCACGACGAGCAAGGTAATAGACCAGGCCAGCGGGATATTGCCGGAGCCGGTGATGAAGTTTACGGATGCGTCGCTTTTGAGCTTCGGGTCGAGCTGGATCACGGCGATCGCCGGCTGATTCCAGTTTGCCGTGGTAAACACGAAGCGTTCACCCTCGACGAGCCGGAATCCTTTGTCGCCTTTGGCGAGGCCGATGTATTCGAGGCCGCTTTTTTGGCGGTCGAAGGTAACAATTACGGATTGATCGGGGTCGGGCGCGTGCGAAAGAATCAAGTAAACCACACCCACGTTTCCGCCCTGGCCTTTTGTAACGGTGGTCTGGACAGCGTTCGCGGGATTGGGGAAATGCGCGGCCAGGGCACTGGTTAATGGCTTGGTCAGGATGGCGCTCCAGGCCCGGACAAGGGGGCCGGCGATGTGATCGGACCACCAGGATGATTTTGATTCCGATTTGGAAATAACGCGCTGCTGCAGGAATCCATGTTCTTTATTCCATTGACGGGCGCGGTCGATCAAGGCGCCAGCTGATTCGGCGGATATCTCGGTCGTGGGAATCTCCAGCGCCGCTGGCTGGCTTATGAGATGCAGCGGACCTGGGCTACTCGCGACTTGGATGGTTGCAGGGTCGAGGTTTGTTTGCGGGGCGGCATTGGAACTGGCGTGCACGGGAATGTTCAATGGTGGAAGGCCGTTTTTGCTTTCAAGCACGCCGGCGAGCACGACCAGCAGGCCGCTGCCGACAATCATGGCCGCGCGATAAAAAGTGCTTCGCAAGCCGACCCACCAGGCCTGGTCATGCTTCGAGAGGCTTAGCATGTAAAAGCCGTCCGCGGCGATGTCATGCGTGGCCGAGGCGAGGGCCATGACCCAGAAGAGGCAAAGCGATGCTTTGAAGAAGGCGCTGCCGCGGACGGAAAAGGCCACTAGCGCGAGGCCGGCAGAGACGAGGAACTGCATGGCGACGATCCAGAATCGTTTGGTGCGGGTGATGTCGACGAGCGGGCTCCAGAGCGGCTTAAGCACCCACGGCAAGTAAAGCCAGCTTGTATAGAGGGCGATGTCGGTGTTGGAAACGCCGAGCCGTTTGTACATGACGACGGACATGGTCATGACGATGACGTAGGGGATGCCTTGAGAAAAATAGAGGCTGGGAAGCCAAAGCCAGGGATTGCGCGCGGGAGGAGGGGCGGTGGCGCTGGGGGGAGCCGTGGAATTGGCGGCGTGGGTCATGACGTGTCAAGAAACATGTTTAAGTGCAGTGGCAAGCACGGGCAAGAAGAAAGGAGAAACAACTTGGACAAAACAACAAAGCTAAAAAAGGGACGAAGACGGAGAATACGATTACAAAAAAGAAAAGAACCACGGATGAACACTGATGGACACGGATTAGGATGCGGAGGACAGGATGATAAAGCAGAAGGCAAAGGAACAGAAGGCAACTAAGAAAAGGAAGAAAAACTGAAGTGGAACGAATCACTCAATTCATTGAGAAATGAGTGTCGAAAATTTTTCATTTTGCATTGAATGATCCCAAACCTTGTTTTTGTCTGACCGCGAAAGGAGCGTTCGCAGGCTTGGAAGCCTGCGATACAGCAGACTCGGAGGTCTGCGCTACGAGATAGCGGTGCGTTGCTGGACGACTTTGACGCAGCGGGCGCAGAGGGTTGGATGCTCGGGGCTGGAGCCGACATCGGTTTCCCAATGCCAACAGCGTTCACATTTTTCACCGACGGCATGGGTGACGACTAATTGGACGGCTTCGTTGGCGCCGGCGGGCTGAACCTGGCGTTCGAGCGCCAGGGCTGACACGTTGAGGAGTTCCTTCAGGGCGTCCTGATGCGGCTGTAATGAATCAACAACATCCGGCGCGGCAGTCAACGTGATTTGGGCTTCCAATGCTTTGCCGAGAGTTTTTTGCTGGCGCGCGGTTTCCAGCAAGGGCAAGGCTTGCTCGCGGATGGCCAGCAGTTTTTGCCAGGTGGCTGCTTCGTCCGCAGTTCGCTTGAATTCCATTGGTTGCCAGGTGAGCTGTTGGGCAGCGTCCACGGTTTTGCCCGGCACGAATTCCCACGCTTCGTCGGCAGTAAAGGCCAACAGAGGCGAGAGCATTTTGCAAAGGCTGGCCAGCATGCGGTGCAGGACGGTTTGGGTCGAGCGCCGCCGAGGTGAGTTTGCCGCATCGGTATAAAGGCGGTCCTTCACGACGTCGTGGTAGACGGCCGAGAGCTCGACGGCGACAAACTGGCTGAGGCGCTGATAAACCGAGTGGAACTCGTACTGGTCGTAGGCGCTGATGACTTCGTGTTCGAGTTTGGCAAACTCGTCGAGGATCCAGCGATCGAGCGGCGTGAGTTGGTTGTCCGAAACGGCATCGCAGGTTGGGTCGAAGTCGTACAAGTTTGAGAGCTGGTAGCGCAGGGCGTTGCGGATGATGCGATAGACTTCACCGACTTTGCCAATCCGCTCTTCGCTGACGATGATGTCGTTGCGATAATCCTGCGAAGCAACCCAGAGGCGGACCACATCGGCGCCGTACTTTTTGACGTAGGCTTCCGAGTTTTGCGGTTTTTCATAGCCGCCTTGGCTCTGCTTGCTTTTCGAAATCTTTTCGCGGTCTTCATCCACCATGAACCCGTGGGTGAGCACGGCGCGATAAGGGGCGGCGCCGTTGCCCGCCAGGGAGAGCAGCAACGACGACTGGAACCACCCGCGGTGCTGGTCACTGCCTTCGAGGTAAAGGTCGCATTGGAACGGGCGGCCTTGGCCGCGCAGTTCGGGCCGACGTGCGATCACCGCGCGCGAGGAAGAGCCGGAATCGATCCAAACATCGAGCGTATCGCTGGATTTTTCGGCCGCCTCGGGTCCTTTCCACCCGGCCGGCTTAAGGGCGGCCCAAAGTTCAGGGGTGGATTTTTCGAACCAGACGTTCGAGCCATGCTGCTCGATGAGCGCGGCGGCGTTGCGGACGATTTGGGCATCGAGAATGGGATGGCGCTCGGCATCGTAGAAAGCGGGAATGGGTACACCCCAAGTGCGCTGGCGCGAGATGCACCAGTCGGGGCGGGATTTTACGGCAGCTTCGATCCGGGCTTTGCCCCAGTCGGGGACCCAGTTCACGCGTTCGATTTCGTCGAGCACGGCCGGGCGGAAAGGTTTTGATGAACCTGAGGCCTGATGATCGATCTCGATGAACCACTGATCCATGGCGCGGAAAATGATCGGAGTCTTGCTGCGCCAGCAGTGAGGATAGCTGTGATGATAGTTTTCCTGGTGCACCAGGGCATGGCGGACGCGCAATTCGTGCAAAACGGCTTCATTGGCATCGCTCTGGCCATGCTTTTCGAGGATGGCTTTGCCAATCATCTCCCGCGGCATTTGTTGCTCGAGCGGCAAATCAGACGTGTAGGCAAACCGGCCGTCATCATCGACGGGCGAGTAGATCGGCAATCCGTGTTGCAGGCCGAGATGGTAGTCGTCAAGGCCGTGGCCCGGGGCGATATGGACGAAACCGGTGCCGGTCGTATTCTCGACGAAATTGTCGCCGGCGAAGAAGCGGCCGGTGCGTTTACAGAACGGATGGGTGTATTCGAGTTCGCGCAAATGCCCCCCGTCGAGGCTGCGCACGATTTCATAACCCTGCCAGCCACATTTCTCAGCGATAGAAGAGAGCAAAAGCGCTGAGACGATGAGCTCTTCGTTGTCGACTCGCACGAGCGAGTAGCTGAAGGTGGAATTGTAGGCAATAGCGAGATTGGCCGGGAGCGTCCAGGGTGTGGTGGTCCAGATGACCACCGAGACGCCAGGCCTGCCGACCAGGGGAAATTTTACGTAGACACTCTGGCTGACGTGATCTTTGTATTCGACCTCGGCTTCAGCAAGGGCAGTACGGCAAGGGATGCTCCAATACACGGGCTTCTTACCGCGATAAACAAAACCTTGTTCGACGATGTCGGCGAACAGACGAAGCTCCTCACCCTCGTATTCCTTGTTGAGAGTCAAGTACGGGTTCGGCCAATCGCCGAGGACGCCCAGGCGCTTGAATTGAGTCCGCTGGATATCGATATATTTGCGGGCGTAGGCATCGCAGCGATTACGGATGGTAGCAGCGTCAGAAGCGGTATCGCCCTCTTTGCGCATGTCCTGAGTGACTTTGAATTCGATCGGCAATCCGTGGCAATCCCAGCCGGGCACGTAAGGTGCGCGGAACCCCCGCAAGGTTTTATAACGGACGATAAAGTCCTTGAGGATTTTATTAAGCGCGGTACCGATGTGGACATCGCCGTTGGCAAAAGGCGGGCCGTCATGCAGCACGAACGAGGGGGCGGCGGCGCGCTGGGCTTGCAGGCGTTCGTACAAACCGGCGGTTTCCCATTTTTTGAGGCGTTCCGGTTCACGGGCAACCAGATCGGCCTTCATCGGGAAATCGGTTTGAGGCAGGTTTAGGGTCTGCTTGTAATCCATTTCGCGTCCCAAAGGAGGCGGAAGGTAACAGCCGGGTCGGGGGGTGTCAACGTGACCCGGGACTTGACTTCAGGCTTGAGGGGAGGGGGCGGCTGGGATTTTGCGGCGCAACAATCCGCGATAGACCCCTGCGGCGATGAGGCCGAAGACGATGTGGGTAGAAACGACTGCGAGTTCGCTGCCGTTCCTTACCGGCCAAAGAATGGAAACGACACCAAGATTGGCGAAATAGAGCAGCAGACCAACCAAACCGCCGATAAGAATTGCCGCGGCGCCATGCAACCTGGCTATAACACGCGAGATGATGAGTCCATAGATGACCGCGAGCGCGAGATGCGCCACCCAGATGGCCGGCAGGGGGAATCCGGTGGTTGGGGATATCGGGCGACCCATAATGGCCGGGGTGAAGGAGGTGAGGGCTGCCCAGGGGTTGCCGCGGGGCACGACGAGCAGGATGGCGCTGGCAATAAGTCCCGCACCCAAAGCCGGAGCCCACTGAAACCGACCATGGCCTTCCGGCTCGAGGGGTTGAACGGGTTGATAACCTCTTATCATCTTTTGCCACAGTAAACGCAAAATAAAGCCGGGACAACGGAGGTTCCGAACCTACCCCGATTGCCAGTGAATGGCGATTTAACGAGCCAAAATTAGGTGGCGCAGCCCTTTATGCGCTACTAGCCCGTTTTATGCCGACTTAAGTCATTTTGTGCAAAAAAACCCATTTTCCTGCTTGCAACTAATTTGCAGTCATGGCGTAGTTCTGTTTGACGCAGTGTAAAAAACCGCCGAGTTGCGGGAACAGGCCACTGGCACCGTTGAATATTTGATTTCGGTGCAGAATATTGTAATGTGCGTGCGCGTCTGTCTTCCGGTCTTCAAAAGCCTTTGTGGCCCGGTCGAAGTTTCAAATGGGCCAAGTCCGAACAGTGTCGGAACGAGCAGTATCGGGTTGTAGTGTCGTTAGAGACATTAACTGTTGCGGCTAAGCCACTTACATTAATACTGAACTAAAGTTGTATCTTAGCGTCTGATTATCTGGATCTATGCTGAACAGGAAAGAAAGCAAATCGGCGAACGGAACGGAACATCGAGCCCGGGCTGGGGCGAATGTTTCGTCCAGCAAAGGGCGTCCGCCCCGTCGCCGATTCATAATTTCATCGAAGGCGGCCGGTCGGCGAGATGACCGCGAAGCCAACGGGGGAAACGGGACGGCCAAGGGAGGAGCTCCTAAAGGTGCTCACGGGCTGCCGGCCAAACTGACTCCGAAACCCGGCGGTCCGGCCGGGCATGGGCCAGCCGGAACTGGGCCTGCTTCTGCTGTCGATTTGGCGGAAACCGTCAAAACCCTTCTTCATCTGGCGCATGAAAACGGGCATGTCACTTACGATGACATCAACGACGTGCTGCCGGAGGGGCTTTCGCCGGAAGATCTGGATGAATTGTATACGAAGCTGCGCAATCTCGATGTGGAGATTGTGGACCACGCCGAGGTAGAGCGCGCGAAGCCAGCCGAACCGGAGGAAGAGGAAGATGCGCGCCTCGAGGTTCTGGACGACCCGGTGCGGATGTACATGAACCAGATGGGGAAGGTCCCGCTGCTGACGCGCGAGCAGGAAGTGGATATCTGCAAGCGGATCGAGGAAGCGGAAGCAGAGATGAAGCGGCTGGTGTACAGCCTGGGGTTCACGGCCAAGGAACATATCGCCATCGCTGAGAAGCTTTTGTCGGAGCCCCCCAAGGAGCGGTTTGACCGCGTGGTGGTGGACAAGAAGGTCGCGAACCGCGAAGGTCATTTGAGGGATTTGCGGAACCTGATCAAGAAAGTTCGCATGATGGATTCGCAGGTCGACGAGAATTATCTCGACTGGCAGAAGGCCGCGCAAAAGAACCGTGAGAAGCTGATGGTGGCGTTCCGGAAGCTGGACAAGAAGCTGCAGGACACGTTCCCGAAATTCTTTTACAAGCAGAAGGTGCTGGAAGACATGATCATCGTGGCGGGGAACGTTCATGAGAAGTTCCAGGCCAGTTTGCGGCGGATCCAGGAACTGGAATCGCATCGGAAATCAGCCGAGCAACAGGCGGCGCTGCATGGGGAGCGCACGAAGATCCAGGCACTGGAATTGTTCGTGCGCATGCCGCGCGAGGAGTTTTACAAAGTTTTCGATCAATTGAAACGAGCGGCAGACCGCGCGCACCAAGCCAAGACCCACATGGCCGAGGCCAACCTGCGACTCGTGGTTTCAGTGGCCAAGAAGTACACCAACCGTGGACAGTCGTTCCTGGATCTCATCCAGGAGGGAAATATTGGCTTGATGAAGGGCGTCGAGAAATTCGAGTACCGCCGCGGATATAAATTCTCGACCTACGCGATTTGGTGGATTCGCCAGGCGATCACACGTTCGATTGCGGACCAGGCGCGCACGATCCGTATTCCGGTCCACATGATCGAGATCATGAACAAGCTTTGGCGCGCGCAAAAGCAGCTTACCCAGGAGCTGGGACGCGAGCCCACGCCCGAGGAAATCGCGGATGAAATGCACATGCCGGTGGCGCGGATCAATTCGCTGCTGAAGATGGCGCAACAGCCCATCTCGCTGCACGCGCCGGTTGGCGACGACGGGGATGTTAGCGTCGGCGATTTTATTGAAGACAAGTCGGCTGAGAACCCGTCGGACGTGACCAGCTATAGCCTCCTGAAAGAGAAGCTGGGCGACGTGCTGACGAGCCTCACTGAGCGCGAGCGGAAGATTCTCGAAATGCGATTCGGCCTGGTGGACGGCTACGAACGAACGCTGGAAGAAATCGGCAAGATGTACAACGTGACGCGTGAGCGCATCCGCCAGATCGAAGCCAAGGCGTTACGGAAACTTCGCCATCCTACGCGCGTGCGCCATTTGCAGGGCTTCCTCGACACCGAGGAAGAGGCGGTCGCTTAGGCGGTCCAGTTAGGCTTGCACATTATTGAGAGCGCCGGCATTTGTGCCGGCGTTTTTCTGATCATCTCGCGCAGGGATGACGGCGCGGCAGAACAGAATCTCCATGTTGCAGTGCGTGCTCTTGTCGTTTAGCCTACTTTCCAAGGTTAAAGCTATGTGACACTTGGGACAGTTGCTTATGGACGCGCCGATCACCTTCACAGTCAATGGCCAGAAACATACGGTCACGACTGATCCACAACGTCCATTGCTTGAGGTTTTGCGCGAGGAGTTGCACCTGACGGGCACCAAGTATGGTTGCGGCGAGGGCCAGTGCCGAGCTTGCACGGTGCTATTGGGAGGCAGGAGCACGATCTCGTGCATGACACCAGTGGCCGAAGCAGACGGGGAAAAGGTGGTCACCATTGAAGGTTTGAGCCAGAACGGAAAGCTGCACCCGGTGCAGGAAGCGTTTCTCACGGAAGGAGCTTTTCAATGTGGTTACTGCACCCCGGGGATGATTATGGGTGTTGTGGGGCTGCTGAACGAGAAATCCAAGCCGAGCGATGCGGACATCCTCGGCCGCATGCAAAGGCATCTCTGCCGATGCTGCAACTATCCGACTATCCTCAAGGCGATCCGCAGAGCCTCGAGCGCGAGCACATGAAGGCAACTGAATCCGCCCAACAAGGTGCCGCCCTCGAATACGATGAGCTGGTCGAGCGGGTTGAGTACGACTTTGGCCTGAACCGTCGCGCTTTTGTTCACTTCCTGGGCGCCGGAATATTGTTGGCAGTCAGCGCTTCGTCCGCAGTCGCGCAAAGCCGGGGTGGACGCGGCGGCGGGGCGCGTGTGCGCAACATTGCTGCTCGGGTACACATTGCGAAGGATGGCTCAATCACGGTGATGACCGGAAAAGTCGAGGCCGGGCAGGGGGCCCGCGCTGAATTGACACTGGCTGCAGCCGAGGAATTGCGAGTCCCGGCGAGCGCGGTGCAACTCATCATGGCGGATACCAGCCTGGTACCCGATGACGGCATCACAGCCGGTAGCGGCAGCACGCCGCGAACTGTTCCTTCGATTCGGCAAGGCGCAGCGGCTGCGCGTGAACTGCTGGTAGATTTCGCCAGCAAACAGTGGGGCGTCGATCGGAATACAGTCGAGGTGCGTAATGGCGTAGCATTCAACGAGGCGAGCGGACGCAAGCTCGGTTACGCCGACTTGGCCGCCAGCGCAGAAGGAGAGAAGGCGTTTGCGCAGGCAGTTCCCGAGGAGGTAACGCTCACGCTGGTTTCAGACTGGAAAGTCATGGGCGTTGCCACACCGCGGCCGAACGGCCGGGACATCGTGACCGGCGCACATTCGTATCCATCGGACACGACACGTCCGGGCATGTGGTATGGGAAGGTGCTGCGCCCTGCATCGTTCGGCGCGAAGCTGATTTCGATCGACTTGTCGCCGGCCAAACAGATGAAAGACGTCGTGGTCGTGCAGGACGACCAATTTGTCGGCGTTGCAGCGCCGTCGACTGTCCGTGCTTCCGAAGCGCTCGCAGCCATCCGCAAGACGGCGAAATGGGAACCGGCGTCGCATCCTTCGAGCGATGAGCTATTTGATTATCTCAAACAACACGCGCACGAGATTCCGGCAAATCCTTTCGCAGAGCAACTGAGCTCGGCCAATAAGACCTTCCGGCAAACGTTTCGTGTGGCTTACGCGCAGCACGCGCCGATGGAGCCGCGGTCCGCAGTGGCGGAATGGAACGACGGTAAGTTGATCGTTTGGGCCGGAACGCAAAATCCGTTTGGCTACCGGGGTGAATTGGCGCGCGCGTTTCACCTTGCGGAAGACCGCGTTCGGGTGGTTGTTCCGGATTTCGGCGGCGCTTTCGGTGGAAAGCACACGGCGGAAGCGGCGGTGGAGGCGGCTCGCCTTGCGCAGGGTGCCAGCCGGCCGGTCTCACTGCGTTGGACACGCGAAGAGGAGTTTACCTGGGCCTACTTTCGCCCCGCCGCCGTGATTGACGTAGAGGCCAGCCTCGACAGCCACGGCGCGTTGACCTCGTGGCATTTCATCAATATCAACTCAGGCGGGGCGGGCGTGGAAACACCCTACCGTACCGGGCAGAAAAACTGCCGTTATGTGGGCTCGGACGCGCCGTTGCGACAGGGTTCGTATCGCGCATTGGCCGCTACGGCCAACCATTTCGCGCGCGAAAGTTTCATGGACGAATTGGCAAGCGCGGCTGGCAGTGACCCGCTGGCTTTCCGGTTGGCGCACCTTGAGAACGCTCGCTTGAGAGCCGTGTTGGAGACGGCAGCGCAGCGATTCGGATGGTCGGATGGTTATCAGAAGAAGAGCGAAACGAGTGGGGTGGGCCTGGCGTGTGGGACGGAGAAAGGTTCCTATGTGGCCACGTGCGCGGAAATCGCGATCGAAGAAGAAAGAATTGCGGTGCGACGTGTCTGCGAGGTTTTTGAATGCGGAGCGGTTGTTAATCCCAGCAATTTGAAGGCCCAAGTGCAGGGGGCAATTATTATGGGGTTGGGTCCGGCATTGAGGGAGGGAATGAAATTCGAAAACGGACGAATGCTCAATGCGAGCTTTCGAAGTTATGAAGTGCCGCGCTTTAGTGACGTGCCGGAGTTGGATATTCATTTGCTGAATCGGACAGATTTACCTCCGGCGGGAGCGGGCGAGACGCCTATTATTGGGATTGCGCCGGCGATTGCGAACGCGGTGTTTCACGCGACGGGCAAGCGCGTGAGACAAATGCCGATACGTTTGAGCTGAGCTGACATGGCGCTGTAATCGGCCTGGAAAGGCGGCCGATGGGTTCCGCCGAGCGTTGGGGCACGAGTCAGATCCTGAACACAAATTCAAAAACAACCATGACCAAGCAATTACCTCTTTTGGAATTCATTGCATATTTTTTTACAATCACACTCTGCGCGCGTGCGGCGAACACCGCGCTGCCGCGCAGCACCTCCGAGGCACAGGGCGTTCCATCGGCGGCGATTCTGGATTTTGTCGAAGCGTTGAAAAGCAAAGGCGGCACGATGCACAGTTTTATGATCGTGCGCCACGGCCGGGTCATTGCGGAGGGATGGTGGAAACCAGAAGCAGCCGACAAACCGCATATCTTGAATTCTGTCACCAAGAGCTTTACGGCCACCGCCGTTGGACTGGCAATTCACGAGGGTAAGTTGAGCCTCGAGGATCCTGTGCTCAAATTCTTCCCCGCCGATGCCCCGGCAGATCCGTCCGTGAACCTGAAGGCGATGAAGGTGCGCGACCTGCTGACTATGACCTGTGGTCACGAAACCGAAGCCAAAGTGGTCGGAGGGCCAACGGTAAAGCAATTCCTCGCGCATCCGGTTCCGCACGAGCCTGGAACGCATTTCCAGTACAACACCCTGGGTAGTTACGTGCTGTCGGCCATCCTTACCAAGGCGACCGGGCAGACCACCCTGGACTATCTCAAACCCCGATTATTCGAACCGCTGGGGATCGAAATTCCCCGTTGGAACAGCAGTCCCGAAGGTTATTCCATCGGCGGCTATGGTCTTTACCTCCATACGGAAGACATCGCCAAGTTCGGCCAGCTTTACCTGCAAAAAGGAAAATGGAATGGCCAACAGTTAATCCCGTTGACCTGGATCGCACAGGCAACTGCCATGCAGGTGCCCAACGATAAGGAGGATCACGCCAAAATGGGCCCGGACTGGAGAGAAGGCTATGGCTTTCAGTTCTGGCGTTGCCAGCATGGTGCGTTTCGTGGCGACGGCGCCGGAGGACAAATTGTAGCGGTTCTTCCCGAGCAGGACATGGTCGTCGCCATGACGGCCCAGAACGGCCATATGCACGAAGAATTGAACGCCATTTGGGACCATCTGCTGCCGGCCTGCAAGGCGGCGGCGCTTCCCGAGGATTCGGCCGGCCAGGAAAAACTGAAACAGGCTGTCTCCGAGTTGGCGGTTGGCTCAGTTGCCCAAAACACCAAACCCTAACCGCCAAGCATGGCCTCAACTGACCTGGTGCAGGCCTCTTTGGAAGGCAAGTTATCGATGAATACCACAATCCGTACTTTGTTTGCTGTATTTTTGGTGATCGGAATTTCCTCTACCCGTGCGCCCGCGGCGACGCCGTCCACCGCCGCGCCGTGTATGGCGGTGCTCGATCGTTTCACGGCCGCCGAGGTGCCTGCCTTTGGCGCGAGTGAAACCGTGGCGCCAATCGGCAGATGGACCAATGGAATAACGCCTGACGACCTGCCCGGGAAAGGCCTGGCACAGCACCCGATGTTGTATGTCGGTGAGAACTACAACAAGATGTTCATTGTCAGGGATGGCAACGTGATCTGGACCTATTCC
Organism: uncultured Verrucomicrobiota bacterium; assembly: GCA_964623885.1. Lineage (GTDB taxonomy): Bacteria > Verrucomicrobiota > Verrucomicrobiia > Limisphaerales > UBA8199 > CAZUVM01. The sequence goes on from CAZUVM010000078.1 coordinate 31,547, forward strand.
ACGGGCGCCGGCTACGAATTTGATGATGTCTGGATGCTCTCCAACGGCAACATTCTCTTCACCCGCATGGAATACGTTGCCGAGATCACACCGGATAAGAAAGTGGTTTGGCGCTATGACTGCAGCAAAGCCCCCGGCACCAACCATACTGAAGTTCATACATGTCAACCTGTCGGACTGGACAAGGTTATGTTCGTTGTAAACGGACTGCCGCCCAAGCTGATGATCGTCAACATCAAGACCGGGGCCACCGAGGTTGAGCATGAGCTCCCGTTCCGCCAGCCACCCAACCCTAACGGCATTCATGGGCAGTTCCGTCGGGCTCGCGTTACTGCTCAGGGAACCTACCTGGTCTCGTTCCTGGGAATGGGCTGCGTCGTTGAGTACGACAAGGACTTTAAAGAGATCTGGAGATACAAAAGCCGGCAGCCCTGGTCGGCCCTTCGCCTCAAGAACGGCAATACGTTGATCACTGATGAGGCGGAAAGCCTTACGGGCGAGGTCAATTCCAAGGGAGAGACGGTATGGGAATTCAGCACCCGGAACGACCTGCCGGCGGCTTATCAATTCAGTTCCGCGCCGCAGACCTGCACGCGCCTGGCCAATGGCAACACCATCTTTACCTCCCGTGGCGACAGGAATGGTAATGGCCCCCAGCTTGTCGAAGTCTCGCCCGACAAAAAGGTCGTCTGGGTGTTACAGGATTGGAAGACGCTTGGCCCCGCAACCACGGTGCAGATCCTGGACGATCCCGGGATTCCTGAGAATCCCGGCGAATCGGAACATTAACTGATCGACTGCGGCGTCCCCAGCCTCAAGGAATGGGATCAAGCTTGAGGTAATCGAGTCCAACCATGTAGCTCTTGGCGGCCTTGTCGTTGGCTCCAGTGATTTCAACGGTGAACTTGTGTTCACCTGAAGAAAGGTCAAGGTCGCCCAAACTCATCACGCCGGACGGGACTACTGAGCCGTGATAGAAATCGATTGGCTCACCGAGCTTGGCTCCGTCCATATAAAGTTGAGCGATCCCGTAATCGGGCGCTTTGGTGAACTGGGCGCTTAGCTTGTATTTTCCGTTCTTTTTTACAGATAGAGCGAGATCGAGTTTGTCACCGGGTTTGGCACCGGTCCACCAGAGTTGGGCTTCGTTGCCCCATTCCCCAGGCCACGCGCTCATTTCCTGCTCATGGGGATCGCCGCCGGTTTTGCTGAGGACCTTCATCTGCTCCCCTTCGATTGCGCCCTTGGTTTTTGAGGTCTGCAAATCCGTCCAGTAACCGACGCGCTGGCCAATCGGGACGGACAGGTAGGGATCCTTTCCTCCGGCTGCTAAATACCAATACGCGGTGGCGGCGAAGAGGGTAGGGCGCTGATTAGGAAAGTATTTCTCGATGCATCCTTCAAAGGACTGGTGGAACGGGACTTCATCAGGGATGTGCCAGCGGTTTACTGAGACATGACCCTTGTTGTTGCCGTCGTTATGGGTCTGGTTGTGAAAGGCATTTTGAAACAGCACCGGGTCACCCCAGGCATAACCGAAATAGTCCTCGGAGCCAGTCCCGAACGTGGAAGGAAACTTCTCGCCATCGACGAAAAATTTCTCGTCACCTTCGCCCCACCAACCGCCGCGCGGATTCCAGATATGCAGCATCACGCCGACGAACCGCCCGGCGCCTTGCGCTTTGACGATAGGCCAATCGATTTTCCGTTCCGGTTCGCTAGGAAGAAGCGCGTCGCGATGCCATTTGGCGTGGAAGCGTGCGAGCTCTTGGGCGGGCACGGATAGTGGCGCCTGGGTAATCTCGAATGAGAGATCACGTTTCGTTTTGCCTTCGTTGACCATTTGGATTTGGGCGCTCCTGCCGAATGGCATGTACCAGTTACAATAGAACCAGCCTTCACTGGTCATCCCAAGAGGCAAGGATTGATATTCGTTTGCGCCGGGAGCCGTGCCGAAGAAGTCGCCCAGGGGCGCCCAGACGCTTGGTTCGGTTTCACCGTCCCACTTGATCTGCAAAGCCAGCTCACGAAGGCAAGTTCGATCAGCGGGCGTAACCGGAAGATCCAATCTCACGCGGAGCCGAGTGATAGCGGATGGACCCGAGATTTTGGCGACGGTCGCGGTTTTGCCTCCGCCGACTTTAATCGATTTTGTAAGGAGTTTTTGGCCTGGCAGATCGGGCAGGCACGCGGGGCCGCAATGGCTGAGCAGATCATTGGCTTTGTCCAAAGCGGCGAGCGAGGCTCCGTCCAAATCCCGGGTGAAGGTCGGGACCTGGGTGTGCTTGGGAAACGTGGAATAGGTGAAGTGGTAATAAAGGCCCCAGCCTTTGTCGGCGACGATCTTACACGATTTCTGATAAGGGATAGGCGTGTAATTGTTCCATCCGCGACCGACGGTGTGGACGATCGCCGAACGAGTGAACGGAGCATTCTTGCGATCGAAATACCCAATGAATGGCAGATCCACAGCAGGTTCAGCAGCGCCG
>CAZUVM010000079.1:0-10112 GCA_964623885.1 uncultured Verrucomicrobiota bacterium
CTGGGTTACATCCATGAACAATGGAGTAATGATTGAAGTTGCGAACCTGACCAAGCGCTATGCCGGCCATACGGCCGTCTCGAATATTTCCTTCACGGTCGGGCGCGGAGAAATTGTCGGCCTGCTCGGGCCCAACGGCGCCGGCAAAAGCACCACCATGCGCATCCTGGCCTGTTATTTGCCCGCCACCGCCGGCACAGTGCGCATCGGCGGCCTGGACGTCTTCCAACAATCTGCCGAAGTCCGCCGCCGCATCGGTTACATGCCGGAAAACAACCCGTTGCACATGGACATGCGCGTCCGCGAATACCTCAAATTCCGCGCGCGACTCAAAGGCCTGGGCATCCGCGAATCACGACGGCGCGTCGATACCGTCATGGAACAGTTCGGCCTGACCGAAGTCGCCCGCCGCATTATCGGCCAGCTCTCGAAAGGCTACCGGCAGCGCGTCGGCCTGGCGGATTCCCTGGTGCACGACCCGGAATTGATAATCCTCGACGAGCCTACCATCGGCCTCGACCCGCACCAGATTCGCACCGTGCGACAGCTTATCAAAAACCTGGCCAACGCGCACACGGTTCTCATCTCCACCCATATCCTTCCCGAAGCCGAGATGACCTGCAATCGCATGGTCATTATGTATGAAGGCAAAATCCTGGCGGCCGACACCCCCGAGAATCTCCAGCGGCTCATGAGCAGCAACAGCCAGGTCATCGCCGAAATCGCCGCACCCCTCGACGAGCTGAAGCAGTGCTGGGCCGAGATTCCTGAAATCGAGCAGTTCGACGTCTCGGCCGCCGAAGGCGAATACTATCGCTGCGCGCTGACGCCGCGGAACGGTTTGGACCTGCGGCCGCGCATCTTCGCCCTGGCGCGTGACCGCGGCTGGCAATTGCGCGAATTGACCCGCAACCGCCACTCCCTCGAGGACGTGTACGTTCAAGTTACCCGGCCGGAAGAGGAGGAGGAAGGCTGATGCGGGAATATTGCACCCTCACCCGGCGCGAGCTGGGCGGCTACTTTCTATCGCTCACCGGCTACATCATCATTGCCGCTGCCGTGTTCATCATGGGCCTGGGCTTTTTCGTGCTGCTGGACAAACTGCAAGCCGAGCCGACGGTGATGCCCATCACCGAACTTTGGTCGCCCCTGATCCTCGTCATCATCGTGGTGACCACCCCGGTCATCACCATGCGCTTGTTTGCGTTGGAGAAGTTTTCCGGCACCTACGAAACCCTGATGACCGCCCCGGTAACCGATCGGCAGGTCGTGGCCGCCAAATTCACGGCCGGTCTCTTGTTTTATGCCGTGATGTGGCTGCCCCTAATCGGCTGCCTGCTGGTCGTCCGCCATTATGCCAGTGACCCGGCCGGGTTTGACGCCGGCACCATCGCCAGTACGTTCCTGGGCATTCTCCTGGTAGGTTGCCTGGCCATCGCCCTGGGCTGTTGCGCCTCCGCCCTCACCCGCAGCCAGGTCACCGCCGCCGTCATTGGCCTGGTCTTCGGCACCAGCCTCTTTCTGGTTGGCATTCTGGCCGATCATATTCCGAACCAAACCACCTGGCAGGCCCAGGCCCTGGCCGCGGTCGCGTTCTTTGAACAGATGCACGATTTCGCCCGCGGCGTCATCGATACCCGCTCCATCGTCCTCTACCTCACTCTGACTTTGTTCTTCCTATTCCTCACCATGCGTATCGTGGAAAGCCGCCGCTGGAAATAGTATGCCCGTCGAAACCCAGCCCAAGCCCAGTTTCACTCCCTATCGCAAGTGGGGCATGGGATTGAATCTGACCCTGCTCGTCCTGGTGGTCTTCGCCGTGGTCGTGATGATCAATTACCTCGGGCGTCAGTATTTCCTGCGCATCCCCGTGGCCGCCCGCGGCAAAACGCCTCTCTCGCCCTTGACCGTCAGGTTCCTTGGCTCCCTCACCAACCAGATCCGGGTCACCGTTTACTATGACAAGGACCAACCCCTTTTCGACCTGATTTCGGATCTGCTCAACGAATACCGCCTCGTAAATCGCAAAATATTAATCCAAACCGTCGACTACAAGCGCGACCCCGCGGCCGCCCAGCAGCTACAAGCCAGACCAGGATATAATTTCCTCAGCACGCCCGCCGCCAAAGACCTCGTCATCTTCGATGGCGGCGGTCCTGGACATCTTAAAGCCATTCCCGGACAGGCCCTGGCCACCGTCACCGTCGAGCGGACGGGGGAAACCAATGCCCCCTCCTGGCGCCGCAAGCTCATCGCCTTCGCGGGAGAACGCGCCTTCACCGCCCTGCTAATGGCAGTCACCACTGCCAAACCTTTTAGCGCTTACTTCCTTCAAGGCCATGGCGAACACGCCGTCGACGATTCCGAACGCGGCCTGGCCGCGTCTGGTTACCGCCGCTTTGGTGACCTGCTGTCGCGAAACATCGTCACCAACTCCCCGCTCCACTTGCTGGGAACAAATGGGATTCCCGCCGATTGCAACCTGCTTATTGTCGCCGGCCCCCAGCGGCGCCTGGAAGATTCGGAGCTGAAAAAGATCGATAGTTATCTGACCGAGGGCGGTCGGTTGCTGGCGCTCTTCAATTTCTTAAGCATCACCAATCAGACCGGCATCGAGACAATTCTCGCCAAATGGGGGGTGGCGGTCGGCCAAAGTATCGTCGCCGATCCCCCGAACACCCCCGAACGCGAAGCCCTCGGCGCGGAATTGATCGTCAGCGCCTACGGCAGCAACGCCCTGGTTAATCCGCTCGTCGGTTACGGCCTGGACTTAATCGCTCCTCGTCCGGTTGGCCGGTTTAGCGAGCGTCTCCGGGCAGCCGACGCTCCGCATGTCGAGCAACTCATTTATTCCGGGCCGGCTTCCTATTTGCTCGATAACCCCTCTAAACACCAGAACTTTCCACTCGGTGTCGCCGTGGAAAAAGGAGCCATTAAGGGTGTCGTTACCGAGCGGGGCACAACCCGGATTGTTGTGCTGGGAGATTCTTTTTGTTTTGCCAATCAACTCCTGGATTCGCCCACGTACAAAAACCAGGATTTCGCCTCTTACCTTATCAATTGGCTGCTCGACCGGCCGCAGTTGCTCGAGGGTGTCGGACCCCAGCCCGTAAAAGAGTACAAACTGGTCATGACCAAAACCCAGATGCAGAGCGCTGAATGGCTTCTGTTGGGCGGAATGCCCGGAGGCGTGCTCCTGCTGGGCGGACTGGTCTGGCTCCGGCGAAGACGCTAGCACGCTGGCAATGAAGTCTCGCTACTGGGCACCGGCGGTTCTCCCCTCTCCTCCGAGCAGAGGGGTTGAGGGAGAGGAGGCCTTGCATTCTGACGAACCGGTGGTGCCTCATGGACACCGCGCCCGACTCGGGCGAATCGGGGCTTCGTTGGAAGTTGGTAGTTGGGCGTTGGAGGTTCGATGTTCGGCCTTTGGTTCATGGAAAGCCCGCGTGCCTCGATCGAATCGGCGCCTCGTTAGAGGTTGGAAGTTGGACGTTGAACGTTGGACGTTCGAGCTTCGATTCGCGGAAAGGGATCCGCTGTTTCTCCACGGTCCACCGTTCTCCGTATTGAAACGCCATCCGACCTCCGCCCTTCGCCCTTCTCTCGCATGACTCCCAAAGCCACATGGTATTGGCTCGTGGTCGCCGGCGTACTCTTTGCCTTCATCTTCTTCTACCAGCGACATGTGCACAAGGGCCCGACCGGCCCCGAACCCATCCTGCCCAAGCTCAACCCGGCCGCCGTGCTCTCCATTCACGTAAGTTCCGGCCCCAAAGGTGATGAGATCGTCGCCGAACACACCAATAATTCCTGGGTCCTCACCAGGCCGCTGGTCTATCCAGCCCAAGCCGGCGCCGTCGAAAAGCTCCTTACCAACCTCGTTCACCTCACCCCCGCCACTTACCTCAGCGAAAGCGAATTGCGTTCCCATCCGAACGCCGACGAAGAGTTCGGCCTCCTGACCCCACAGGCCTCGCTGATCATAACCCAGGAGCATTTCCGGGCCCACCTCCTACTCGGGGCCAAAACCGCTCCGGGCGACCAGATCTTTCTCCGCGTTGTCGCCAGCGAAGGCCTTTATGTCGTGGATGCCGACATCCTCAAGGTCATTCCGCATTCGGCGAACGATTGGCGCGATCGCGATCTCCTTCACCTCGCTCAATTGGATTTTGACCGCGTGGCCGTCACCAACAACGGCAAGTTCTTCGTGCTCCGCCAGCAGTCCACTAATGGACCGTGGCGGATCGATACTCCCACTCAAGCGCGCGCCGACGGCACTCGCATAGCCAATAGTTTGCGGCAGCTGGCTTCGCTGCGCGTTCAGCAATTCATCTCCGACGACCCCAAAGCCGATCTCGACAGCTTCGGCCTCCAAACCCCCTCCTTGGAACTGGGATTGGCCCAAGCGACTAATTCCCTGGCCCTGCTGCAGTTCGGCAAAAGCCCCACCAACCACCTCGACCAGGCGTATGCCCGACGCGTCGGGCAAACCGCCATTGTTACCGTGTCCAACGCGCCCCTGGCAGCGTGGCAAGTCGACTCGGTCAATGTGTTTCGCGACCCCCACTTGCTCGAGCTCCTGGTGCCGGTCTCCCAAATCAAAGTGTACGGCGAGGATGAATTCGCGCTGGTCCCCGAAGCCAACGGCGCCTGCCGCGTGCAGCCGCGCAATTTCCCGGCCGACGAGGAGTTGGTGTCCGACTTGCTTATCAATCTAACGAATATGCCTATCGTGCAATTTGTCAAAGACGTGGCCACGCCGCTGAATTGGCCCGAGTTCGGTCTCGCTACCCCGGCCCGGCGCTTCGTTCTGGAAACCACTGCCACCAACGTTGCCGGCCATCTCACCAATGCTGTGATTGCCGACCTGAGCTTTGGCTTTAGCACCAATCAACCCGATAAAGTCTACGCCCGCCGCGCCGACGAAGACGCCATCTATGCTGTCGGCACGAATGATTTCGCTCAATTGCCAGCCGCCAGTTGGCAACTGCGCGAGCGGCGGTTCTGGAGCTTTTCCGTCGACGAGATCAAGGAGTTGGACATTCGCGAGCGCGGCAAGGTCCGCCAGTTGCTCCGGCGTGGCGACCACCAATGGGCGCTGGCGCCCGGGTCGCAGGGCATTATCGACGAGGCCGCCATTGAGGAATCGGTGCGCAACCTGCTCGGGACGCCCGCTTTGGATTGGGTGGGTATCGGAGAAACCAACCGGACGCGCTTTGGGTTTACTGATGATGGGTTGCGGCTCACGTTCCAATTGAAGAATGGGCAAAAACCAAGCCTCGAGATCGGGGGCGAATCCGCGGGCAACGCCCGCTATGCCGCGGTCATTTTCGAAGGCGAGCCTTGGTTCCTTGAGCTGCCCTACAGCCTCTACCGCTACCTCCAAACCTACCTCTCGCTCCCAGCCGGGTTGTGATATGGTGCCGCGCCCCGCTAAACGTCGGTTCTGGCGAGTCTGCCGGGTGTACTTTCGCCGATTTCGCATAGTTCTGTGGTCGATCACGCTGCTTTTGCTGGGCGCGCTGCTTTACCTGAACCAGGTCGGCCTGCCCGGATTTATCAAACGTACCGTTTTGGAAAGATTGCGGGCGCGCGGTCTCGATCTTCAGTTCTCGCGCCTTCGCTTGCGCTGGTATGAAGGCGTTGTCGCCGAAAACGTCCGCTTCGGCCAGGCCGCAGAACCATTGAGCCCGCGCCTGACCGCACGCGAAGTCCGGGTGCCGCTGAATCTCCGGGCGCTTCTGAGGCTGCAAGTGCAGGTCGACGGCCTCGTGCTGCGCCAGGGACGCCTCACTTGGCCCTTGTCTCTGCCTACTGAAGGCACATCGGAACTATCGATCGACCAAATGCAGACCGACTTGCGGTTCCTGTCTGGCGATCAATGGGCGCTCGACAATTTTCGAGCCGTGTTCGCCGGCGCAGATATCCACCTTTCCGGCACCGTCACCAACGCGTCGAGAATCCGCGAGTGGACGTTCCTGCACGGTGAACGCGTGGCCCCAACACCTGCTGACGTCTGGCAAAAACGGCTTAGTCGTATCGCGGATGTCCTTGAAGAGGTCCAGTTCTCAAATCCGCCCGATCTGCGCATGAACTTGCGCGGCGACGCCACCGACCTGCAGAGTTTCAGCGTCCGGATGTCGGTCATGGCGCCCGGCGCTGACACCCCCTGGGGGACAGTCACCCGCGCCCATTTTGTAGGCCGCGTGTTCCCGGCGGGGAGCAACGATTTGGCTCACGCGGAGTGTACTTTGGAGGCGGCGGATGCCCAAACTCCCTGGGGAGGGTTCACAAATCTGAGTTTAGGCGTTCAATTGCGGACGATCGCGGGCCAGACCAATCTTGTAAACGGCGTTCTGACACTCTCCGCCGACCAAGTGCGGACTCGATGGGTCGAAGCCGGCAATGCGCTGCTATCGGCCTCGTGGGTTCACGATCTGACCAATCCCATTCCCCGGTTGGGCGAATGCCGAGTGGCCTGCGCCGGCGCTACGACGGAATGGGGCCGTGCCGACAAATTCGAATTAACCGCGCGCCTGGCGCAGCCGCCCGGCCCGCTGGCCAGCGATAATTCCTGGGCCTGGTGGACCAATCTACAACCTTTTCAATTGGGTTGGGAGGCCCGCCTTCAGGAAGTCGAGTCTCCTCGCCTTATCGCTCAGGAAATCGCCTGCAGCGGCAATTGGAACGCGCCCGAGCTGCAGATTACCAATTTTCAGGCGCACCTATATGACGGCCAAATCACCGGACAGGGGACCCTTAATGTGTCGACCCGGGCGCTCAGCAGCAGTCTGGCCTGTGATGTAGATCCTCACCAACTCGCGCCATTGTTGAGCGAAGACGCGCGCCGCTGGCTCGACGAATTTGGATGGGAAAAACCGCCGCGGGCCAAAGTCGCCCTCGAGATGCGGCTACCGGTCTGGACCAACCACCTGCCTGACTGGAGTGGCGAAGTTCTGCCCACCGTGAAACTGAGCGGTGATCTGAGTTTCGACGGAGGAGGCACTTTTTATGGGTTTCCCAACGTGACGCCGGTGACAAGTGCTGGAGTCCAGTTTACCAACGCGAGCGTTCACATCCTGTACTCCAACCTTTGCTGGTACGCGCCCGATTTCAAAGTAAGCCGCAGCGATGGCCATTTGGCTGCCGCGTATGAGGCCAATGAACGCACCAGGGATTTTTATGGGCGCATTTCCAGCACGCTGAATCTTTCGCTCGCCGGACCGTTGCTGGCTCACGCACCGAAGCAAGTGTTCGACCTTTTCACTTTCAACGAATCGCCGGTGGTGGAGGCGCAGGTTTGGGGGAATTTTGCGGACGCTGCTCGCGCCGGCTGCCAAGGCCGCGTGGCGCTGACCAATTTCACTTTCCGCGGCGAAAAAATCACCAGCCTGCAAACGACTTTCCAATACACCAACGGCGTGCTGCAGTTTTTCGAGCCGCACATTCTCGTGGGCGCGCAGGAAGCGCGGGCGAGCGGACTCACCGCGGATTTCAATGCCCAGCTTATTTTCCTGACCAATGGCTTCAGCACAGCCGAGCCCTTGATTATTGCCCGGGTCATTGGCCCGCAAATCGTTCGCGCCATCGAGCCCTACCAGTTTCTGCGGCCGCCAGCCGCGCATGTGCACGGAGCCATCCCCATGCGCGGCGAAGAAGGCGCCGACTTGTATTTCGCTCTCGACGGCGGGCCCTTTCACTGGTGGCGGCTCACCGTCCCGCAGATTGGCGGGGAAATCCATTGGGCCGGAGAGCAACTGTCATTGACGAACCTCCTGATCGATTTTTACGGCGGTAAAGCGTCGGGGGCTGCCTCGTTCGATTTCAAAGCGGCAGCGGGCGCTGATTTCCGCTTCCACCTGGGGATGACGAATGTGCAGTTTTCGTCGCTCATTGCCGACTTGGCCGGCAAAACCAACCATCTTGAGGGCCGACTCACCGGGAACCTGTTTGTGACCTCGGCAAATACAGAGGACTGGCATAGCGCGAACGGACATGGGGACCTGAACTTGCACGACGCATTGATCTGGGACATCCCGATTTTCGGCATCTTCAGCCCCGTTCTCAACGGCATCAATCCCGGCCTGGGCAACAGCCGCGCCACCGCCGCCGTATGCACGTTCGTGATGACCAACGGCGTCTGCCGCACCGACAACCTCGAAATCCGCTCCTCCGCCATGCGCCTTAATTACCGCGGCACGGTCGACCTCGATAGCAAGGTGAATGCTCGCGTCGAGGCCGAGTTGCTGCGCGATATGTGGCTGGTCGGCCCGCTGGTGAGCACCGTGTTTTGGCCGGTCTCGAAGATGTTTGAGTACAAGGTAACCGGCGCGCTGGGTGATCCCAAAATGGATCCCGTCTTCATCATTCCGCGCCTGGTCCTGTTCCCGTTCCATCCCTTCCGTACCCTCAAAGGCTTGCTCCCAGAGGAGTCCACTTCCACCCAGACCAATGCGCCGCCGCTGTTTCAAGAGCTGCACTGAGGGTTCGGACTGATTCTGAACGATCGGCAGCCGGTAGCGCAGTCCTCCGAGCCTGCTGTATCGCCGACCTCCGAGTCGGCGAACGACCCGAAGCTGCTCAGCCGTTCCTGCCCTTGTAAGCCGCTCGCAGGCTAGGAAGCCTACGATACGATACCACCGCTGCAGCGTGGATCGCGCACCGCGAGTCAGTAAAACTTGACGCACCGCGAGAATTTTCTACTCTGTTGAGCTCGCTGGGGTCGAACCCTAAGGTAGCCCACTGGACATCTTCAGCGATTAACGGAAAGGTTTGCTTGTGAACGTAACCGTAGAAAATCTGGCCCCGTGCAAAAAACTGGTTCGCGTGGAAGTTGAACCACAGAAGGTGGATGACGCCTTCAATGAGGTGACGAAAGACTTTCAGCGCCAGGCAGCGCTGCCGGGGTTCAGGCCGGGAAAAGCGCCGCGAGACATGGTCGCGCGCAAATATGGCAAAGACATCGAGGAAGAGGTCAAGCGCAAGCTGCTGTCAGACTCGTACAAAGCGGCGATCGAGGAACAGAAACTCGACGTGATCGGCCAGCCAGACATCGAAGAAATCCAGTTCAGCCGGGGCCAGCCGTACCAGTTTGCGGCCACGGTGGAAACAGCGCCCGAATTCGAGCTGCCGGAGTACAAGGGCATTCCGCTCAAACGCGAGGCGCGCACGGTTACCGATGAAGACGTGACCCGCGCGCTGGAAGCTCTGCGCCAGCCGCGGGCGACGTTCACAACCGTCGAGCGCCCGGCGCAACAAGGTGATATTGCCGTGGTAAGCTATACGGGAACGTGCGATGGCAAACCGATCACGGAGCTTGCGCCAACGGCAAAAGGCCTCACCGAGCAAAAGAATTTTTGGGTGGAGCTGGGGGCCAATGCGTTCATCCCCGGGTTTGCCGATCAACTTCAAGGCGCCAAGGCAGGCGAACACCGGACTGTAATAGTGGATTTCCCGGCGGACTTCGTCACGCCGCAAGTCGCCGGCAAGAAGGGCGTTTACGAAGTCGACGTCGTCGAAGTGAAGGAGAAAGTGCTGCCGGCCCTGGACGAAGCGTTTGCAACCGCGTACGGCGCAGAGAACCTGGACAAACTCAAGGAAGGCGTCCGGCGCGATTTGGAAAACGAGTTGAACTACAAGCAATCGCGAGCGCTGCGTAACCAGCTGATCGGCTCGCTGCTCAACCGGGTCAATTTCGAACTCCCGGAGACCGCCGTCGCGCGCGAGACGCGCAATGTCGTCTACGATATCGTCCAGGAGAACGCCAAACGGGGCGTATCGCGAGACATCCTTGAACGGGAGAAAGAGCAAATCTACTCCGCCGCCACGCAAAACGCGCGAGAGCGCGTTAAGGTAGCGTTTCTGCTGCAGAAAATTGCGGAAAAAGAAGACATCAAAGTTTCGCAGGAAGAGATCGCCCGTCGCATCCAGACGATGGCAGCGATGTACCAGATTCCGCCTGACAAGTTTGCCAAAGACCTGCAAAAGCGAAACGGCTTGATCGAGATCTTCGATCAAATCATGAACGAGAAAGTGATCGACCTTCTGCAGCAGAGCGCAAAGATGGAAGACATTCAGCCGGCCAGCGCGGCCCCGAACCCGAGCTGAGCGCG
>CAZUVM010000080.1:0-72879 GCA_964623885.1 uncultured Verrucomicrobiota bacterium
TCTCGCATCGGCAGCAGTGCGCAAGTGTCGGGGCGCGCGAGTCGATCAAGGCGAACGGGGGCTGCATTTTGTTCATCTCTCCGTTCGCCTCTGTTTTCTCTTGATGTATTCTTTAAACATGAAAGCGAACGAAGATTTCCGTCCCATATCGCCGCAAACACGGATTGGACACGTCCATCTCAAGGTTTCTGATCTGGAACGGGCGCTTGCCTTTTATCATGACGTGCTGGGTTTTGAACTGACACAGCGCTATGGGCGGCAAGCGGCGTTCCTTTCTGCGGGCGGATACCACCATCATATCGGGCTGAACACATGGGAAAGCGCCGGCGGTTCGCCTCCGGCAGAAGGCGCAACGGGGCTGTATCATCTGGCTATTGTTTATCCGACCCGAGCCGAGCTGGCCGACGCTTTGCGCCGCTTAATCAAAGCCGGCATTCAACTGGAGGGCGCGTCGGACCACGGCGTGAGCGAAGCTTTGTATTTACGCGACCCGGACGGAAACGGGGTCGAGCTTTATTGGGATCGACCGCAAGAGCAGTGGCCGCGGACAAAGCAAGGCGATATAGAGATGTTCACTCGCGCGCTCGACCTGAATAACCTGCTCGGGGAATTGCCGCCGTCGGAGAACACTAGCCTGGCTGCCCGAAAATAATCAGCGGTCATGATGGGGGCCGCGGAAATATTTGTAGGGTTGCTGTTGGCAGTCGCCGTTCTGGCGCTGGTCGCGCGCAAGATCAACATCTCCTATCCGATCCTGTTTGTCGCAGCCGGCTTGCTCTTGGGTTTAATTCCCAAGCTGCCCAAAGTACGGCTCGAACCGGAGCTCGTCTTTTTATTCGTGTTGCCGCCGTTGCTGTACCCCGCGGCGTTGTTCACCTCCTGGCGGGACTTTCGGGCGAACCTCCGACCCATCGGACTGCTGGCCATTGGACTGGTCCTCTTCACCACGGTGGCGGTCGCGTATCTGGCCCATCATTACATGGGCATGCCGTTAGCTGCCGGTTTCGTGCTCGGGGCCATCATTTCGCCGCCCGACGCCATCGCGGCTACGGCCATAGCAGAACGACTCTCAGTGCCGCGACGCATTGTCGTCGTCCTGGAAGGCGAAAGCCTCGTCAACGATGCCACCGCTTTGGTTGCTTACCGCGTAGCAATAGCGGCGGTCATCACCGGCTCGTTTTCAATGCCTCATGCCACCGCACAGTTCTTTCTCGTCGGCTTTGGCGGCAACGCGGTGGGTTTGCTGGTCGGCTGGCTGGCAGAACAGTTCCATAAACGGGTAGATGACGCGCCGATCGAAATCACGGTCTCACTGCTGACCCCATTTGCGGCGTACCTGCTGGCGGAGCGGTTGGGAGTTTCCGGTGTGCTCGCGGTCGTGACCACCGGATTGTATTTGGGTATGCGCATGCCGGAACTGCTTTCCTACAGGACGCGCCTCCAAGGCGGGCCATTTTGGGACACATTGGAGTTCATCCTCAACGGCTTTGTTTTCCTGTTGATCGGGCTGCAACTTCCGGAGGTCCTTGGCACATTATCCGGACATGCCATTTCCGTTCAAAGACTTGTGTGGTATGCGCTGCTCATCAGCCTGGCCGTAATCGCCATTCGGATTTTGTGGGTGTTCCCGGCGACGTACCTGCCGCGGCTGCTGTTCAAGAGCATCCGACGGCGCGACCCCTATCCGTCGTGGCGTCACGTGACCATTGTGGCCTGGACAGGCATGCGTGGCGTGGTCTCGCTGGCCGCAGCACTGGCGGTGCCGCTGGTGATGCAAAATGGCTCTCCTTTTCCGGCGCGCGAATTAATCCTGTTCCTCACGTTTGTTGTCATCTTGGCTACCCTCCTCTTGCAAGGTCTTAGCTTGCCACTGCTCATTCGGGGGCTGGGGATCCAGCACGATCGCTCGATGGAAAAGGAGGAACGCGAGGCTCGGCTCAAAGCCAATCAGGCAGCGCTCGAGAAGCTCAATGAAATCGCCGAAAAGGACCCGGCCAAAGCCGATGCCCTCCAGCGATTGCGTGTCGAATACGATGACCATATCCGCCAATTGGAAGGCTCCGAGCCCCAGAGCGCCGGCACCAAGCTGCGGTTGTTTTCGTCAGAATACGAGCGGTTGTCTTACGAAGCGCTGCGGGTCGAGCGCATTTCGATCATCAAACTGAGGGACGCCGACGTGATTAATGACGAAGTCTTGCGCCGTATTCAACGCGACATCGATCTTGCCGAAGCCCGGCTGCAGCACCACGAATGATGGAGCGCCGTCCAGCCGTTTAGCCGTAAGAATTCATTTGAACCACGGATGGACACAGATGCACACGGATAAAACAGAGCAAAAGTCGCTGGTTCAACCTTGGGACCGCCTCATTGAATGGTGAGCGCAATTCTTCCCTACAGTTGCATTTGTATCCGCGTCTATACGTGCACATCCCTTGTTGGCTCTTTTTTACAACTGCATAGTTACGGTTTAGCTCTTGCCATTTCCCGCCGGCAAGGCCACCCGGTGTGCCGGTTCCGCCACCGGACGCAGTGAATCCAGCACCCACTCGGCGGCAGACTGTTGTCCGGCGAGCAGTGACGACGTGGTCGGAGCAGCGGCTTCCTCCGAAGCTTCGCCCCGGTACAGTGTGATCGAGACATGCTCGTTGCGCCGAATGCAGTCTTTGATCGCTTCGGCATCCTTCTCGCAGCTCAACAGCGTTTTCCAGGAGAAAATGTGTTTGGGTTTGTGGAAGTCACTATTGGCCAGAAACGGCAGGCGCTTGAGGCTCACCGGCGTGAACATGTTATTTCGATTTGCGATTTCCCACGCGTCGATCATCGGCAGGAATTCGTCCTGGTTTTCCCAAAGATAGAGCGTGTCCTTGGTCCATTCGGACTTCATCACGTGCGGATGCGACGCTACCGCCAGGCCGCCTTGCTCGTGAATCCGCTCGATGGTGCGGCGTAGATCCAGGCGCGGACTGATCGGTTCTTTTAGATCGACCCCCAACAGGTGCGCGGAGGATTTGCTCGTCGGACCGTCTTTGTTGAATTCGAGGCCGATCAGCACCAGCATCTGGTAACGCCGCCACGCGCGGCGGGCTTCGCGGGCGATGACTTCGAAGTATTCTCCGATCTGATCATAGCTCAGCGTAAACGGCGTCAGGCGCGAAAGCTTGCCGATTAGCCCCCGGGGATCCGTCCAGTGGTCGGTAATGCAGATGCAATCAAAGCCGCGTGACCCATAGAAATCCACTACTTCAGGCACCGTAAGGCGGCCATCCGAATAATTGGTGTGGATATGAAAATCGCACAGCAGCGCGCGCTGATTATGGCGGTAGGCCGATCCTTGCGCCGGCACTTTCTTGAGTCCGGCGCGCTTTGGAAAAACTTCCGGTCGGGTCTTGCCATCGCTGGCCAGTTCGCACTCGGCCAGCACGCGTTTCGCCATTAGCAGCGCCGCGTCGGGCTGCGATACTTTTTCCATGCGTCCCCGCCATTTGGCCCAAAGCCCGCGCTCCGCGTCCATGGCCCGTCGCACCCAGCGAGCCACCTCTTTGCGCGTCCCGGCGACCACGCCGACCCCCAGTGCTTCAATCAGCCGAGCATTGCCATCTTCCTGTCCCGGGATGACCTGGTTGACGATCATGGGACAGCGAGCCGCCAGCGCTTCCTGGACCGCGGCGCCGCCCGCTTTGCCCACCACCAGATGGCTGCGCATCATGAGTTCCGGCATCTGGTTCGTCCACCCAAGCAAGTGCAGGCGCGCGCCGTACTTCTGAGCTCGCTTAGCCAGTTTCTCCTTGAGTTCAGCGTGGCGGCCTACGGTGACAGTCAGTTCAACTCCTGGAATCTCCAGCAATCGGTCGATAGCCTTTCCAGTTTTCTTTTTGCCGGTGTTGATCACGTATAACACGCGAAAAGGCTGGCCCTCTTTTGGCGGACGTGGTGGATCGGAAACCGGCCCGGCAAATCGCGGGCTCACGGGAAATCCCAGCGCTTCGATCCGGTCGCCCGGAATTCCCGCCTGGCGCAGAACTTGGGCCGTTGGCTCGTCGCACACGAAATAACGGTCGCTGGGCGAGCGATGCCAAATCGAATTGATTGAACCAGCGTCGGTCACCACCGTCATCAGGCGGAATGGTTTCTCGCAATGGTCACGAAGCAGCGAGTTGAGCAAGTGGGCATACGTCGGATAAGTGCTCACGACGCAATCCGGTTGGGTGCTTTCCAGCAATTCCATGAGGGTTGGCTGCAGCCGGCTAAGTCCGCGAGTGCCATCGGTCAGCCAGGGTGCACGATCAATTACTTTGAAGAATCCCGCCCACAGCCCAGGTGCATAGCGTACCGCGCCCAGATAGGCTTTGCGCGCCAGGTGGTTCAAGCGTTTGTAGCTGCGTTCGTACAAATCCGCCACCGTTACATGAGTTTCGGGGGAGAGTTGCTCGATCGCTTCGCACAGATTGCGGGCGGCCGCGTTGTGACCGTCACCGAACCCCGCCGTCAGGATCAGGATGCTCTTCGCTGCCATGAGGCAGCCTCAGCGCAGGGTGTTACGGATGTGTGGCAATCATGTGAAGATTTGACGAAAGCGGCTTCTCAACCACTTGGCGCTCTACCGCCGGCTGCTTGCAGTTGTCCCGCCCCCCGGATAATTTCGACACTGCTTTCGGGCATGAGTGACGAGTATATCCAGGAAAACACCAGAGAACGCGAACGGTTGTTCAACTTGACCGCGAGCTTGACCGCGGACGCCGCGTCACGATTCACCGCGCCGGCATCTGGATCACGAAGCGAAATCCGTGATTGGCAACCGTGTCGCTCCCGGTGTCCAGGCTGAATTGTTCGCCGCCATTGCCGTGGCCTTTGGTAATAATGCCGGCGTTGTTTACCTGTGGATTGCCTTTCACCCAGGACTCGACACTGTTTCCGGCGGGTTGCGCGAAATCGATATTGGGGATGCCGTTGCTCGACAAATCCAGCTCACCGGCATAACTGTTCGTGGAAGCCAATAAGCCAAACATTGCCGCGGTGTCCGCATCGGCGGCGCTGTAACCGACGGCGTTGAGCTGCACGTTGGTAAGAGAACAGTCGTGTCCCACCACGCGATCATGAGCAACAAAGCCGCTCGTCTCGTCCAGCCTCCAATAGGCATTCGGGTTATCGCTCAGCACAGTGAGCGGATAGAGCTGGGTGGGAGCACCAATGCCGCGCTGCGCGAACGCGCACGCAAGCCAGACGCCAAACAGGAGACGCGACCACTTGAGTTGCAGGGGAGCGCGTGGGTGACGGCGAAGCGCGCGGGTGGTCATTGGTAGCGGGCGCGATAGAAACGTTGCGGGTTTCGCCGCACGCTGGTGTCGCTGAAATAGAGAATGCCGGCAGTCAGCGTGTTGGTCTGCATCGGGCGCCAGGTCACCAGGTCACTGGAACGTTCCACGACCACGGCCAGGCCGGGCTGGCCGCTGAGATTGAAACCGAAAGCATTTGCGGCGATACCGAACGCGCTGTCGGTGGTAATAATTCGCGGCACCAGCAAGCCCAGGTTTTTCCACGCGGTGATGTTCGCGGCGCGCACTTTATTGACCAGGTCGTATTTGGGACGGTCGGTAACATCGACCAGGCCGGAGGCGATGTTTTCACCCACAACCAGGCTGCCGGGCAGGTAGCCGATGCCGTCGGTGTTGCCGCGGCCGCAAGGCGGTTCGTCGCGATACTCGAACCATTCCGCGCCGACAAAGCAGGAATTCGTGGCCGCGGCGAGAATTCGTTGGGTGTATTGGTCGCCGGAACCGGAATCGGAAATGGTGGTCACCTGAAGGTAATCGGACCAGCCGGACCCGCGCATGCCCAGGTAGTCCGCCGGATAGGAATAAGCGCCCAGCAACACCGGCTTGTCGGTGGCCTTAATCCGGGCGAGCAGGTCGGGACTGAAATCGGGGGAGAAATCGTCGATGCCGACGACATCGCAATTGGAAGCGGCGATCGACCAGTCCGTCGCGTAGTTCCCCAAAATCCAACTGCCGAAATACAGGTGGTTTGAATCAAAGCCCTTCACGATCGCGTTCAGGTTGGAGTAGTAATTGAATTCGTAAAACTGGCGCAGGGTTTCCACGTCGTTGGTGGGAGCCACCACCGGCGCGGCATAGATGTTTTGTTTGTTCGTTGCGCCCTGGTCCCACGCAGCGGCGAGGTTATTGAAGTTGTTGTTGTAGATGGCGACTTTGGCGTAGTCGACAAAGGCCCGTTTGGCAGAGGTCGAAGCGCCCATTAACAAAATGTTGGTTACTTCCGAGCTAGCGATGATTTCCTTTTTTTCGTTGCCGACGGACCAGCCGAGCAAAAAGGGATTGGCAATGTCGGCTACCATCTGATTGGTGAGGGTGGACCGGAGGTGGGTCAGGGTGTTGGTGTCAAAAATGTCCGGGTGCCCGTCCGCTGAAAGGTTGTTGGTGTCGCCGTGATCGAGGATTGGGCTGCGGGGAAGGTTGGGGAGGCCGCCTTCCTTGCCAACGCCGCCGAAGCCCCAGTTGAGAATGCGCTGGACGGCTTGGGTATTGGAAATGGATTTCCAATCACTGCCGAATTTGCGGATCCGGTTGGCGGTATCGAAAGAGACATAAACCGTCTGCTGGGTTTCGCCGCCCCAGGCATTGGTGGAGTAAGCCGCGGCAAAATCGGGCTGCGGCGGCAGGCCGGCAAAGATGCTCTCACGGCCGGTAATCGGCATGATGTTGTCATACATGCCGGTGATGCCGAAATAAAACAGAGGGTTCCCCAAAGGCGAGATGAGCCACCAGCGGTTCCCATGAGACGCGTAGGTGAAATAGCCCGTTGGCGGATTGGACCAGCCGGCCAGCGTCGAGCCGCCATAAATATCCAGTCCCAGCACCGGACCATTCGTGGCCGACCAGCTTTGTTCCTCGGCGATGGCTGCCTGGAGATCGTTGGTGGTGGCCACTTTTCCCGGCCACGAGCTGAAGGCCGCCTGGCCGAAGGCGTCGATGAACGGCGCGAACTGGTTGGTGGGTTGCGGCAGGGACTCGAACTCGAAAGTTGCCGTGATGGAGATTAACAGGGAAGGATCCGCGGAGTAGGGCACTTGCCATGAAGCGGGTCCGGACATCAGCAGAGAAGCGATAGGAACGGGGCTGTTACTGTTCGGGACCAGGCTCAGAGAGTTCGAGCCATTTGAAATTTGAAGGGACACCTGCGAGACGAGGAACCCGTTCGTCGCACCGTCATCATTCCCGACGAGCGAGCCGAAAAGCGATGCCTGCGCCGGTTGAAACACAGTTTGATTGGTGAGCGACTGGCCGTTGAAGGTGAGCCAGAAGGAACCCGCCGGCGAAATAAAAGCTTGGGCCGTGTAGACGACGCCGGTTTGCCACAGTGGAAGCGCACTCGAGGTCACGTGGTGATAACTCGTTCCGTCGCCGATGGCCAGTTCGAGATTCACCGAGGTGAGCGGACAGATTCCGTTGGTATCCGCCTGTGATTTCAGAACCAGGTTGAATCCGGAATTTGAAATCGAATGGTTCACCAGGTAAAAGCGGCATTGGGGAGCGGCGACCGCGCCGGGCGGATGCGCGAAGAGGAGAGCGGTGGCTATCCATGTGATCGCGGCCTGGACGTGACGGGAATTCACGAGCATAGCCGGGTCGTACAGGCGTGGGACATGGTGGCAGCAACGTAAGCCCGCCGTTCCAAACCTCAAGAGTTATGATTGTTAAGCTGCAACGAATGCCGGCGATTATTTACAAGGTGCATTATACCTGGTTGCTGCGCCTCCGGGGTGTGGGTCTGCCGGGTATCTGCCAATGCCGCCATTTCTTGCCGGGCCTCCGGCGGCGCTTTAAGCTGTCGCATCATGCCGTTGAATCCTGTCGCGGCCGGGTGGGCCATTCTCAGCAGCATGGCCGTCGTTCTGACGGCCGGCGCGTTGCCCGAACGCCCGCATATCCTCATCATCCACAGTGATGAGACTCGAATCGATTGCCTGGGCAGCTACGGCAACCCGCAAATCAAAACGCCGCAGCTCGATTCGCTCGCCGCCGATGGCCTGCGCTTCAACAATAGCTTTTGTTCCTTCCCGGTTTGCACGCCGTCGCGCTACTCACTGTTAAGCGGATTGCCGGTTCACGAGCACCAGGGCTGGGACAACCACTGCACGCTGCGGCCGGGCACGCCGACGTTTGCTTCCATCTTGCGCCAGGCAGGTTATGCCACCAAGGCGGTGGGTAAAATGCATTTTGCGCCCACCTACCTGGACGTGGGCTTTAGTGAAATGGAACTCGCCGAACAGGACGGCCCGGGTCGATGGGATGACGATTACCATCGGTACCTGCGTCAACTCGGGTTGGTCGATGCGAACGATTTGGAAGACCAGCGCGCGGAATTCCGGCAAGGCGCGCGCCGGAGTTACTGGGAGACATTCGGCGCCCTGCCCAGCAATCTTGCGGAGAAGGATTACAGCACCACTTGGATCGCCGACCGGGCGATGGCGACGCTCGAGCGATGGACGCCGGACAAGCCTGCGCTATTGATGGTTGGCTTTATCAAACCGCACCACCCGTTCGACCCACCTGAACCCTGGGCGCACATGTATGATCCGGAGAAGATATCCTTGTTGCCGGGGTGGACGCCGCAGGTGTTTGCCTATGACGTGAAAGGCTATTTCACCAACGCTACCCTGACTGAAGCAGCGGTTCGGCGTTGCACCGCTTATTATTATGCGAGCATTTCCGAAATCGATCACCAGGTGGGCCGGATGTTGGCCCTGCTCAAATCCAAGGGGCTGTACGACAATACCCTGATCATTTTTACTTCCGACCACGGTGAGTATCTCGGGTTCCACCATCAACTGCTGAAGGGCGGGCAAATGTACGATCCGTTGGCCAAGGTGCCCCTGATCGTCAAGCTCCCGCGCAGCCAAAGGGCCGGCTCGGTCATCAACAAGCTGGTCAGCAACATTGACGTCGGGCCCACGATTTTGAGCATCGCCGGATGCGACGTCCCACCCGCCATGAGAGGACTGGACCTGAGCAACCCCAATACCGGGCGGGACATTGTATTTTGCGAAACGCGCGACAGCGTGATGGCCCGCACCCAAACCCGAAAACTTCTCTACCAGGCCAACAACCCGGCCCGCAGCTTGTTTTTTGACCTGCAGCACGATCCCCTGGAAATGACCAACGCCTATGGCCTGCCGGCGTACAGTCGGGACATCGAGGCGCTGGTTAAGGCGATCCAAGGCTGGCGCCCAAACAAACCCGGCCGACCGTATCTGGATGAAAACGCGCCGCAAATCCAGCAACCCAACGTTCCCACCCCCAGCCAGGCCCGCCGCGAGGAAATGCGCGACTACTACTCGCGCCAGATGAAGCAATGGCGGGAACAGGCGGGGGCTTTCAAATGAGCACTCGTCAGCGGTTGGAACGTCCCGGTTAAGAATCCCCGATGGGCGTGGTTGTGGGCGTGGATACTCGGCGGTGGGCGTGGTTGTTTTCTTGGCAACATTCTCCGGTTGAGCAGTCTCCGCAAAGTGGGCGTACGGGCGTGCACGCCCACCCCGTCTCTGGCAAAAATAAAAATCCAGGACCAACATGCCGACGGCCTTTCCTGTCACATCAACAGCCGGGCGCCATTGCCACGCCCCTGGGCGTCGATTAAAGGCATACAATAAGCCCGGATCGGAACACGGTGTTGTGACACCTGTGACACCCTGTTTTAGCCCTCCGCGCAAATTTTCCCCTCGGCCTTGGCCCCTTCGTCCCCCTTTTGTGACACCGAGACACTAAGACACTTTGGTTTTACGCCTCCCGCGCAATATTTCAATATTTTCCCCTTGGACCCTTTTTTGCACGTGGGGCAAAACGGTTGGTTTTTGGTTTCTGTGCGGCCTTCTTCTGCACGTTTTCTTGGCGTCTTGCGTCTTAGCGTGAAAAATCGATCTGTTCTGCGGGCTCGCCAACGCTAGCGGTTTTCTCTTCTGCATGATTTCCCCAGAAACCGCGGCAAACCGCGCCAAGCCGCGCCAAGCCGCGCCAATCCGCGACTCAAATCCACCGACCGGAAAATCACAACCCAACTCCCGATCATCCCCGACCCCTTGCGTATCCCGCGAATGTGCAACCCGGCTCCCATCTCACCAATTAGCACCTATTAGCACCACAAACAGAGAGGAACATCGACGACGAGGCCTAAAAAATCGCAGGCCGGGCGATGACAAACCACCCGGCCTGCATCTCAACCCCATTTGCCCTTGTTCCGTCCCGGCACTTGGCCAGGGCGAAAATATACTCACTCAGCTTTTCGAGATTTACTCTTCTTCCTGGTCTGGGAGCGGAAGCAGTACATGATCGACGACGTAATCGCCGAGCGCTATGCCCATGTCTCCGCCCACATTGACCGAGTTCCGAAAATGAATTCCGGCCCATACGCGCGCCTCTTTGACCTGGGCGGCGGCATCGGAGAACCGGTCAAAGGTCCAGGTGAATGAAGGGAATCCCGGGGAACTGAGCGTGAAAGAATGCTCATCGCCGAGCACCCGCGACAGGATTCGCATGAATGCGCCCGTGGCAATGGAGTGCGCGGAAGGATACTCCTGGTGGCGTGGGGGGAAAACCAGTGATGTCCAGGTTGGATCGACGTCGGTCAACGGATTGCCGTCCGTGTCCGCCAGGCGAATCGCATGGTAAGGCCGCCAAAAATTATAAGTGTACTTGGCGTCGAAAACCGCAATGAGCGAGTCGCAACTCGACATGGCTAGCAGCGCCAACAATCTGGCCTCATCCACCTCGCTGCCGTTGGGCGGTAAAACTCCGCGTACACCACGGAACAAATCCGCAATGCTCGTGGCCTGCCACAGTTGCGCCAACTGGGTCTGATCGGATGTCCGTGTCGAACTATTGACGCGGCCGATGTCTTTCACCTCGTTCACATCCGCCGCGTACTGCGCGCTGGTTAGCGCCGGCGGCGGGCCCGGACGGAACTGGCTGGGACTGGCGATCGCAAACGGAACCACATAGCGCAGTTGCGGGAATACCGCGGGCAAAGTACCGTCTGCGTTCGCCGCTGTGGGCAGCGATCGCCAGATTCCCAGAGCGCCGCCTCCAAAGAAGTTCGGCAACGTGGCGGAAAAGCCGTCGAGGCTACGAGCGGCAAGGATCACGTTCGCCACATACTGGCCCCAGGCAATGCCTCGCGCGATGGATTGGCTGTTGCCTTGGTTCCCAGGGACACTGGCCAACGAGTCGGCCAGTTCAGCGTCAAACGTAGCCGCCTGCGCCGGATACAGCGCTTTGAGGGTCGTATAAGCAGCTTCTGCCACTGCCGCGTCAACTCGAGCGCCCGGAGGTGCGGCTTCCGTCACCAAATATGGCTCGTATTTTCGGGTGATGCCATTGACGGCTTCAAAAACGGCAGTTTGCACGATGGCGGCGATCCGGGACTCGATGGGAGGCAGTTGGGCGGCGAGTTTGGCGGCCTTTTCGAAGTTTTGGTTCCAGTCCGTCACCATGTCGGCGCGCACGGTTGAGGTGAGCACCGTCATTGCAAGACTGCCTGCGATTAATATTAAACGTTTCATTGGCTGCTTTCCTTTCTACTTAATTTGCCGGGCAACAGGGCACTATCCGGACCCGGCGATGTTTGGGTATGTGAGGTTCATCGTTAATCTTGGGCTGCGTTCCGTTATTAATGCTTAGCTTCCTGCCGAAGAGATTCAGATTCTTCTCCGGTCCATTGAGCAACTGCCGGCGGGAGATGATTTCTTACAAGAAAAGTTGTGAGAAGGATCGGTGGACTCGTGGATCGCAGGTGACCGGAGGTCGATTTGAGATTTGAGAATTTGAGATCTCAAATGGGAGGAACTCAGAACTTACCGTAGAGTCGCAACCAAGCTGACAGGAAGATTTTTGGCAGAAATATTAAGGCAGGAAAATGACACTGGTACTGAAGTGCGCGAGCTGCGGAAACTGTTGGGAGGGGACCATGAAATACACGAAACACACGAAAGGCAAAGACTGGGCCGCACGCAAAGCTGCCACGTGCGCAAAGGTTCAGAAATTGAGGGGAACCACCAAGTACCAGGCAAGGCAGAGCCGCAACCGGACGGAAGGCAGAGAGTTTACCGCAGAGACGCGAAGATCGCCGAGAAACGCAGAGAAGATCAGGCACATGAAGGCATGAACAAGCACAAAAGAGAAGCCCTTAACCGCTAATAACCGGGTATGAACGCTAAATCTCTTCATTGGCGCCATGCCCGTGAATTCGCGGTTAAATTGTTCGCCGCCTACGAGCGATTTCGCCTATTGCAGTGGAGAGAAACGCAGAGAAGAAAGGCAGTTGAGTCGCGGTTTGGCGCGGTTTGGCGTGATTTAGCGCGGTTTGCCTCGGTTTCTGGGGAATTTGAGAGGTTAAGAGGGAGAGGAAGGCCCGAAATAGTAATCAGTCATCGGTGGTCAGTCATCAGGACCTAAATAGCCAATCGCCAATAGAGAGGGGAAGTTTTTTGGCCTCTTCTCCCCGCAACTCCTCTCCTCCCGAGGAAGTCAGGCGGTCTGGAGTTGGTTGCTGGACGAGGGGACGCGTTTGGACTGCGCAGTTATGTTGCGCAGGTTCTGCCGGAGGACACCGACGTAGCAGCCGACTCGTTACGCAGTCGGGCGCGGCTCTCGGCCGCTCCGCTGCAGATTGAGACGCGGCGGGCGATTGAGTGGCTGGGCCGAGATTGGAGATGACACCTGAGCCAGATTGAAGGCATGCCTTTTAACTTCGGCCTGCACCGGAGGCGGCGATGAGCATCAGTCTACATCTCGGACGTCGCCGGATCGCCTCTTCCCCCCCAGGCCCTGCTTCCGTCCCGTTCTCACTCGATTGCCTTCCAATTCCCAATCACGGCCTTGTGTGATCGGGCGCGCAGTTCAATCCATAAATCGAATTTGCCGGGATTGTTCGTTGGCGATGAGGACACGTACCGCCATGGACTGGTTTGAAAGTCGAAATACACTTCCATCGGGATTCCATCGTAAGGGAGCTGAAAACCCACAGCGAACACGTCCGGATCATCGTGGAGTTGACGCGCCGGTGAAGAAGCCTCTTTCAGAAAGTTAGTGATCTTGCCCTCGCCATCACCACAATTCTTGAACCCGTTGACCTGGAAGAAACCTCTCACGTACTTTGCTTCCGCGGCCTCCGTCCCGGGCACCTGATACATCTGGTTGGTCGAACTGTAAATCGTCCCGGCGAGTTCATAGAACAACGTGTTCGTGACGGGATCGACCACGAGCGGCTGGCGGGTCAGCACATGGTCCGGCGGATAAAACCCGAAATGCGCCTTGTACGCCTCAATCGCGCTGACTATCTTTGCGCGCTCGACGCGAATTTCGTCGCAAGCCTTCGGGAACGCTGCGTTGACCTTCGCCTCCATCAGCCTGGCGGGGTAAATTGGTAAGCCCAATAACCTATCTCGCCCAATGCGGTCAGGACCGCAACGATTATGATGGCTTCTCTCGCCGCCAGGCGCCGCTTCAGTAGTGATTTCATTGGCAGGAACATCCTTTCGCTTCGCCCGCGGTTGGTTGTTCGAATTGTCCAGGACCACGGTCAGAATCTATCGAACGCGCGCAAGCAAATCACTACAATCAGACGGCTGTATGGTGGTCAGCCCGCCGAAGGTTTAGATCAGTTTAAATAATTTTGTAGCCGCAGAAAGCAGGGCCTCTTCCCCATGAACGGTCAACTTCCAACGCACAACGTCCAACATCGAACGAGAGCAACGGACCCCTCACCCAGACCCTCTCCCCATCGGATGGGGCGAGGGGGAAGCGATCCGAGTTGGTTGGGTTCATAGGTCCAAAGCGCGAAGGTCACCTCGGGGAAGGATTAGGATTACGATTAAGGAGAAAACCCCAACCCCTCTCCTCCGTCCGAGCCGGACTGGCCAATGGAGGCGAGGGGGTCGTTTGCGGGCGCGCGGTTACGGGTTTGTTTAATTTGCTATAGCTCCGAACTCCTCAGCCCCGCCTGCCGATTAAGCAATCAGTGGTCAGTAGTAGTCAGCGTGAGCTGATGCTGCAGGACGTCGGGCTCGTGCGAAGGCTCGATTCACTATTTGAGGTGTCCTACAGCTCTTTCCAGGAATTGGCCACGAAGGCGCGGGCGGCGCCGTTGCGCAAGAGGGCTTCGTCAAAATGGAAATTGAAGTGGCCGTTCATGGTGACGCTTTTGGTCACGCTTGATCCCACGAAATCATAAGTGTTGTTGCCGCCGCCCCCCAGCGAGAAGTCGGCCTCGGGCGCGTAAATGGTTCCGGTGAAGGCAGCATTGCCGCTCAAACTAATCGAAGTGTTGTTCGTTGTTCCGAAGTAGCTCAGGTTGCTGGCGGTGCCGCCATCCACGGTGCTCTGCCCGCTGAGGGTAAAGCTGGGGCCGTTCATGTAAATGGTCAAGTGCCCGGAGTTGCCACCTGGTCCGGCAACGCGGATGTTTCCCGGGCTCGCGTTTCCATTCAGCAGCAACCGAATGTTGCTATTCGTGCCGACGTAAACATTCCCGGACAGACCTGTAATGGTGTAATCCCCGCTGCTCGCTACGCCGTAGCCGAACACGTAATTGTAGAGAACCCCGTCGATTAGCATGGGAACAGCCTGAACGACGGCGGGAACCCAGGAAGCCGAAGGCAAGGTCACATCGGTAAAATTAGGGTTAAAGTCATCGTAAGTGCCACCGGTAATGACCCCATTGTTTTTGATGCTATCGGTGGCTCCAGGACCTAGCAGCACGCTGCCGTTGATGTTGGCGTTGCCAACAGCAACGATGCCGGACACGCTGGCCACGGTGCCGTTGGTGCTGGTCTTGGTCGAATCGTAACGGCCGTTGGTGCTGAGGTTGGTGTTGCCGGAATCGAAGCTGTCGGTGTTTACATTGTTGCCGCTGAAAGTCAGGTTGAGCTTGGCCGCCATGACTACAGTAAACAAAGGCACGTTGCTGGTGCCCACTCGAATAGCCCGGTAAAGCGGAAGTGACATGGAAGCGACGGCGACACGGCCCGTCGAGTAGATCACCGGCGGATAGTCGGTTGTGTAATAGACGGTGTAGCTCCCCTCGCTCAGGGTGCGGGAGACCGGACCGTAAACGCCGGCGGAATTAGGATTGCCCCAACCGTTGGCGGTGCGATCCAGCACCGGTGGCAGGGGAGTGCCGGGATTCAACTGCGCCAGAGCTTCCTCAGCGCCGGCTTCGGCCAGGCCCATCGCCGAATTCCAGCTCCGCGCGCGGACCGTAATGGTTTGCTGCGTGCGAACTACATACAAATACGAGAAGATAAACATGCCGAGCATTAAAGTGATGAACAGCGTCACCACAAGCACGCTGCCTCGCTCGGAGTTCCTGGATCGATTGCGGAGTTTCATAACTGTCTGTTTCACTATTTCATTGTCCAATGGCCGGTTTTCCGTCTTGTTTTTGGTCGAACCGTGTGAGTTTCTCCGCGTAAATTCATAATTCCTGCCATCCTGTCGCCACGTAACCTCTCGAGGAGGCGTTCAATAAAGCCTCATCAAAATGAAATTGGTAGTGGCCGCTCATGGTGATGGTTTTGATAATGCAAGCGCCGACAAAGTCGTAGATGCCGCTGCCGCCGCCCCCCAGGGTCATGCTGGCTTCCGGGGCGTAAATGGTGCCGATGAACGACGCGTTGCCGCTCATCGTGATGGAAGTGTTATTGGTGCTGCCCAGGTAACTCAGGTTCGCCGGCACGCCGCCGTCGACAAGCGCCCGCCCGGTGAGTGAGAAGCTCGGGCCGTTCATATAAATCGTCAGTTGTCCGGAAATGCCGTTGGTGTCTGCTCCGACCTCAATCGTGTTCGGGCTGGCGCTCCCCGTGAGCAGCAAGGTGACCTGCGCGCCGGGTGAGACATAGACGTTGCCGCCGAGATTATTGATGGAGTAATAGCCGCTGGTGGAGAAGACGTATTGGTAACTAACGCCGCCGATTGTTTGCGAGGTGGATGTCGCGGCGACGGCGCTACCGCTAGGCAGGATCACATCCGGGAAATTCACGTTGAAATCGTTCGACACACCGCCGGTGACTACGCCGTTGTTCTTAATCGTGTTGCTCGCGTTCGGTCCTAGCAGAACGCTGCCGTTGATGTTGGCATTGCCGACATTCACCACCCCCGCAATGCTGGCAATCGTACCATTGGTGCTGGTCTTGGTTGAGTCATAATGACCATTGGTGCTGAGATTCGTATTGCCGGAGTTGAAACTGTCCGTAGCGACGTTGTTCCCGTTGAAATTGATATTGTTGATCGCGGCGATGCCTACCGTGAACATGGGAATATTTGTGGTCATCACTCGCAGGGTGCGAAAGATGGTGGCGCCCAGGGAGGGAACCATGACTCGGCCGGTTGAGTAGATTATGGGCATGGTGTTCGTGGTGATAACGACCGTGTAAGCGGAATTGGAGAAATAGCGCGAGACAGGTCCATAAAGCCCGTTGGTTGGTCCGCCCCAGCCGTTGCCGGCGCGGTTGATTATCGGAAGCGGCGCGCCCGGATTGAGCTGAGCCAGACCTTCCTCGATGCCGGCTTCCGCCAAGGCAAGCGAGGCATTCCAAGCCTGGGAGCGGCTGGCCATGAGCTTTTGCGACCGCTCGATATAAAGATACGAAAACAGGAACATTCCGAAAAGTGTGCCCATGAACAGCGTCACGATTAAGACGCTGGCGCGCTCCCGCGCTCTTTGGTGGCACTGGATGTTCATTGGCGAGTCGGCGCCGGACTATTGCTTGTTACGCAGCACGATCTGAGCAGCTTGCACACTTTCGGTATTCACTTTCTGTGCCAGAATCTGGCGGGAGCATTTCCAGTCCAGGCTAACCAATTTGGCCAGGTTAAGCGTCAGAACGCCCGACGTATTGGTGGCTGGATAGAAAAGAATGTTGGTTGCCGTGACCAAAGGGGTGCGTTGAAACAGGTTAACGTCGAAACGATCGCACTCGGTTAAGGCAACCAGGTTTTGCTGGCCGGTCCTGGCCAGCGTGACGGTGCGTTTGTTCGTGTCGTAAGTGAGGTTTACGAGGTACCCCTGGGAGGCATTGGTGAGCGTCAAAACAGTGTTGGTGGAAGTATTTTGCAAACCGGTGACCGTGGAGTCCTGGCGCAGTTCGCGGCCGATGACGTCCAGCGCGTAGCGGCTCTTGGAGTCGAGGTCACTGTAGTTGGCGATGGCCATGGTGCTGCGAGTGCCAAATAAGGTTAGCGACATGATCGCCGCGAACACCAACATGCCCAGTCCGGTGGCCACCAAAACTTCCATCAGGGTGAAACCCTGGCAGCCTTTAAAACCAGTGCGATCGCTCCAACGTTGCCGTCCAAGAACGCCGTTGATTCTCATTGCGCCCCCCACACGTAGTTCTGCAATCCATAGCGGGCCACCTGCGTTTGCATCTGGCGGCTGTGCGGTATCGGGACCTTCCCGTTGTAATTGGTCCAGGCCAGGCTCACGGTTACCTGTTGCATGTTGGCATAGTACGACGGATTGTTGGTGATGCTTCCGGGGGCAGCCAGGGCTACGGAACCGTAGTAAACCGTTCCCTTGTTCGTGGCAGCCAATGGATCGTAGCTTTCCTGGAAGTTGAAATTGGTCAATTGGCTCCAGGTGCAAAGCCGAATGCCTTCGATTTTTTGCGTCATGATTTGCGTGGCTCGGAGGTCCTCCCGCGTTGATTGAACGAGGGCAAACCCGGAAGCCAGCGCGGCGTAGTAAGCCAACCCAATGACCGCCGTGACAAAAACGGCCACCAGCACTTCCATTAACGTGTAGGCGGACGCACTACGTTGGTCCCCATACCTTTCACTTACCTTCATAACATCGCTTTTGTGCCTGGGAGCGCACATTGCGCCCCCTCTCAAGTATTACAAGCCCCTTACAACAGCGGTTTTCAGTCCAATCGCGGGCAATTTCGGGCCAATTGATACTGAACGCGATCCAGTAGGATTACGGATTCGCTGTATCATTTCAGGTCATGAACGGCAGCAAGTGGGCCGGTTCGGGTGGAACACCGCAGCACCGAAAGGGCGAGGGTGAAGGAAGGCCAGAGAAACGCGGGGAACGTGGCAGGCTAAGTGTGGGGGGCAGCCGGTGGCTCTGGCTTGGGCTGGCTAAGCAAATCGTCCACCGCGGCGGCCAAGTCCTCCAGGTAATCGTCTCCGCGGGGATGATGGGTAAGCCCTACCAGGATATAGTGGCGGTTTGGGCCGGTGACAATGGCTGAATCGTGCAGCCAATCCTCCCACGAGCCCCATTTGCGCAAGATCGTTACGGGGCGTCCGGCAAGTCCTTTCACGAACTTGATATTGTCGTGCGGCAACTCCGGCGCGGCAAAAATCTCGCGCATAGTCCGTGAAGCCTCTGGTGAGACGAGCTTCCCTTGCTCCAGCCACAGATAAAACCTCAACAATTGGCGCACCGTGGCGGCATGCGAATTGTCGCCGACCGGGTCCCCAATGCGCTCGCTGCCCTGGCCGTAATGCTTGCCGACCCAAAGGCCGCCGCCATGGCCGGCATCGTAGAGTTGGCAGGAGTTGAGCACCTCCTGGATTTGTCGCAAGCCGAGCTCGCGAGAGAATTTCGCTGCCATTTCGTTGCTCGAATTCTTGATCATGAGATCCAATTCGTGCCGCGTGGTGGCATCGAGGTTGGTAGCTGCGGCGGGATGCAGGTGAAACCAGGCGAGCAAAATGCCGATCTTGGCCACGCTGGCCGCGTATTCTTCGCGGTCCGGGTGCAGCATCGCCAGCCGCCCGGTTCTCAGATCCAAGAGGCCAACGGCAGTCTGCTCGCTGGTCATGCCGAAGCGATTGCGCAGCCTGGCATCGATAGCTTCGACCTGGGCCTGGAGGCGCGGGTCCGAAGGGGTGTTGTAGTCGAGCGTGCAAACCGAGGTTTTCATGTGAGGTCCGGCTTTGAAGCGGCAGCCAGCGCCGGCAATGACCAAGGCAACGCACAAAATGAAGAGTCGCGCACCCATTCAACCAGCAATGCCGGGGCAGATTCGCTTCAGCTTGCCCATGACGACAGCTTAAGTGAACCGACAGGCAATTGAAGCAAAATGCCAAAAAGACCATGGCACGTGACTTGCAGTCTTGCACTTAAGAATCAGCGCATGGCTACCAGAGTCAACGTAATGAAGTTGTTGCAGGAAGTGCGGGGGTTTGCCCAACTTACCAATAGGCGACCGCAGTCCCGGGCGGCCGGGCCGCTATTGCTGCAAGCTCATTGGCTCAGCCGCCGTGGCCCTGGATCCAAGTACAAACGAACCCTGCGCATTAGAATCGACGACTTGCCGGACATTCCTGATCCGGTGAAAATCAATCATATCACCAGCCGCCCCTCGGCTGGAGTGGAATCCGGCGGCTAACGGCAATCCCTCCAACAAAGTTGGAATGGGCGCTAGTGGCCTGATTTGAGGCAGTGTCCTGCGGGAGATGGACTAAGGGGTGCGGAAATCAACCTGGGTAAATCCAAAAACTTCCAGTAGATGGGTTAATTGCGTCCGGGCACGTTCGTCCGCATCTTTCATAATTCCGTTGCTCCGGGCAGCGCGCCGAATGTCATCCAGGGCGTTCTGGCGCGTGGTTGTTTCCAGGTCCTTGTTGAGTGCCCGCAGCAATCCGGTCGTGTGCTCGACCACCTGCGTTTGCTTCTCGTCCAGGTAGGCATCAGTGATGCGTGCCGGAGGCAGCCGCAGGATTACTTTTCGATCTGAGATCTCGATATCGCCAGGCTTAAGTTGAGACAGATCCACGCCCGCATTGACTACTCCGTGAGCAACCAGGATCACACGATCCCAGGCCCATGATTGTGGCAGCGTGCTGCCAAACCAGCTTTTGGGCGGGTCTTCCAGGATTTCGATTTTCTCCATTACGTATTTCACCGTCACCAACTGGGACAGGGTCTGAACCTGTTTGATAATCGTGGCGGTATTGTAAATCTGCGGCGTTGGTCGTCCGCCGAACAGGCGCGGCAGGACAACTCCAAAGAAAAGCCCGAGACCGAACACCACCGCCAACAGCAAGCCGATGGCGGTGAGGCTCCGTTTTTGCATGGCCGCAGTTTAGCGCGGGCCGTTGATTTGCAAATCCAAATGTAATGTTGTGCGTATGGTCGCAGTTCTTGGGTGGGGACGGTTCTTCAACCACGAATTGATACCAATGAAACACTAATCTTGTGTGAGCAATGCTCTAGCGCTTTTCATCTTTTGCGGCGCGGGCTTGCCCGCTAGCATGGTTCCATGAGCTTTCAAGCTGTTGGGCAGTTCCCTCAGTATCGGCCACGGCGGTTGCGGCAATCGGCGGTGTTGCGACGCTTTGTGCGTGAGACGCAATTATGCGCGTCGCAACTGGTGCTGCCGTTGTTTGCCCGCAGCGGGCGCAAGCTCCGCCGGCCCATCAGCGCGATGCCGGGTGTCTGCCAGTTGTCGCCCGACGAGATCGTGGTTGAAGCGACGCGGGCCAACGCAGCCGGCGTGCCGGCCGTTCTGCTATTTGGCATCCCGGACAAGAAGGACGCGCAAGCATCGGGCGCCTATGCGGCTAAAGGCATTGTGCAAGAGACGGTGCGGCTGCTAAAGAAGGAGCTACCGGAGCTCCTGGTTATTACCGACGTGTGCCTGTGCGAGTACATGGTCCACGGCCACTGCGGCATTGTCGAGCGCAGCAAAACCGGCACTCGCATCCTCAACGATCCAACACTGAAACTGCTTGCCCGGACCGCCGCCAGCCACGTCGAAGCAGGCGCCGATATGGTGGCTCCCAGTGACATGATGGACGGACGGGTTCGAGCTATCCGCGAGGAGTTGGACAAGCGCGGGTTTGCGGACACACCGATCATGTCGTATGCGGCGAAATTTGCTTCGGCGTTCTATGGACCATTTCGCGAGGCAGCGGAGTCAGCCCCGCAGTTCGGTGACCGGCGCAGTTATCAAATGGATGCCGCCAATGCCGCCGAAGCCCTGCGGGAGGTAGCCTTGGATATTCAAGAAGGCGCCGACATTGTGATGGTGAAACCTGCGCTGGCGTACCTCGATATCCTGCATCGTGTGAAGACGGAGTTTGGCTATCCCACCGCGGCCTATGCCGTCAGCGCCGAACTTGCGATGATTAAAGCCGCGGCCGCCAATGGCTGGATTGACGAGCGCGCGGTTACATTGGAAAGCCTGCTGGCGATGCGTCGCGCGGGAGCGGACATTCTGATCACGTATGCGGCGACGGAGGTAGCGAAGTGGGTGAAGGAGTGAGTTTCAAGAGCGGGTTGGGAAAGACGCCAGTAAGACCTGTCCAAATCACCGTCCCCAAGTTAAACAGCATTCGGGCCGCTGCGAGCGGGGACCGCTCGCGCTCCGCCAGAGTTTTCCAAACACATTCTCAGACGAACCGCTCGATAAACGTCATGTAACCCTGGCGCCCGCCTTCCTGGGTCCAAAACTCGACGGATTTATTCAGCTTCCGCAAACAGGCAACAAGATCCTCGACTGGAATTGCTTTGATGTCATCCGAATTGCGAGTACGCCCCAGGCGCCATTCGCAGATTTCGCTCACGGCACTGAAAACCATCGCATCGAGACCCGTTAAGTTGGCCGGCTTCGGAGCGTATCCTCGAGCTTCCGCGTGGTAACGAGCTATTGCCGCCTCGTAAGCTCGCATCACGGTGTAATTCGTCATTTCGGGGTGCTTGCGCCAGATTTCTGCCACAACAGCCTCGATATTCTGCAACACATCCTCGTAGTCCTTTAACGGGTCCATTCGCTCTTAAGCTTGCCCCCGGACCTGCTCAAAAACAAATCCAAAAGAGCGCGTCGCAATGGGTTTGACCCATGCGGCTAAAAAAGTTTTCCTTGTGGTGATTGGAATGAGCTCCAAACCAAACCTGGATGAGCTGCGAATCGAGCGGTCGAACCGGCCCGGCTCAGGATCTGGCGCGAGACTGGCGCTGGTGCTGTTGGCGATTCTTCTGGTTGGCGGCATTGCAGCGTGGTTGCTCACCCGGCCGCGCCCCATCCGCGTGCGGACTGTGCTCGCGCGCGAAGGGGCCCAAACCGGCGGTAAGGAACGCACCGTATTGAATGCTTCTGGCTATGTCACTGCGCGGCGCGAAGCGACCGTGTCCTCGAAAGTCACCGGTAAGGTCGTGGAAGTGTTGATCGAGGAAGGGATGAAAGTGCAAGAGGGACAGATCTTGGCGCGACTGGATGATACGAACGTGAGGGCCAGCCTGCTGCTGGCGGAGGCACAGTTCGTGTCAGCCAGCAACGCGTTAGCCGAGACACGGGTGCGGATCCGCGAAGCGCAGCAGGAGCTGGATCGACAGGCCGGTTTGCTCAAAAGCAAGATCGCCATGCAGGCCGATTACGACCACGCGGAAGCGACCGCAATGGCTTACCAGGCGAAACTCATCCAACAGCAGGCTGATGTGGTCGTGGCGGAGAAGACTGTCGCAACGTGGCAGCAGCAATTGGATGACACGGTCATCCGCGCGCCCTTTTCGGGTATTGTCACTTCAAAAAACGCGCAACCAGGCGAAATGATTTCGCCCATTTCCGCCGGCGGCGGTTTCACGCGAACCGGTATCTGCACGATTGTCGATATGCAATCGCTGGAGATAGAGATCGACGTCAATGAGAGCTATATCAACCGCGTGGAAGCCGGGCAGCCAATCGAAGCGACCCTGGATGCCTATCCGGACTGGAAGATTCCCTGCAAGGTGATTGCGATTATCCCCACTGCCGACCGCCAGAAATCCACCGTCAAAGTCAGGGTCGGATTCGACAAACTGGATCCGCGCCTGCTTCCCGATATGAGCATTAAGGTCGCCTTCCGCGAAATGGGAAGCAGCATGGCGACCCGCAGTGTTATGGTGCCAAAGGCCGCCGTGCATCAGCAGGATGGGCGCGATGTGGTGCTGGTGATCCAAAATGATCGAGCGGAAAGACGCGCGGTCACGGTAGGCGGCTCCAGCGGCGATGACGCAGTCGTCACTGCGGGGCTTACTGCCGGCGAGAAAGTGGCCGTTGATTGGAGCGATCCAATTGCGGATGGGGCTGCGGTCAAAGAAACTGGTCCGTAGCCGCCATTGGCCTGGACCCTGCAAGTCCTTAATCGGTCATTTCATACTCATGCGGAGCGCCTGCTGAGGTCCCGACGCAGCCCAGTGCGCTGTAATACGGTGCCTTGAGGCCGGCGGGTGCCTGCCGACTGCAAATCGGCGATACAGCAGATTACAAATCTGCGCTACCCGACAGGCGGCTCCGAACGGCTATAAAACATTCGGGTTACCACTATACAGGCCTTTCGCAGGCGCTTAAAAAATCCGTGACTTTTTGTAATTGCTGGCATGGTCGCAGTCTGCCAACAATTTCTCATC
Source organism: uncultured Verrucomicrobiota bacterium (assembly GCA_964623885.1). Classification (GTDB taxonomy): domain Bacteria; phylum Verrucomicrobiota; class Verrucomicrobiia; order Limisphaerales; family UBA8199; genus CAZUVM01. The sequence continues at coordinate 23,410 of CAZUVM010000080.1, forward strand.
AACTTATGACGACGAATGGCACCTTAGTGGACGTCGCAGCCGTTGAAAAAGTGTTTCACCGCGGCTCGGAGGATATTCACGTTCTCAAAGACCTGCATCTGAAAGTCCCCTCAGGAGAATTCCTCGCGTTGATGGGCCCATCGGGTTCCGGCAAAAGCACGCTGCTGAATCTCATAGGCGGACTGGATAAACCGACCAATGGCACAGTCAGCATTTCCGGCGAGCGAATCGACCAACTATCCGACCATAGCCTGGCAGCCTGGCGGGCGCGGCATATTGGGTTTGTATTTCAGCTCTATAATCTTCTTCCTGTGCTGACCGCTGAGCGCAATGTTGAACTGCCCCTGTTGCTGACCCACCTTTCAAAGTCAGAGCGTCGGAAACACGTCGACGCCGCCTTGAGGGCCGTGGGCCTCTCGCATCGGGCCAATCATTTTCCGCGCACACTTTCCGGCGGCGAACAGCAGCGTGTGGGCATTGCGCGGGCCTTGGTGACCGATCCAACGCTCTTGCTTTGCGACGAACCGACCGGCGACCTGGACCGCAAATCCGGCGACGAAATCCTGGAGTTATTGCAGGCGCTCAATCGGGAGCACGGCAAGACCATCATTATGGTCACGCACGATCCGCACGCCGCGGCTCGCGCGTCACGGACGGTGTACCTGAACAAAGGACAGCTCAGCGATACCCCGGTGTCATGAAATTCGCCTTCCTGATCTGGTGCAATCTTAAGCGCAGAAAGGTTCGCACCCTCCTGACGATCCTGTCTGTGTGCGTCGCCTTCATTTTGTTCGCTCTGCTAGCGGCGATTCAGCAGGCGCTCACGGGCGGGGTCAGCCTGGAAGGCCAGAACCGACTGATCGTGCGGCACAAGGTTTCCATTATTCAGCTTCTGCCGGTGAGCTACAAACAGCGCATGGAGCGAATTTCCGGCGTTACGGTGGCCACGCACCAGACCTGGTTCGGTGGCAATTTCCCCCGTGAGCCAAAAGTCCCGTTCATGCAGACCCCAGTTGAACCCGAGGAGTTTCTGGGTATTCATCCTGAAATTTTGCTCCCGGCCGACCAGAAGGCGGCCTGGTTGCAAACGCGCACGGGCGCCATCGTCGGCCGCACAACGGCGAACAAGTTTGGGTGGAAAGTGGGCGACAAGGTTCCTATCTTCACCCCGATCTGGCGCCAGGCCGACGGCAACCAGACCTGGCTATTCGACCTCGTTGGAATCTTCGACGGCAAGGATAAGAATACCGACACGTTCTCGCTCTTCTTCCGATATGACTATTTTGACGAAGCTCGCGCCGGTGCCAAAGGCCAGGTGGGCTGGTACACGATTCAGATTAAGGATCCTTCGCGCGCCGCTGAAATCGCCCGGCAAGTGGATCATGAATTCGAGAACTCGGAATACGAGACGAAAGCGGAGCCCGAAGGCGCTTTCGTGCAGGCGTGGGTGAAACAAATTGGCAATATCGCTTTGATTACCGCTTCAATTTTGGGCGCCGTCTTTTTCACAATTCTGTTGGTGACGGGCAACACGATGTCGCAGGCGGTGCGGGAACGCACGGGTGAGATCGGCGTATTAAAGGCGATCGGGTTTACGAACGTTCAGGTTCTGCTCCTGGTCATGGCGGAATCGTGTGCGCTGGCGTTCCTGGGCGGCGCCCTTGGTCTTGGTTTAGGATGCGTCATCATTCCGGGGCTGGGCAAGGCGTTGTCCAATGTTTTACCCATGTTCTATTTGCCACCGCAGGCGTTGGGGCTGGGCGGACTCTTGTGTTTGCTGCTCGGTGTGGCAACGGGACTGTTTCCGGCCTGGGCCGCGATGCGATTGCGCGTCGCCGATTCACTAAGAAGGATCTAACATGTCAGGTCCGATAAACTGGTTGGCGCAGGTTGGGGCGGTGACCCGGTTTGGTTTGCTGGGCATTCCGCAACGACGTGGCTCGGTGGCGGCGGCGCTCTTTGGTGTGGCCGGTGTCGTCGGCGTATGGGTGGGAGTGCTCTCGATGGCGACCGGCTTTCAGGCTTCCATGCGTGCTTCGGCATCGCCGGATTCCGTCATCGTGCTGCGCAAAGGCGCGGACACCGAGATGGTGAGCGGGTTTGGCCAGGACGAAACACGGATCATTGCGGACGCGCCGGGTGTTGCCCGCGGACATGATGGTGGCTTGGCCTCCGCCGAGCTTTTCGTGATCATCAACCTTCCGCGCCGTTCCAGTGGCACGGATGCCAATGTCCCGCTGCGGGGTGTCGAACCGGCGGCTTTTCAGGTGCGCAACCATTTGAAAATCGTCGAAGGCCGCGTCTTTGAGCCCGGCAAAAACGAGGTGGTTGTCGGCGCGGGTGCCGCGCTCGAGTTTTCCGGATTGAATGTCGGCAGCAAGTTAGTCGTGGGCCGCAATGCCTGGGATGTAGTGGGAATTTTCACCGCCGACGGCGGCACGGCCGAATCGGAGATCTGGACCGATGCCCGGGTTCTGCAAGGCGCTTATCATCGGGGCAATAGTTTCCAATCCATTTATGCGCGATTAAACAGTCCCAACGATTTCCAGCCCTTCAAAGACGCGCTCACTTCCGACCCTCGGCTGACGGTAAACGTTCAACGCCAGGCGGATTATTACGCCGAACAGTCCAAAACCCTTACCAGCCTTATCACCACGCTCGGTGTGCTGGTTGCCAGCCTTATGGCTATCGGCGCCATCTTCGGCGCACTGAACACCATGTATAATTCAGTTTCCACGCGGACCCGTGAAATAGCCACTCTCCGAGCACTCGGATTCGGTCGTGGCGCGGTTATCGCCTCGGTGATGCTTGAGTCGCTTGCCGTTGCATTAGTCGGCGGAGCTTTCGGAGCGGCGGTCGCATATCTCGCGTTCAACGGCTTTCATACTTCCACGATTAACTGGCAAAGTTTCAGCCAGGTCACCTTTGCGTTCCGGGTCACACCGCTGCTGCTGGTCCAGGGCATTATTTGGGCCATTGCCATCGGCTTTGTCGGCGGGCTATTGCCGGCGGTGCGCGCGGCCCGTTTACCCATTGCCGCAGCCTTGAGGGAGCTGTAAGACGTTACGGCAACGCTTTTGGTTTTGGCGCCTTCACGAATTTGGTTTCACGCAAATAGATCGGCTGCAGTTTTTCGCCAGGAACGAAGCCCTGCGCTTGCTGCGCCAGCGCTCCCACCGCCGCCGCGCGTGGAAACATCAGACGTCCGTTCGCAAACCAACGAGTCACTTCGGGACCGATGAGGACCGCCCCCGCGTCTTGCTTTGCCTGCACTTCCACCGAAGCGACGAGTCGAAGCGGCGCAATCTCTCTCCGGCTGCCCGCGCCTAGTTCATATTCGGCCAGATAAAACTCATTGCGCTGGGCGTCAATGACGACCCCCACATGGCCGGTCACGCCGTCGGCCCGGGCCTGGGCGGCAATCGCTTCGGCGCTGCTTACTCCCACGAGCTTTATGGCGCGAGCGAGTTGCCAGCCTTGGGCGAGCGCAATCGCCGCGCGAATCCCTGTATAAGAGCCGGGGCCCAGGCCCACCGCGAGGCATTCGATTTGTTCGCGCTCGAGCGCCGCTTCACGCAAAGCCGAGTCTATCATGTCGAACGCATGCGTGGACAAAGTTCCCGTCTCCACCACTTCACTTAGGACGGGTGACGCCTTCTCTTTGAGGTTTCCGCGCAGCACGGCAACGCTCCGGTGCGGAGAAGAGAAATCAATCGCCAGCAGCGTCATAACTGATGCGGCGTTCGGTTTCACTCAACGTATCAAATTGAATCCAGCGAAACCGCGGTGCGTTGCTGGTCGGAGACCGGGCTGGAACGCCCTTGTCCCGGAACCACCTTTCAGCCCATTCGATAACCGTCACCCCGTCAGGTTGAAGATACTCTTCCAACCCGGCGGCGAGTATCTGTTCGATCGTGTCCAGGCGATAGAGATCAAGGTGATACAGCGGCATTCGGCCGCCAGTATAAATATTCACCAGGGAGAACGTGGGCGAGTGCACGCGAGCCGTGAAGCCAAGGCCGCGCGCCACGCCTTTAACGAATTGGGTTTTACCGGCGCCCAAATCTCCGGACAGGCCAATTACCAGGCCGGCCCCTGCTGCGCGGCCCCAGTCTTCGCCCAGAGCTTCGGTTTCCGCCGCGCTATGCGAAATGCTCGTAACCATGGGCAGTTAACGGGCGCACGCCTTGCCGGTCGCGAATCGTGATGCCCTCGGAGGAAGTGATCTTGCCGACGCACGTCAAAGGCAGTTTCGGGAATTGCAGGCGCCACGCGTCCAGCACCGGCACGGCATCGCGGCCCGCAACCGTAAAGAGCAATTCGAAATCCTCACCATCGGTGAGCGCAGCCAGCAGCGGCGGTTTGGCCGATGTTTCGGCTTTGGCGGCACGCTTCGCCTCGCGGCTGATGGGGACGCTCGTTGCCAACAGCTCGGCGCCCACGCGGCTGGCTTTCAGAATGTGCCGCAAGTCGCCGGCCAGGCCATCGCTCACATCGAGCATCGCATGGATCGAAAAATGCCCAGCCAGCCACCGTGCTTCGGTCAGGCGCGGTTCGAAGTCCAGGTGCTTCCCGGCCGGCGAGCCTCCGAGTTCGCCGGTGACAAATATGGCGTCTCCAATTTCGGCGCCCGAGCGGAGCACGCCCTTACCGCGATTGACCCAGCCAAGCAGCGCTACGGAAATGAGCATGCGATCCGGATTTGTGGTCGTTTCCCCGCCGACGAGTGCCACGTCGTAACGGCGGGCGCATGCGTTGAGGCCATTGTAGATTGCTTCAACGCGCCCGGGATCAAACTCCCGCGGCAGGGCTATCGTGATCAGAGCGGCAGTGGGAGTTCCGGCCATAGCGGCAATATCGCTCAGGCACCGGGCCAGCGCTTTATGCCCGATCTTTTCCGGAGGCGCGTCCGGCTCAAAATGGATGCCTTCGACGACGGCATCGGTCTTGAACAGCACAAGCCGATCGGGAATGCCCAAGTCGAGCACGGCGCAGTCGTCGCCGGGGCCGACCACAACCGCCTTGTTTGTATGCACGGAGCGAGTCAGGCGCTGGATTAACTCGAACTCGTTCATTGCAGTTTGCTCATCGACTCCTGAAAGATATAGAGCAAAGTAAAATTGAACCCATTGAACAGCGCGTGGGCCGTAATCGGCGCAAGCAAGTTATCGGTTTGTTCGTACAACAATGCGAGGGCCAGCGCCAAGAACGCCAGCGGCAGGAAAGAAACCAGATTCATGTGAATTGCAGCGAACACCAAAGCTGTGCCCCATAATGCCAGACGAGGAAAACCGATTTGTTTGATCCACGGGTAAAGAATGCCGCGGAACAGGACTTCCTCGGCCAGCGGTGCCAGCAGGATCGTGATGAAGCCCAAAACGAGACGGGACGTCGCCGTCTGCGCCAGGTGCAAGGTTTGAACTGCTTGTTGTTCTTCAGGTTTAAGATGGAGCCGTGGCAAATGCTCCATTGCTTTTGCGCACAACACTTGCAATCCCCAGCCAATGGGCAGGAATAACGAGGCTACGATGAATCCAAGGAGCAGAGCGTGTTTCCAATTGTTCCGAAACCCGAATGCATCGGACCACGGCAATGAGTGCTCGCGCAGGAATCGCGCGACCAGCAGGAGCGCCGCCCCCTGGAAACTCATCGAAGCAATAATCATCTGGCTTATCGACGGTCCAAAAGAGGGCCCGGCCAGTTTCTGCGCCCAGGCCCCCACGATGAGCCCGGCGTAAAAACAGAGCAACACCGCCGCCAGTCGTTGCACAGCCGTTTCAAGCCGCCACGGCCGCCGCAACAGAAACAGCGTGAACGCCAGCAACGCCAGCGATAGGCCAAACGCCACGTAGAAGAGATGCAAAGTCCTGGGGCTCTTCGCTTCCAACTGCAGGGCCGTGAACACCAGCGAACCCACGAACATGCAGAGAAACACGCCGATCCCCAAGCGCACTACCGCCTCAAATTTCCACGGTTTCGCCGACACCATGCGCCTACATTATATGACTGAAGATCGGGTGACGATTAAAAAGGCCAACGATGGCAAAGGCCAGCCGCCGTTCTCAGGAAAATCGGAGCTGGTCCGCGGACAAAACTTTTGCCTGATGCGCAAACTCGGCATTGATCGATGATGAGATCTCGGGCGCTGAACGGCCGTCGCTGTCGTAAGTGCTATGGCCATCAGCCACGAGCGTGACTTCGTAACCTCTCGCCAGGGCGCCGAGCGTGGTCTTTTTCACGCAATGGTCCGACTGCAGCCCCGCGACAATCAGGCGAGTGGCGCCCAATCTCTTTAGCTCTGCTTCGAGCGTGGTGCTCTCGAAGGCATCGGTTGTGGTTTTATCGAGCAACAGCTCGCCGTCCACGGGACGCAGTGCGGGATGCAGTTCCCAACCGGCGGTGCCGCGCACGTCCGGGTCGCCGGGTTCACCGCAATTGCGGATGAAAATAACGGGTGCCTGCGCGGTGCGGGACCGTTCGATCAGTGCCAGGAGGCGCGCCAGTAGACCCTCCGCATCGGATACCGGATTACGCGGACCTAGCATATTCACCTGGGCGTCGATTATTACCAGGGCAGTTGGATTGGAGCGGCTCGCTTGGTTGCTCGTCATAAACTCGCTGATCGAACCTTGGCACAGCTACTCCGGAAGATCAAACTTGCTGGAGAGACGGTGATACAGCTGGCGCAGCCTATAACATGTTTCCAAAAATGCCGCTATTGACCGCGGTGCGCTCTGTCACAGACGACAAGTTCCGCATTTGCATCAATTCCGGCCGCTGCGAGCGGGGACCGCGCGCGCTCCTTCAGCCAAATTGCTCTTAGCCGGGCAGAGCCATTGCAGTCAGGTCCAGATCTGCCGATCCAGGGACCGGAGTTGTACCGCTTCGCTGATGTGGTCGGAGAGAACGCGATCCGAACGGGCCAAATCGGCAATGGTCCGTGCCACCTTCAGAACGCGATCGTAGGCCCGGGCGCTCAGGTTCAGGTCCGCCATAGCAAATTTCAGCATCTCCAGCGCCGTCTCATCGAGCGCGCAATATTGCTTGAGCTCACGGCTGCCCATGCGGGCGTTGCAAGTGATCCTGGGTTTGGCCTTGAAGCGCTCTTGCTGAATGCGCCGAGCCGCGATCACTCGTTCGCGAATCTGCGCCGATGCCTCCCCATTCTGCGCGCTGGAGATTTCGCGAAACGGAACGGCGGGTACTTCAATGTGCAAATCAATTCGGTCGAGCAACGGGCCGGAGATCCGGCCCAGATAGTTTTGAATCTCGCGCGGTGTGCTGCGGCTTTCACCCGGCATTTTGCCATCCGGCGTAGGGTTCATCGCTGCTATCAGCATGAATTGAGAAGGGAACGTCATCGTGCCTGCGGCCCTGGAAATGGTTACTCGGCCTTCTTCAAGCGGCTGCCGCATCGTCTCGAGGACACTCCGCTTGAACTCCGGCAACTCGTCGAGGAACAACACCCCGTGATGCGCGAGCGAGATTTCGCCCGGGGTCGGATTGATGTTGCCGCCCAGCAACCCGGCGTCGCTGGCCGTATGGTGCGGAGCACGAAAAGGCCGCCGAGTCACAAGCGCCTGTCCGGGTGCCAGCAGGCCCACAATGCTGTGAATCTTGGTTGTCTCCAGGGCCTCGTCGAGCGTCAGTGGCGGAAGGATCGTCGCCAGCCGTTTTGCGAGCATCGATTTTCCGGTGCCTGGCGGGCCGATAAGCAGCGCGTTATGGCCGCCGGCGGCGGCGATTTCCAATGCCCGTTTTACCGATTCCTGGCCCTTAACTTCGGCGAAATCGATTTCCTCTTCGTGGTCCTGCTCGAAGATTTTGGTCATGTCGACTTCCGTCGGCGAAATCTTCACTTCGCCTTCCAGGAATCCAACCGCCTCCCGCAGGTTGCGCACAGGAATAACCTGAAGCCCCGCAACCACGGCCGCTTCGGCGGCATTTTCAGGCGGCACGAGCACCCCTCGTTTGCCCAAGGCGCGTGCGCTCAGGGCAATCGGCAAAACACCTTTGACCGCGCGCACGGCGCCGTCCAACGCCAGTTCTCCCACCATGGCAAACGCGTCCAGTTGCGTGCTTTCCAGCTGTTCGCTCGCCGCCACCATTGCGACCGCAATCGGCAGATCGAAACTTGGCCCCTCCTTTTTCACATCTGCAGGAGCCAGGTTGATAGTCGTGCGCCCGAACGTGAAGGCGAACCCCGAATTGATCAACGCCGTCATCACGCGATCGCGCGACTCCTTTACCGCAGTATCAGGTAGACCAACGATGACGATCAACGTGTCGCCATAACCGGCATTGACCTCGACCTCGACCGGATACGCTTCAATGCCATTGACCGCCGCCGAACAGACTTTCGCCAGCATGGTCAAGGAATATTCCAGTTGATATGCAAGGGCAATCATTTTCCTCAACCGCTCGCAGGCCTTCCATATCAGCCGCGTTGGCTTAAAATCACGGATATGCGACGCACTCAGGCTGAGGACACGCATCCGGATGCCGAGCGGGTCTTAATAGAAGTGCTTCGGCGGGCATCGCCACAGAGGAAACTGGCTCCTCCTCGAGGCCAACCGCACCGCCCGAATGCTCGCCTGGACCGGATTGCGGGAGCGCCATCCGTCCGATTCTCCGACTCGACTCCGACGCCGGTTTGCCGACCTTTGGCTCGGGCCTGAATTGGCTTTGAAGGCTTACGGTCCGCTTTCGGATTATGAGTGAAGCCGAAACCGAACTGCTTGCCGCAGTTCGTCGGGTCACGAACCCCGCCCGATCCACCCGCCACCCAGAACCAGATCGTCCTGGTAGAACACCGCGGCCTGACCTGGCGTAATCGCCCGCTGAGGCGTATGTAGCTTCACTTTGGCACGGCCGCCGGATTCTGGTGTGATCGTGGCCGGAGCGCCGGCATGCGCGTAGCGGATTTTGACAGTGGCCTGCATCTCACCTGGCGGTGAGTCAAAAGGAATCCAATTGCATCGGTCCGTAACGAACTCATCGCGTTCGAGAGCCGAATCGTCGCCCACAACGACGCGATTGTTCTCCGCATCCAGTTCGATGACGTAAAGTGGCTTCGGGGAAGAAATGCCCAGCCCCTTGCGTTGGCCGATTGTGTAAAACTCGATTCCATCGTGGTGGCCCAGGACACGGCCCTGGAGATCTACAATTTCGCCGCGATGCTTCTGCGCCAGCCTGGCTTGTTCGAGGAACTTGCCGTAGTCGTTATCGGGCACGAAACAGATTTCCATGCTCTCCTCTTTGTCGGCGGTCTTGAGCCGGCAATGACGCGCCACCTCGCGCGTGTCGGACTTGGTTTTCTCCCCAAGCGGAAACAAGGCGCGCGACAATTGGTCCTGGCGCAGCGAAAACAGGAAATAGCTCTGGTCTTTGCGCAGATCGCGCCCGCGCCTGAGCAAGGTACGACCGTTGGTGGCATCCCGCTCAAGCCGGGCAAAATGGCCGGTAGCGATGTACTGGGCGCCGAGTTGTTCGGCGCGATCGATGAGTCGCCCAAACTTGAGATTCTGATTGCACATCACGCACGGGTTCGGAGTGCGTCCCGCTTTGTATTCACTGGCGAAATACTGGATGACGCGGGTTTGAAATTCCGCGGCTTCATCGATCAGGTAATAAGGAATGCCGAGCTTGTGGCATACCGCCCGCGCATCAGTCACCGCTTGCGGTCCGCAGCACTTGTCCTCGGCGCGCGAGACGCAGTCCTGCGGCCAAAGCTTCAACGTAATACCCACTACGTCGTAGCCTTGCTCGAGCAAAAGCGCCGCTGTCGCCGAGGAATCAACTCCTCCGCTCATCCCGACAACCACGCGTGATCGGTTTTGCGCCATACAAAGGCCAGAATATACTCAACCCAGGTAATGAATCCAAGCGGCGCTTTGCGTTACCGGAACCACTCTTTTAAAAAGAAGAAAGCTCGAGATAATTGGGTGGGCCCCCATGCCACTCTGCACTCGCGTTATTTGGAGTGCAGCGCGAGGGGAAGCAACTCGGAGATGTGGCGGATGAAATGCACTTTCATCTTTTCGCGCACTTCCGCCGGGACTTCGGTCCAGTCCGACTGGTTCTGCTCAGGCAAAATGACTTGTTTGATGCCAAAGCGAGAGGCTGCCAGTACTTTTTCTTTCACGCCACCTATGCGCATGACGCGACCGCGCAAGCTGATTTCGCCCGTCATGGCGGTATCGGAACGAACGCGCCTGTGGGTCAGCAAAGAAGCCAAAGCGGCGACCAGAGCGACGCCGGCGCTGGGGCCGTCTTTGGGAGTTGCGCCAGCCGGCACGTGGATATGGATATCAAATTTGCCGTAATCGGAAAGGTCGATGCCAAGCACTTTGGCCTGGCTGCGCAAGTAGCTGACGGCGGTTTGCGCGCTTTCTTTCATGACTTCGCCGAGGGAACCGGTCAGCAGGAGACTTCCTTTTCCCGGCATGCGGCTGGCCTCGACGAACAGGACCTCACCCCCGACCGGCGTCCACCCCATCCCGGTGGCGATACCGTATTCTCTGATCGTTTCCGCAGTTTCATTGAAGAACCGAGCGGCGCCCAAGTACTCTTTCAGGGCATCGGGTTTTAGGACGAGTGGTTTGGGGATGTGACCGTTGCTGACAATCCGGCGTGTCGCTTTGCGCGTGAGGGCAGCAATTTCACGTTCGAGTTGCCGCACGCCGGCTTCCCTAGTGTAGTCGTGGATAACTCGGCGCAGGGTGGTGTCCGGGAATTTAACTTCCTGTTTTGCAAGGCCGTGTTCTTCCAATTGGCGTGGCACCAGGTAACGCTTGGCGATTTCGAGCTTCTCGGTTTCGGTGTAGCTGGGCAGTTCGATCACCTCAAGCCGGTCGCGCAGGGCGGGGTGGATGGGATCGAGCCAGTTGGCGGTGGTGATAAACAGCACGCGCGAAAGGTCAAAGGGCAGATCCAGGTAATGGTCGGTAAAGGTATTGTTCTGGGCCGGGTCGAGCACTTCCAGCAAAGCGGCAGCAGGGTCGCCGCGAAAATCGGCGCCGACCTTGTCAATTTCGTCCAGCAGAATCACCGGATTACGGCTTTCGACGCGGCGCAAGGTTTGGAGGATGCGGCCGGGCAGAGCGCCGACGTAAGTACGACGGTGGCCGCGAATCTCGGCTTCATCGCGCATTCCGCCCAGAGAGATGCGGGCGAATTTGCGGCCGAGCGCGTCCGCCACGCTTCGGCCGAGGGAAGTTTTACCGACGCCGGGAGGTCCGACGAGACAAAGGATCGGGCCTTTGATTTGTTTCCGCCGCTTGATCACAGCCAGAAACTCGAGCAACCGGTCCTTTACCTTGACCAGCCCGAAATGCTGCTCGTTGAGAATCCGTTCCGCTTCAGTGAGATCGATTTTGTCCTCGGTTTCTTTCGTCCAGGGCAACCCGAGGATCCAGTCCAGGTAATGCCGCGTGACGCCGTATTCGGCAGCGGCCGGTGGCATTTGCTGGAGGCGCTCCAATTCCTGCGTGGCCACTTGCTTGGCTTCGGCCGGCAAGGAGGCTTGTTCGATCTTCTCGCGCAGCGCACGGATCTCGCTGGCGTTCGGGTCAGACTCGCCCAACTCGCGTTGGATAGCGCGCATTTGCTCCCGCAGAAAGAAATCGCGTTGGGTTTTGGAAATGGAGGTGGCGACCTCGGTTTGAATTTTTGAACTGAGCGTGAGGACCTCGTGCTCGCGATTGAGCATGGGGAGCAGTCGCGTGAGGCGCTCCTTAACCGACGCGGTTTCGAGGAGGCGCTGGCGTTCCTGCAGTTCGAGATTGAGGTTAACGGCGATGAGATCGGCGAAATGGCCCGGGTTCTCCGTATTGAGTGCGGCGATTTTGATTTGCTCGGAAAGCGCCGGAGAGAGTTTGATAATTTCGTGGAATTGGCCTTGCGCGTTGCGCATCATGGCCGTCAGCTCCACGGAATCCTCCGTCATATCTTTAATCAGCTCGAACTTGGCAATCAGATAAGGATCAGTGGTCGTGTAGTTCCTGATGCGAATGCGCCACAAACCCTCGACGAGCACGCGGACGGTGTTGTCCGGGAACTTGAGCATCTTGAGCACACGCGCGGCGCAGCCGACCTCGTGCATTTCGTTGGGCATCGGGTTTTCAGCCTCAGCATTGCGCTGGAGGGCGACGCCCAGGAGACGATCGCCACCGACAACATCGTCAATGAGCTTGGTGCTCTGCGTGGTCTCCACCAAAAGCGGAGCGACCATGCCGGGGAAGATAACGATGTCGGAGAGGCCGAGAATGGGCAACTGCTCCGGGAGCGAAGTGGAAGACACTCGCGGCGGCGCTTCCGGACTTCCGGCGGCGCCGAGGATGCTGACAAATTCCGTGTCGGGCGAGGTCATAATCGCGACATTCCAGCAATTTAGATGCCCGACGCCCGGAAAAAGTTCAGATCAAAGAGGCGTTTCCTTCGGCAATGGGCACTTTCGTGCTTTTCGATGACCGTGTGGCAACCGGCACGTCAATGCGCAAAAAACCATTGAGGTAAGCTGCTTTAGCCTGGCTGAGATCGTAACCCGCGGGAACCTCGAGTTCGCTCTCGAACGGGCCGTAATTGATCTCCATCACCAGGAAATTGCATTTTGCGGCGCGGCAGCCATCCGGACGGTTGCCGCTAATCCGCAACCGATTTCCTTCAACCGTAATCTCCAAGTGCTCGCTGCGCATGCCGGCCAGTTCGACTTTAATCACCAAACCGTTGTCGGTGGCATAAACATCGGTATTGGGCACCCAGTGCGCCCGCGCGGCGCCTTCCCGCACACCAGCGACCGAACGCGTCACAAAATGCACGGATGAACTGACTTTGCACATGGCCATCTCAGCGAACAGACTTTATCTCACCAGGAACATCCGCGCAAGCGGGTCATCTCATTTTGATCAGCACCCGCGGCCGTTGGCCCTTGCGCGCGTGAAAGACGATAGAATTCTGCGGGGGTCGTAAGGAAACAGAGGCGCACCCACAAGGTGAGCCCTGCTGAAAACTGTATTTCGGACGGTGCAGTTTACGCCACAGCAGCATCACGCCCGCCGCGGCGACAATCGACAAAGACACCAACTGCTGCCAGTCCATGGTAGAGAAGATAACCTGAAAAAACCGGCTTGCAACCGATGTTTTTAAACTTTTCTTTGGCGCGATTTTGCGCTGGACAAGACAAAAAAAGCTAATGCGCCTCGAGCCAATTCGCCCCTACACCTAACTCGACGACAATGGGGACGTCGAGCGGAATGGCAGTTTTCATTTTCTCTTCGATCAGCGGCCGCGCTTCCGTTTCTTCAGATTGATGCGCGTCGAAGAGCAACTCGTCATGGACCTGCAGCAGCATGCGGGTCTTGAGCTGCCGCCGAACCAGTTCGGTATGAATCTGGATCATGGCAAGCTTGATCAGGTCGGCGGCGGTTCCCTGGATTGGAGCATTGATCGCATTGCGCTCTGCCGCGCTGCGAATCGTATTGTTTGAGGAATTGATGTCGCGGATATAACGGCGGCGACCGGTAATCGTTTCGACGTAACCCCGTTTCCGTGCGAAGGAAATGGTTTCTTCCATATAACGGCGGATGCCAGGGAACTGGGCAAAGTACTGATCAATGATCGCGGCTGCTTCCTTTCGGGGAATGCCCAGACGTTGAGCGAGGCCAAAGGCCGAGATGCCGTAGGCAATGCCGTAATTGACCATCTTGGCTTTGCGCCGCATTTCCGGGGTCACCAGATCGGGCAAGACGTTATAAACTTTGGCGGCCGTAGCGGTGTGGACGTCAGCGCCGGTGCGAAACGCTTCAAGCAGTCCGGCCTCGCGGCTCAGAGCAGCGATGATGCGCAATTCGATCTGCGAATAATCGGCGGACAGCAAACGATACTCGGGGCTGCGCGGAACAAAGGCCTTGCGGATTTCCTGGCCGCGTTCAGTGCGAATCGGGATGTTCTGGAGGTTGGGATCCTGCGAGTTCAACCGACCGGTGGTTGTCATTACCTGGTTGAAGGTCGTATGGACGCGGCCGGTTTTGGGCCACACGGCGGTGGGCAAGGCGTCGGCATAGGTACTCTTCAGCTTGGTTGCGGCGCGGTGTTCAAGCAGGCGCCGGACAATTTCGTGGTCGGGCGCTAGAGCCAGGAGGGTTTGTTCGTCGGTCGCGTACTGGCCGGTCCGGGTCTTCTTCGGAGCAGCGCAGATCTTCATTACATCGAAGAGGATTTGGCCAAGCTGCCGGGGTGAATTGAGATTGAAGTTTGTGCCCGCGAGGCGGCAAATGGTTCTTTCATGCTGGTCGATTTCCTTGGCCAATTGGGCAGAGAAATCGGCCAGCGCGCCCACATCGATGCGAATGCCCTCATATTCCATCGCGACGAGGACGGGGATGAGCGGGGTTTCGACTTCATAAAAGACCCGCTCTTGTCCTTTTTGTTTAAGCAGAGGCTCGAGTGAAGTGCGGAGCTGCAACGCTAAGTCGGCTGACTCGATTGCCGCGTCGGCCGCGTTTTGTTGCGGCTTGGTGTCCAAACTGAGCTCTCCCTGACCTTCGGAATCAATCGTCACGGGTGTGTAGCCTAGATACGACTCGGCGAGATAACTCAGCTGGTGCCGCACGTCAGGGTCGATGAGGCTGTGGGCGATCATGGTGTCGAACAGATTGCCGCGGACGGTTATCTGGTGCCATTGCAGCACGCTCATGGCGAATTTCAGGTCGTGACCGATCTTTTCGACACGGTCGGATTCGAGCACGGATCGGAACTGCTCCAAAGTTGCAGCCGAGGAACCGTCGAGCGGAACGTAATAGCCGGAATGAGGCGCCAGAGCGAAGGCGAGTCCGGTTACTTTCGCTTTTTTGACATCGGTGCTGGAGGTCGCAACATTCAGGGCAAACGATTTGCTTTGCTCGAGCTGACGCAAAAGGTCCGACACCTGTTGCTTGGAAGAGAGGAGATGGTAATCGTGCGGGACATCGGCCAGTCTTTTGAGATTGGCGGCGGGCACAGGGCCCGGTTCGAGAGCGGCCGGTTCGGTTTCCTGATCCAATAAGTCCTGGCTGTTGGAGATTGGAGTCTGGGGTGCCGCCGCCTGGAAGCCACGGCCAGCTTTGAAATCATCACCGTAAAGGCGGCGGCCGATGGAATTAAACTCGAATTCGACCAACAGGCCTTTGAGCATCTCGTCATCGCGTGGCTGCAGCAGCAGTTTTTCCAGATCCACTGGACAGGGCGCTTTGCAGTTTAAAGTTGCAAGTCGTTTGGAGAGCAATGCCTGGTCGCGATTTTTTTCGAGGTTTTCCCTGATGCGCCCGGTTAGTTCGCTCGAGTGAGCCAGCAGGTTCTCCAGCGTACCGAACTGGCCGACCAATTTCATGGCGGTCTTTTCGCCGACGCCCGGGACGCCAGGGATGTTGTCAGTGGAGTCGCCCATCAACGCCAAAATGTCCACGACCTGTTCGGGCTGTTTAATGCCCCAACGATTTTGGATTTCGGAGACGCCCATGATTTCGACGTCACTGCCCATGCGCCCGGGTTTGTAGAGAAAAGTGTTGGCGTCCACCAACTGGCCGAAATCCTTATCGGGCGTCACCATGTAAGATTGGAAACCTTCTTTTTCAGCACGCCGCACGAGAGTGCCGATGATGTCGTCAGCTTCGTAACCATCGCAGATCAGCACGGGGACGCGGAAGGCGTCGAGCATGCGACGGACGTGAGGGAGCGCCTGGCTGAGATCTTCCGGCATGGTCTCACGCGTGGCTTTATAGTCGGCGAACTCCGCGTGCCGGGCGGTTGGAGCGTCGGTATCGAAGGCGACGGCCAAATGCGTCGGTTGCTGTTTGTTCAGGATTTCCAGCAACGTCTGGGTAAAGCCGTATAACGCGGAGGTGTTCACTCCTTTGGAAGTGAAGATGGGCTTGGCGATTAGCGCAAAATGCGCCCGATAGACCAGAGCCATCCCGTCCAGCAAAAAGAGCTTCTTCACCATCCCGGCAGAGTAACGCAGCAGTCGTTATGAGCCGAGAATTTTTCCGGTCAGAAGGGCAGGCTTTATGCCCGTCCGCCAGGACCCTGCTGTATCGCAGGCTTCCAGCCTGCGAGCGCTGCGAATTGCGAGCGCTGCGAAGCTGGCGCCGCTCAGCCGACTCAGAGGTCGGCGATACAGCAGGCTCGGAGGCCTGCGCTACTTACAAGGCTCATCGAATATGCGGGGCGGCACTACTTTTTTCGAGCTGGAGATTCAAATCGATTTTGGTGCCAATGGTCTGCTTCTGCGCGCCGGTGCCCATGGCCATGGAAATTTCCGAATGGTAATCCACCTTGCCCTCACGTGGCATGACCTGGCCCAGATCCATAGTGAGCGTGCCCGAGCCCTGCCCGCTCATCTGTATCAAATCCAGTTTCAAACCCGGCATGGCAGGACTTTGCACCTTCTGATTGGCAGCATGCTGCGTCACGGTGCAGCGAGCATTAACGACATCGCCTTCCACCGAGACCAGTTCGTAAGTTGCCGTTTGATCGATGGCCATTCCTTGCGATTTTACCGGCATCCGCGCTTCCCATCGCGCGCCAGGCCCAACTTCTTCCTCCGGCAACGGTGCGCTGATCGAGGCAAACGATTGCCTGAGTTGCTCGATCATCTGGCCCGACTGAGGATCCGCCCCCGCGGGAACGTTCATGCGCGTCACTTTATTAACTCCCCGGTCAGTCACCGTGACCGCTGCTGAAACATCTTTCATGTTGCCGATAGCTGCTTTCAGAGCCGTCGCCACCTGTGGTGGCGTGCCAGGATCATCGCGCACACTCATGTCCTTCACTGCCAGGTCGTACGTGATATCCCCGGAGACATCTTTCACCGTCGTCTCCATCGTCATGACGATCGGTGGCATCTGGACAGCCGGACTTTCAGTCGCCCCCATCTTCATTCCCATGTTTAATTTCAGGGTCATGGCAAGCGCCTGCTTGTCACCCGCTTTCGGGTGTAGCCGCAGAGCTTTGCGCGGCTCACCGCCGGGTGCCAGTAGTTTGATCTGGGCCCCGGCCATGGTTCCGCCATCTGTCGGTTTCCCGGCAGTAGCAGCTGTCCCTTTCGGTGAAAGCGCCTCCAGCTTTTGATCCACGTAATCCAATCGAAACGCGATCAGTTTCGTGTTCCAATTGGGATACTTCTTGTGAAGTTGTTCGAGGGCTGTTCGCGCTTTTTGATACAAGGCTACAGCCGCGTCGCGCTGCCCGCTGGTAGTCAGAGAATCGGCCTCCTGGATCTGCCCATAGATCGTGAGGTACTGATCATCTGGATCCGCAGTCTGCGCGAATGCGGGCCCGATGAGCAAGACGGCCAGCGCCAGGCAAAACCAGGTTCTGAGTCTTTGGATTGTCAGATACTCCGCCCTCCACGTACGCACGGTTGGATCGCGTGTTTCGATCATAAACCGAAACTAACCTGACCGGAGTCGCGGTCAACCAAAAAAAGAACCTCGTTGATTTCCGCATGCCGTCTCGACCAGTTGCGCTATGTTGTGGCGACCCTGCGGGGTCCGAGACCAGATGAACCCACCAGAAGACGGCCAGGCATTTGGCGCGCCCGGCATCGAGCCGCGCTGGACGCGCAGCAGCAAAGAAGGCATCGGCACAGCTTACCACACCAGTTGCCGCGTTTGGTTCACCTTAAGCCACGGCATTATCAACGAGATCTACTACCCGAACGTGGATTGCCCCAATACCCGCGACTTTCAGTTCCTGATTACTGATGGCGAGAGTTTCTGCCACGAGGAACGCCGGGATCTCGAGCACCGGACCGAATACCCGGAGAAAAGCACCTTGTTTTACCGGCTGACCAACTCCGATCCGGCGGGGCGATACCGGCTGGTGAAGGACGTTATAGCGGACCCGCATGCCTCGGTATTCCTGATGCGCACGCGCGTGGAGATTCTTGATGAGACTTTGCGCAAGAAGCTTCGCATCTATGCTTTGCTGGCACCCCATCTGCGCGGTCTCGGCCAGCATAATTCCGCCTGGTGGTATGACGTGGATTGCCGGCCCGTGTTCCGGGTCGCGCGTCAGGATGTGCATATGGTGTTTGGGGGCAATCCGGATTTCACGCGGCGATCAGTAGGATACGTTGGCTACAGCGACGGCTGGCAGGATTTGATGGACAATTACCGGATGGATTGGGAATTCCAGCGCGCCGAGGACGGCAACATCGCGCTGACAGCCGAGATCGATTTGTCCCGCGGTTTTGAGTTTGTGTTGGGTGTTGCGTTCGGGCGCAGCTCGCAGAGCGCCTCCACAAAGCTGTTGCAGTCCCTGTCGGTTTCATTCGAACAGCACCTCGAACATTACGTTCGCCAGTGGCAACGCACGGTGCCGGCGGCTGACAACGCGACGCCGGCACAACCAACCACGCAGGGTACCACGAGCAAGCAACCGAAAAGCAGCAAGGAGTCATCAACTCAAGGCCAGGCGGCCGGCAATTCGCTCTTCACCGAGCATACCGGCGACGGCGGTCACCTGTACCGCCTGAGCCGTTTGGTCCTCCTGGCACACGAAGATAAAATCTTTCCGGGAGCGCTGGTAGCTTCAATGAGCATTCCCTGGGGTGAAACCAAGAGCGACGCCGACCTTGGCGGTTATCACCTGGTGTGGACTCGCGACCTCGTCAAGAGCGCCTCCGCTTTGCTCGCAACCGGACAAAGCGCGACACCGTTGCGCTCCCTCATCTGGCTGGCTTGCATCCAGGCGCGCGATGGAGCTGTGCCGCAGAATAGCTGGATTGATGGCAGGGCCTATTGGCAGGGCAAACAGCTCGATGAAGTGGCCGCGCCAATCCTTTTGGCCTGGCGCCTGCAACGGGCCAATGCCCTGGGTCTGTTCGATCCCTGGACGCTGGTCCTCCGGGCCACACGGTACTTGGTATTGCATGGGCCCGTCACCGGGCAGGAACGATGGGAGGAGAACGCAGGCTACTCGCCTTCAACGCTCGCCTGGATTATTGCGGGCCTGGTGTGCTCGGCTGAATTTGCCCGCCACTATGCCGACGAATCAACGGCAAATTTCATCCTCGAATATGCCGACTGGCTTTCGGCGCATCTCGAAAACTGGACGGTGACGCGGCGAGGCGAATTGGTTCCAAGCAAGCCGCGCCATTATATTCGGATCACGCCAGCCGATCCCAACGAACCGGCGCAGGATCCTGACCCTGACAACGCCACGATCCAGATTACCAATAGTGGCGGAATCCATCCCGCGCGCAATGTTGTCGCGACTGACTTTCTCGAGCTGGTGAGGCTGGGCATACGCGGAGCCCAGGATCCTGTCATCACTGACACGCTTGCGGTGATTGATACCGTTTTGAAGCGCGATTTGCCGCAAGGTCCAGGCTGGCGCAGATACAATCATGATGGCTACGGTCAAAAGGACGATGGTAGCCCGTTCGACGGCGCCGGCACGGGTCAATGCTGGCCTTTGCTAACGGGGGAGCGCGGACATTACGAGCTGGCCGCCGGCCGCGACCCGCTCCCGTTTATTCTCGCCATGGAGCGGTTTGCCAATGATGGCGGCATGTTGCCCGAACAGGTTTGGGACAATGACGATTTGCCTGAAGCGCGGCTGGTGCGAGGCGCCCCAACGGGCTCCGCCATGCCGCTCTGTTGGGCGCATGCGGAATACCTCACACTGGTGCGCAGCCGCAAGGACGGCGTCGGTTTTGATCGGATCCCTCCTGCATACGAACGGTATGTGCAAAATCAGCCCAAAAACCTTGTTGAGATATGGACGCTTGCTCACCAGCCGCGGCAAATCGCTTCCGGGAAAACCCTGCGGATTATCACGGAAGACCCGGTTACGGTGCATTGGAGTGCCGACGGCTGGCGCAAAACAGAGGATGTGCCCGCGCGCGAAACCGGCCTGGGCTGCTGGTACGCCGATCTGGCTACGGCCCAATTACCCACCGGCAGCCGCGTCGTCTTCACCCTCCGCCGGGAAGACAAGTGGGAAGGAAAAGACTTCGAGGTGCAGATAGCCTAGATCGATGCTTTTCCCGCTCCCCATCCGATGGGAAGAGGGGCGGGGTGAGGGGCTGTTAGAGGTTGGACGTTGAAAGTTCGAGCTTCGGTTAAAAAGGTCTGAAGTTCCAACAGTCAACGCCGAACATCCAACATCGAACCCCTACCCAGATCGTCTTGGGGCCCAAAAGCCAAAGCTTCAATTTCGACTGGATGCCCGGCCTATAACTTCGAACGCACAACTTTCAACTTCCAACACCCAATCTGTTGCGCTATTAAGGTGCGGGCTATGCCGACATACGAATATATTTGCGAGAAGTGCGGACACCATTTTGAACAGTTCCAGTCGATCTCGGCAAAACCCCTCGAGGTCTGCCCCGAGCAATCCTGTGCGCAGAAACGCTGGGGAAAAGGTCGCGTAAAGCGCGCGATCAGCGGCGGAGCCGGGTTGATTTTTAAAGGCAGCGGCTTCTATATCACTGATTATCGCAGCGAGAAATACAAAGAAGCCGCCAAGAAGGAATCCTCCGCCGGCAGCAGCGATAGCAAAAGCAAGAGTTCGAGCGGCACCGACAGCAAGTCCACCGGTGCGAAGCCGGCCAGCGGCGGGTCGCCTCCGGCGAAGACCTGAAATGCGCGCCGCCAGCCCAGCGCAGGACCTGAGGACGCTCTGGGTAGCCTTGCTTTTTGCCCTGCTTGCGCTCGGCGCGTCAGCACAGTCCTACCCGCCGGAGAGCTTTTCGACCCGCAGCGTTTCGGGGCAGTTCCTGGTGCACGTCGCTCCCGGAACGCAGTACTCGTTCGCTCCCTCGAATCTCGATACGAACGCTGCGTTTATCCGGCTGGATCCGACCCTCGTCCCGGTTTCGTGCGAGCGCATCAAACAGATCCTCTGGCGTGAGTTGGACGCTAAACCGCCTTACAGCGGCAAAGTCTTCGTAACCATTTATCCCGGACGAGGCGCGGAACAACCCATCGCCATCAACGCCGAACGATTCAGCGACGGCTGGCAGTACAGCGTCATCCTGCCCAACCCGATCGAGCGAGTTCGATACGTGCGCACCGTGGTGCAAGTCGTGTTGGCGGAAATGGCAAACCGCGGCGCAGTGGCGCACGCGGCGGAGGTTCCTCTATGGCTGGTGGAGGGCCTGACGCAGGAACTCCTTGCATCGCGTGAGATGGAAATCATTCTGCCGCCACCGAACACCCCCGCCAATAACATCCGCTTCACGTACACTCGGATGAATGCGCGCCGCCCCAACCCCCTGGAAAAAGCCCACCAGCTTTTGACGGCAAAAACGCCGCTCTCATTTCAACAACTGAGCTGGCCCACGGAGGAGCAACTCGGCAGCTCGGGCGGAGAACTCTTCTCCTGCAGCGCGCAATTGTTCGTTCATCAATTGCTCGAATTCACTGACGGTGGCAACTGCGTGCGCTCTATGCTTGCAGAGCTGCCCAGGCATTATAACTGGCAGTTGGCATTCCTGAGCGCATTCCACTCGCATTTCGGACGGCCGTTGGAAGTCGAAAAATGGTGGACGCTTGAGGTGGTGCACTTCACCGGCCGCGACCTCGCGGAGGCCTGGTCAACGGAAGAAAGTTGGCAGAAGCTGCAGGAAGCGCTTCATCCGGCGGTGCAGATCCGCACCGGCACCAACGAATTGCCGCTCGAAGCCCAGGTGAGCCTGCAAACAGTTATTCGAGAATGGGCGCCCGTGCGCCAACCGGCCGCCTTGGAAGGAAAACTGCGAGAGTTGGAGTCACTGCGTTTGCGCTTGGCCAAGGATCTTGTTCCATTGTCCGAGGAGTACCGGCGGGTAATTGCCATCTACCTGGAAAACCGGCAACACACCGGCTTTTTTCTTTTCCGAAAGCAGCCTTCAGCTCAACAGGCAGGTCCCTTGGCGATTCAGCAGTTGGATGCACTGGATGTTAAGCTTGCGGCCCTACGCCCTGCCAGCAAGCCACCCGTCCAGGCTAAGGCCCTTACACCCTGACTTCGCGTCGAACGCAAGTCTGCGTCGGAGCGTGGGACGTCCCGGCCAGCAGCGTCGGCGAAGAGTAATGAGCCAGGTCAGCTTCGGATGCTCGCCCAGGCGCAATCTGCTGCTGCGCGCCGGGACGTCCCGCGCTCCGACCAAGCGCTACAAAAAAAACCGGGCCAGTCAGTCAGGGGGTGACCGAAAAGCCCGGGGAACTTTCGAATTAAGTACAACAGTAGGATTACGGAGAACATCGGCTCTGGTCTGTACCCGGACCGGAACCGAAATCATATTAGGCTAATCAAAGAACAATTCAGCTTTAGCCAGAAAAAATCTTAAGCGATGCTGAACGTAATAAATCACGAACTCTTATTTCTGTCAACCGGTCGGTTGCAAGTATTAATCGCAATAAACTTTACCATAAGTAGGCCCGCACAGCGCTTTCCATGTGGGCTTGCTATTTCCTTGGACCGCTTGAACGGCAAGTTCGTTCAAAAAACCAATAGTTTCCCTGGGGAAATACCCACAGACGCAACCCCCAGAACGACCCCATAGGACAGCGCGGATTTCAACCGACACCAGTCTGTTCGCGCAGCCGCGAGAGCAAGCCGGAGAATCGTTCTTCCGTTCGATTATTCCGAATGGCCAGCGCCAGCGCCTTGCTCTGCCCGACTAATACGACGAGATCCTTTCCGCGGGTAACTCCTGTGTAAATCAGATTTCGCTGGAGCAAGGGAAAATGTTGGGTGGAGAGGACAATCACCACCGCCCGAAATTCCGAGCCTTGAGCTTTGTGGATGGTAATAACATAGGCGAGCGACAGCTCGTCCAGTTCGCCGAAATCGTAGGTAACTTCGCGCGTATCGAACTTGACCGTGAGCTCGCGTTCGAGCTCATCGATCCGCGTGACCTGGCCGATGTCCCCGTTGAAGACCTCCTTCTCGTAATCGTTTTCGGTTTGGATGACCTTGTCGCGCAGCCGGAATTGCCAGCCGAATCTGTCGACCGTGGGCTCGCCGGGACGTGGCGGATTCAGTTCCGCCTGCAGCCGCGCGTTGAGCTCGCGGACCCCAAGTGACCCACGATTCATGGGGCTGAGCACCTGCAGCTCCTGCAACGGGTCCAGCTTGAATCGGCGCGGGATCCGGGTCCTCACCATACCGAGCAATGTTTCCGTGATGCGATCAGGCTCTTCTCGGGTCACAAAGTAAAAGTCCGATTCCTGGTCGGGCGGGTAGGATTCCGGCGGCAGTCCGGCATTGATCCGATGCGCGTTGGTGATGATCCGGCTGTGCGCCGCTTGCCGGAATACTTCCGTCAATCGCACCACGGGAACGATGCCGCTGTCGATCAGGTTGCGCAGCACCATCCCCGGCCCGACCGACGGCAACTGATCCATGTCCCCCACCAACAGCAATGCCGCGTTCGAGGGAAGCGCGCGCAGCAACTGGTGCATCAGCGGCACGTCGACCATCGAGACCTCGTCGACGACCAACAGGTCACAATGCAGCGGGCGAGCTTCGTTGCGGAGAAAACCTCCCGTGGCGGGATCGACTTCGAGCAGGCGGTGAATCGTTTTAGCTTCGCCACCAGTCGCCTCGGCCAGCCGCCGGGCTGCCCGCCCGGTCGGAGCGCATAACAGGCAGCGCACTTTCTTTGCTTTGAGGATGCGCAGGATCGCGTTCACCAGCGTGGTTTTGCCCACGCCCGGTCCCCCGGTCAGGATCAGGAGCCGATGCGTAAGCGCCTGTTCCAGAGCCGAGCGCTGGCTGGGCGCCAGTTCCTGTTCAATGCGTTGCTCGACCCAGGCGATAGCTTTGGCCAAATCGATAGGCGGGTAGTTGGCCGGCGCGGCGCAGAGTTCCTTAATGCGTTTTGCGATGCGTTCCTCGGCGCGCTTAAGCGCCGGCAAAAACAAGTACTCTTCGCCGGCGATGCGGTCACGCACCAGGTCCCCGGCGCGCAACGTCCGGTCGAGGGCGGCTTCGATAATTGCTTCGGAAACTTCCAGCAGCTTGTGCGCCTCTTGTTTCAGTAACAGCAGTGGCAAGGCGCAATGTCCCTGGTTCGTGGCTTCCAGCAAAACGTGCGCGAGGCCGGCGCAGGCGCGCAACACTGAGTCATGAGGGATCCCGAGTTTCTGGGCGATTTGATCGGCGGTCCGGAACCCGATTCCCGGGATGTCCTGCGCCAGGGTATAAGGATTGGCGCGCACTTTGGCGATCGCCTGTTCGCCGTAAGTTTTGTAGATGCGCACCGCGCGGCTGGTGCTCACCCCGTTCGAATGCAGGAATACCATGATCTCGCGGATGACCTTTTGCTCGGCCCACGCGTTCTTGATCCGCCGCCGCCGTTCCGGGCCAATCCCCTCAACCTCTTCCAGCCGCGCCGAGTAATTCTCGATGATATCAAAGATTTTTTCCCCGAACTTTTCCACCAGCTTGCGGGCGTAAATCGGGCCAATGCCTTTGACCATCCCGCTGCCCAGGTATTTGGTGATGCCCTCGCGCGTGGTCGGCGGCGCGCTCCGGGCCAGCGTCGCTTTGAACTGCATCCCAAACTCGCGGTCGCGCACCCATTGACCCTCGGCCGTGAGCCATTCCCCCGGGTTGATCGACGCCAGCGACCCCACCACTGTCACGGGCTCGCGCTGCCCACGTGCTTTGACCTTGAGCACTGTGAAACCGTTCTCTTCGTTGAAGAAGGTGACGCGTTCAACCAGCCCGGCAAGGGTTTCGACCGCCGCTGATGGTTGGCTCTGCACGGACCGAGGATAGCGCAGATCAACCGGGCGCCAGTAACGAAATTCGCGCCATTTGCGTCCCTTCGTGGTTAACCGCTCCCCTTTGTCGCTCGACCTTTGTCAGTGATCTTCGTCCGTAGGCTATGAAATCTCAAATCGCCGATCTGAAATCGTGAAGCGCCGATTCCAGAGCCGACAATGATGAGCGCAGAGATTACGGATGTACGAGCAGTGCTGGAGCATGGATTCCAGCGTCTCGGGTGACAGCCAAATGGGAAATAGGTCAGACCATAGATTGGTCTGATCATGTTGCGGAGGACCAAACCAGACTATGGTTTGGTCCCTTCGTTCGGTTACGGGCGAGATTACTCTTCCGGTAGCCTGGGCGCCGCGTCACCACATGAGATTCGTCACCGTATTCGCCGTGTGGGCTTCAACGTGTCCGTCCACCAGCGCCACATTTCCGCCGGGAAGTCCTTGGCGATGCCAACCCGTCGGATTGCTCGGAAACACCAGATCGCCGTCGCAGAACAGGACCGTCGCCGCGGGCCGCTTGATGGCCGAAATCCGCAAGGCCACGATGCCACCCGGACATTCGGCGGATCGCCGGTGGCATTAAACATGTAGGAATTGCCCACCCAATCCCATAGCCGGTGCGGCAGCGTGTCGGCTCGGCCCTGATCCAGTGGACAAGTCACCATCTGTTCGTTGAGACCGTAATGATTCAGCGGGCGGTCGATGCGGTTGAAGAGGCCTGCCTGGCCCGTGTAGAGATTGCCGTTAGTGCGCCCCGCCCAGACAAACCACTCCATGCCGTCGGTATCCAGGTTGGTGCCGGCCCAGAAGAACTGATCGTTGAACTCGGGTAAATACATTTGCATGGCAATGGCCGCCTGGTGCAGTTGCGAAGTGCATTGGGAAATGCGGGCCTTCTGCTTGGCCTTGGCCAGAGCCGGCAACAGCAGGCTGGCAAGGATGGCGATGATCGCTATGACCACTAGCAGCTCAATCAAGGTAAAGGCCAAGCCAATGCGCTCGGCGGCGGCCGGCTGCCTCGAGCGCGGATTCAGCCCGCGGAAGACCAACCTTGATGTTTGGTGCGGGGAACTCATGATAAAACGCCAAAACCTGAGGACGGAGAAACGCCAGTGCCTATTCAAATCGAGGGATTTGATTCCGAGAACGAAATGGGCAGAAACAACTCATTTCAGCGATCTGATCCGGGCCCGTGCTGAAAATAAGCCG
The DNA here is from genome assembly GCA_964623885.1 of uncultured Verrucomicrobiota bacterium. Lineage (GTDB taxonomy): Bacteria > Verrucomicrobiota > Verrucomicrobiia > Limisphaerales > UBA8199 > CAZUVM01. The sequence continues at coordinate 49,374 of CAZUVM010000080.1, forward strand.
CTATGATCCCGACTCTACCCGACTCTACCCTGAAAAATTCGCTCGGAAACCCTCCGAGTGCAGGTCTGGCATAGGCATTCAATTCATCAATTTCTCTTGCAGGTAAGTCATCATCAGCGCGGTCGTGTGCGCTGCTTGCTTCAGGTCCGCTCCGGCGCCGTGGCCGCCTTCAGTGTTCTCATAATACACGAACGGCAGCCCCAACTCCTCCATCCGGGCGGCGAATTTGCGCGCATGCTGCGGCCCAACGCGGTCGTCCTTGGTGGTCGTGAAAATGAACGGCTCGGGATAGGCAGTGCCCTTGGAGAGATTCTGGTAGGGGGATGTTTTCAACCAGAATGCCTTCACGGCCGGGTCGGTATTGACGTCGCCGTACTCGCCTTGCCAGCTTGCGCCAGCGGCGATTTTGGAAATGCGAATCATGTCGAGTAGCGGCACCTGGATCACTACTGCGTTCCAAAGCTCCGGGTGTTGGGTGAACTCCACGCCCATCAATAACCCGCCGTTAGAACCGCCCTGAATGCCAAGTCGCCGAGGCGAAGTAATTTTTCTGGCGAACAGGTCTTTGGCGACCGCGGCGAAGTCGTCGTAGATAATCTGCCGCTTGACTCCCAGCCCAGCCTCGTGCCACTTCGGTCCGAACTCGCCTCCGCCGCGGATGTTGGCCAGAACGAAAGCGCCCCCGCGCTCAGACCATAGCTTACCGGTAACGCCCAGGTAATTGGGCGTCCTGGCGATCTGGAATCCTCCGTAGGCGGTCATTAAGGTCGGCGTCGAGCCATCCCGCGCCATGTCCTTTGGATGAACAACAAAGTAAGGGATCTTGGTTCCATCGCTGGAAGCAGCCTCGAATTGCTCGACCATGTCTTTGGAAGCATCGAACTTTGGCGGCAACGCCTTCACTGCGCGCAGCTTTCCAGTGTCGCCATCCACCAGCCACAACTCCGTCGGCGAAAGGAAGCCCGACACATTGATGAAGGCGCGATCGGACCTGTCGTCGGCTGCAGCAAAACCCACCGAAACATTTTCCGGCAGGTTCAAAGCCTTGCGTGTCCAGCCATGGCTGGAGGGGCTGAAAATAAAAGCGCGGCCCTGAACGTTGTTGAGCACCCCCAGCAGGAGCTTATCGCGCGTTGAACTCAGACCATTGAGCGCCTCGCGCGGACCAGGAGCCCAAACCAGTGCAGGCTTGAGCGCGTCGGGCGATTTTTTGGTGGCCGCGAGTTCCGTTTGTACTACTGACCCGGCTTCGAACGTTTTGCCGTCAACGGACCAGGACTCGTGGAGCCGCAGTAGTACGCGTCCATCTACGAGGTCCGAAACATGCGTCTTAGCCGGAATCCCCATTCGCTTGGCCCCTTGCTCCGTTAGCACATAATGCTCGAAGCGGAAGGTGTCCAGCGGGCGTGTGACGAACGACAGTGATCGCCCTTGACCGTCATGAAGTACGACAGGGTCGACGCCGTAGCCGCCATCTTCTTTCGTTCCGCGGAATACCTCGACTGCCGCCGAAAGCGGTTGCCCGCGCTTCAGCCGCTTCACGATAAACGGATAGCCTGAACTCGTCAGATCGCCGGGCGTCCAGTCGGTAGCAACCAGCAGTGTATTTTTGTCTTCCCAGGCAATACGGTGCTTGCCGCGTGGTAAGCTGAAACCGCCCTCGACGAACTTGTCCGTGCTGAGGTCGAATTCGCGGGCAACAACTGCGTCCTCGCCGCCGTCGGAGAGGGAGACCATACAGCGCGTTTCATCCGGTCTGAGGAGTTCGGCGCCTTTAAAAACCCAACTTTTGCCCTCTGCCTTGTTCAGGGCGTCGATATCGAGAACAGTTGTCCAATGCGGCTCGGCTGATGTGTAATCGGCTAACGAGGTCTTGCGCCAAAGCCCGCGCAAATGCTCGCGGTCTTGCCAGAAATTATAAATTTCACCATGAACGAACTCGGGCTCCGGAATGCGGTCCTTGGCCCCGGCGATCTCCAGCGCCTCGGAGTAGTTGCGAGCATAGCGCGAGTCAGCTTCCAACCGGTTGGTGGTGATCTCGTTGTGGTGCTCCACCCAGGCCATGGCTCGCGGCGACGAGACTTCCTCCAGCCATATGTAAGGGTCGGCAGGCTCGGAGGTTTGGGTTGGGGCCTGAGTTTGTGCTATTGCCGGAAAGGTGATAACGAGGAATGCGAGGAGTGTTGGGCGCATTGATGGAACGATGGCTAACAGGGTGACTAGTGTCAACCGGGTTGGTAAGGGTGAGTGTTCGAAATGCTTCCGCACCAAATCCCCGGGAAACGAAACGGGTCAGAAAAAGTTATTTCAACGATCTGAGCTTGACCCGTGCCGAGTATAAGCCGCTCTGACCCCGACTGGTTGACCCCGACTCTCCAACGTCTCAATGACTTTGATGTCCAATTCGCCCCCGCACATTCCGCGGTTGACCTCCAGCCAAGCAAGCGTATAACCCGCAATGGAGATTCTATGAAACGAAGAAGTCTGCTGCTGCTGCCAGTTCCTCTGGTTGTTTTCACGATCATCGCTGTGTTTGGCCAAGACCTCCCACGGCAATTTCCTGCGCAGCCGGTGCGATTACTGTACCCCGGTCCGGAGAGCCTTGGAGTATCGCACCGGGCAGAAATGCGCCCCTTTCACTTCCGCGGGAACGAATATTTGGGCTGCGCTCTTCCAGCGGGACATCGAAGCCAGCCCCGAATGGAACCCTTCCCAGGCCCCGCCCGTTAGTCTAGGCGGGATCGAGGCCACTGCCCGAACGCAGTTGCGCAAGCTGGTGACCGATGACTCTTACTGGGAGACATCAAATATCCAGCTCAACCGGCTCTCTCAGGGTGTCGACCAGCGGTGGTACTATGCTGTCGCCTTTATCCCGGTGGTTCGAGCGAGTGACCTGCCTCATGACGACATCGTCATCCTGCTCACGATTGACGGGAAGCCGGGCACCATCGCAAATGGTAACCCATGGCAAAACCGCAGACGGCAAAAGCGCCACAGTCCAAGTCGAAACCTTTGAAGCGATTCGCCGTGCGGCTACGTCGGACAGCCACACTTGAGCAGACCCGCGAAGTAGAAGCCCGAAACCGGCGCGAGGCGGAACGGACCGCATTGGAGCAAGCGAAAGCTGAGCCGTTTGATTTGAAAAAGGCAGCGGCGCGTGACCAGATTGTCAGGAGGGGGTAAATAATTTGGGCCAATCGGGTCACAATCAAAGTTTCTCAGCTAGCGACACCAATGGAAACTTATGGACACCCAAACCGCCCGCCCTCGCACCGATTCTGATCACTGATGACTGATGACTAGATTACTGACTTGCGCGTTTTGCCAGCTTCCCTGGAACAGAGTTGGTGCCGCGGTACTGTTCGACCAATCGATCCAGCGCTGCCTGGTCGGTAGCGATCTTGGCAGCCAGCCTTTTCGCGGCCGGTTCACTTTTCTGGGTTTCGGCCTGGGCTGCTTTGATCTGCGCCTGAGCTTTGGCGACCGTTTCCTGGGCAGCGGCGAGGGTTTTCTGCGCCTGACGCAGCGACTCGGCGTTGGCCTGAAGCGCAGCGGTCAGGCGTTCTTGCTCGCGTTTTTCGGCCGCCAGACTTTCGCGCGCCTTGAACACAGCGGCAAGAAGTTGGGCGGTCTCCAGGCGATGAACCGCGGCTTTGGCATCAGTGAGTTCAGCATTCTCAACGGCGTTCGTATCCGCGTTGGCGGAAGGCTCAAGGTGAGCCAACCGCTTGCGCGCGGCCGCCAATTGATCGGCCAGCGGTAGCGGATTCACATCCAGCTCGCCCTGTGGCTTGCCGTCGTCCGCGTTCCAAACACCAACGCGCCCGTTAAAATCGGCCGCCACAATCTTTTTGGCATCCTGGCTGAAGGTCACGCGCAGCGGCAGCTTATCCAACGCTTCGAAGCTGCGCTGCTTGTTGCTGTTGGCGTCCCAAACCGTAATTTCATTGTCACGGCCGCAGGTGACCAGGCGACCTTCCCGGGCGTACGACACCCAAAGCGCGCCGGCTTTATGCGCGGTCCAGCTCTTGACCTGTTTGCCCTCCTGCACTTCCCACAGTTTGACGGTGCCGTCCTCGCTTGAGGAAGCCAGTATCTTGGAGTCGGCGCGCCAGCTTAACGCGGTGACCGCGGCTTTGTGACCCGCCAACGTGAAGAGTTCCTGGCCGCTGTCGGGGTCCCACAGGCTAATCCCGCCGTTGCGATCGGCCGAAGCAAGCATTTGCCCATTAGGGCTGAAACTGACCGCGGTTACCCAATCCGTATGCTTCTTGATCTTGTGCTGCACCTCGCCGGTTTTGGTTGAGAGGATTTTAACGAGCCGGCTCGGGCCACCAAGGGCGACCTGCGATTGGTCGGGCCGGAGGTCGGCGGCCAGCACGGTGTCGTATTCCTCTCCGAGGGTCATGAGGCGCTCTCCAGTCACGATGTCCCAAACGACGACGCGGCCGGATTTTGCGCCGCGACCGCCGCTCGCGAGCAAGAGCTTGCCGTTGCGGCTGAACGCGAGCGAAACAGGTTGCCCTTCCGGGAATGGCAATATGCCCAACAGAGCCTGCGTGTCGGTATCGAAAAGCAAGATCTGCTTTTGGCCGGCGACAGCGATCAGCGGCGCCCAGGGACTGGCGGCCACGCCCGTGATCGCATTGCCTCGGGCAGTGTGAACCACGGTTTCAATGGGCAGCTCTTGCGGCATCGGCGGCGGACCGTCGGGTTTCGCCGGTTCGTCAGGCTTAAGCGTCAGATCCACACCGGATTTGGCGGCGGCGATAGCGGTGCCTCCGGCGTTCTCAAGCAAGCCTGACTGGATCCATTTTTTAAACAGGTCCAGATCTTTATCGGCCAATTTGCCCCGGTTCGGCGGCATGAACGGCTCTTCCGCATGGGTGAGGGCTTTCCACAATTTGCTGCCGTCGGGGTTTCCCGAAACCACGATGACACCGGAGCCGCTCCCTTTTAGCGCGGACTGGTAGCTGGTCAGATCGAGATCGGCTTTCTTCTTATCGGAATTATGGCACTTGGCGCAGTTGGCCTCGATGAGCGGCTGAATGTGATCGGTGTAATTGATCTTTTCTTCGGCGAGAGATGACTGACAGTAAAGGAAAGAGGCAAGGAGGGCAATAACCGCGATCTTACTCTTGCTCCTAATCTTGAAAGGGAAAACCGTCGGAGCGCGAGACGTCCCGGCTCGCAGCAGCAACGTTGCGTCAAGACTGCGTCGAACCGTTGCTGCCCCATTCCACTCGTCACTGCTGCGACCCGGCCCGCCCCCCGCTCCGGCCGAGTCTAGTTGAGTTAAGTGCATACCCTAATGATTAAAAACAAACTCTTTCGCATTCAGCAACGACCAGAAGACATCGTTCAAAACGGGTTCCGGTTTGGCGCCGTCTTTGTCTAGAAACTCTTTCAATTTCGCCAACTCCTCGTCGGTGGGTTTGCGGCTGAAGCAGCGCAAATACAGGCTTTCGATCACCTGCTCGGGCGTTTTCCCGTCTTTGAGAAGCTTTTTCACCACACCGCCTTGTTCGAGCTTGTTCTGGATGGTGTTCCCGTTCAGCAGATGCAACGCCTGCGACAGATTGGGATCGGTCTTCACCTCGCACGAGCAAACCGTCGTCCGCGAAGCGCGGCCAAAGGTTTTCAGGAAGTAGGTTTCCGTATTGCCGTCGGCAATCTGCACGGCGCGCGCGCCCTTCGGCAATCCGGGAAACTTATCCTGAGTTTCCGTCACTTCGCTGATGCAATCCAGCAGGACCTCGGCGCGGATCCGGCGGATCGGCGCCTTGCTGAAGTTGCGATCATCGGAGCCGTTGGTTTGGTTGGGCCGAGTGCTAAGCTGATAGGTCCGCGAGCTGCAAATGTCACGAACCAGCTTTTTGAAATCATAATGGTATTCGACCAGCCGGGCGGCCAGGGCGTTGAGCAACTCCGGGTTGGAGGGCGGGTTGCTGATGCGGCCGTCGTCAACGGGATCGATAACGCCGATCCCGAGGAAATGGGCCCAAATAATATTGGCGACGTTGCGCGCGAAATAAGGGTTTTCCGGCGAGGTCAGCCACTTCGCCAGGGCGGCCCGGCGGCTCTCATCTTTGATTTCGGGTTGGTCACCACCGAGGTATTTTGGCCGCATGACCGCTCCGGTGACCGGATGCTTCACCTCACCATCCGGACGGTCGAAAACGACCATCTCCCGCGGGTCATCGCCCGGTTTGCGCCCGACCCGGGTGAAGAACGCGGCGAAGCTGTAATAATCGTTCATCGTCCAGCGATCGAAAGGATGGTTATGGCACTGGGCGCATTGGATGCGCATGCCGAGGAAAACTTGCGCTGTGTTTTCGGAAAGTTTCAAAGTATCCGGCTCGATCTGGTAATAGTTGGCGGCGGGATCACGGAAGGTGCTGCCGGAGGCGGTGAGCAGGTCGCGCACAATATGGTCCAGCGGCTGGTTCGTCAGCAATTGATCGCGCAGCCATTCGAAATAAAGCTCGGTTGCTTTTGGATAGACCTGATTATCGCGCGAACGGATTTCGAGCAACTCGGCCCACTTCATCACCCAGAGGTCCGCGAATTCTTTGCGTCCCAGCAATTGCTCCACCAGGCGGTCGCGCTTGCCGTCGCTTTTGTCCGCCAGGAAACTTTCGAGTTGCTCGGGCGTCGGCAACGTACCGGTGATGTCCAGTGAAGCACGGCGGATAAACGTGGCGTCATCGCAGACATCGGAAGGAACCAAGCGCAGCTTCTTGAGCTTGGTGTAGACGGCTTCGTCGATGTAGTTGTTGGCGGCCACATTAGGCCAGCGGTAGGAGAGGCCTTTGGGCAGGATTATCAATTGTGAGCCAACGTTGAATTCGCCGAAGCGCGCCTGGATAAACGCTTCGCCACGCTGCCCGGCGGTTACGGTTCCGTCCTCGGCAACGCGCGCGCTGGCGTCATTGTTGCTCAGGAAAACTGCCAACGAAGTCACATCCCGGCGCGAACCGTTCGAGTAACTGGCCTGAACGATAAAACGCTGCAAGGTGTTCGAACCTTCGAGCACAGCAGCTTTGGGAAAGATCTCGATGCCGGTGAGCTTGGGAATGTCAGGCGGGTCATTGGTCGCGCCGGCAGCCAGCCAGCCGACCAGGGTTTGGCAAAGCTCGCTGTTGGTATTGAAACGAACGCCACCGGTGTGTTGCACGGCGCCGAGTCCCTTTTGCACGATCAGGCTTTCCTCCGGTATCGCTAGATTTATGCGCCGGCCAATTTGCTCGCGGGTTAACCGGTAGTAATCCCCATCCGGATCGAACCCGTACAAAGATAAATGGAATCCGTCTTTTCCGCGCGAAGTACCGTGGCAAGCACCGGCGTTGCAGCCGGCCCGGGTGAACACCGGCATGACGTCGAGCTTGAAGCTGATCGGCCGCTGAACAGCGGAATTTGTCACCATGATAGGGATGTTCGCCGTCCGGCCATCAAAGCTGACCTGCAATTCCGTTGTTCCATCTGCTTGCGGCAGGATCTTTCCGGCCTCGATACGGGCCAACTTGGCATTTACGATCTTGTAGCGCGCTAACTGCGTTACGTCGCGAGTGACACCGTCGGGCGCGGTAACTTCAGCCACGATGCGCTGGCAGGACTTGGCTGAGTCGAGTTGGATAAGTTGCGGGTAGACCTTTAAATCACTCGCCTGAGCTGCGGTTGTGGTTGCACTGAAAGAAATCAGGAGCAGGATCGAAATGAGGAGAACAGCGGGACGGGAGCTGAACGTCCAACGTCCAACGTCCAACGTCCAACGTCCAACGAGAGCAAAGGGCCCCTCACCCCGACCCTCTCCCCATCGGATGGGGAGAGGGAGAAGGCTTCCGCGCAAGTTGGGTTGGTGGTCCCGATGCGCTGTGCTGCGCCGAAGGTTCGGCAGGTTGGAAACCTGCGATACAGCAGGTTGGAAACCTGCGCTACGCGACAAGCGGCCACGGGTGGCTGTGAAATATTTGGGCTCGAACGTCGAACTTCCAACGTTCAACTTCCAACATCTAACGAGAGTCGGACGCGTCACATGCTCGCTTGTCGACATCGTTGAATTATTTCTTGCTCGAGGCCGGGGCATTGTCCGTTTTCTTCGGCGGCACTACGCGCAGTATGCCGCCGGAAGCGATATTGTGCGGGATAACTCCGCCGTTGGACTCGATATCAACCGCACAGAACAGGTTCTTATAGGAACCCGTGTTGCACTTCGACTCGGCGGTTACATCGAAGACAACCTCTTTCTCATCCTTGGTGATCTCCCGCTCGGGCGCAGATACTTTGTCCGGCAAGCCACAAAGACGAATCTTTGCTTTGCCGTCAAAGGCCTTGGCAGGCTGCAGGTTCACCGTCAGTTTGCCGGTTTTGCCTGGATTCAACCAAACAGTTTCGATCTTACCGGACAGGAATGGCGGGGCCACTTCAAGGTCCGCCAATTGCGATGAAACATATACCGCACCGCCGTCGACGGTCGCGTGACCCAGGACCGCAATCTTCCAGCGTTTGGTCTCGGCCCCGCCGCCCGCATTAAGCTGATAGGAGACATTGGTGGCATCCTTGGGAATTGTGGCTTCCGATTGCGAGTTCACGCCGGGTGGATTCCAAATCATCTGGGCTTGAATCGGTTCGTCAAAACCCGGCGCTCGCTCGGCAACCACCTCCAGGCGCATGGAACCGCCCTGGACCAGCGGCACCTTGGGCTCGACAATGCGTAGATGAAACGGCACTTCCTGAACGACCGCGACGCAGAGCTTATCGACACTTGCGTGGTAAAAGGTCGTGTTGTTTGGACCCTCTACCAACTCGACGTTCTGCCGAAATGTTCCCGAGATCGTTCCCGAAGCGTTAGTGCCGATTGCGCTCAGGTCCAGCAGACGCGCGCCCAGCGGTGCATCTGCCGATGCCTCGAATACCAGCGGCATAGTCTCGATGTCTGCCGGCATGCGCTCCGCCTGGAGCGTTACTCCCGTCGGCAGGTCTTTGATTTCAAAAGCCAGATCGCTTTTGAAATTGGAGCGCTTGGCGGATATCAACGTGCCAAACCGGTTCCCGCGTGGCACCACGATGAATTGGCGCGATTGTGTGTCGTTGCGGGCCACCTCGGGAATTTTCACCGTTATTGCCGGCTCGGACGGCACGACTTCGATGCGATAAACGAAATCACGGCCACCTTGTCCTAACGTATCCCGGATGCGTACGAAATAATTCGTCGATTCGGATGGCGTGAATTTCACGGCGCTGTCTGCACCCGAAGTATCATCGTTATTGGCGAGGCTGTGTCCATTGGGATCGAAAACCTCGATAACGGAGTCGAGCGGGGAATGCAATCTTCGCGCGAAAACATCGACGGCCAGAGGCTTGCCTTTCTCCGCCAGGAACTGGAACCAATCTTCCTGCCCGGGTTGGCGCAGAATCCCGTTGAGCGCGAATGGTGGAGAAAGAGTTGTTGCCGTGGCGTGCTCTTTATCCTGGTTGGGCGCTGACGCCAGGACGTTGGGGAATCTGCTCACTCGCACCCAATTCGGCGTCGGCGCCAGCAATCCTTCCAACTCCGAAAACACTCCGAATTTTTCCTGCGGTGAATCCGGCAGTTTCACTGAATAATCAAATTCACCAGTGGCTTCGCTGAAGAAAGTCAACTTGACCGTTTCTCCTGCCGGACCGCCCATCGGATAGACCGAGGTGGGCCGCGGGAACGAACCGATGTGAAGACGATAATGGCACGTGTTATTGCCACCATACGTCACTTCGCGCAGGCGAATGACATATTTGCTATCGCTTGGAACAACAAGGCTTACGAACGGGTCCTGGTGGCCCAGCCAGGTATCGTCGACGTCAGCCAGGACCGCGCCTTTTTCATCCAGCACCGCAAGCCGGGGATCGAACGCGCCGCGTCCCAACCGCATCCCTTCCACTTCGGCGGACAACCGCTGGCCTTTCTTCAGCTCGACGGAAAAGCAGTCGACATCCTCGTTCTGAATGACCCCGACCACGGTTGTGTTCAACGCTACATTCTGGGCTTTGGCGGAGTCGTTGTTCGGCTCAATTTCGTCGACGACCGCGAAAGGGCCAACGGCGAAAGTGCGTAACTCGGAGACGCCGCTATCCGTCCGCAGCCGCAGATGATGCTCGCCGAGCGCGCATTCGGGCAGGATCCGCACCTGGGCCTTAACCACCTTGTTGGTTACCAGCTCGAGCTGCTTGATTTCGATTCCTGGTTCGTAGCAGATGACTTCTTTGGTGTCCTGCAAACGTTCGCCCGCGAAGCTAAGCGTCAGTTCCGTTCCGCGCTGGCCGCCGGTCGGCGAAATGTCCTTGAGCAGCGGCGCAGTGGCCAACGAAAGGCAGGGAAGCAAGACCCAGGCAAACGCGCTCGCCGCCAACAAACCGGAACAAGGGCGAGTGCCCTGCCTCAAATGCGTTACTGCCGGTTTGCTAAAATGCAAACCGGATAGCGGCAACGTCTGCAAATTTGAAATTTTCAATTCTCAATTTGCAATTGCCCGTCACGCGAGGAGACCACGCGCAACTTCCCCATCCTTGACGATTTTCACCGGCCGTGTGCCGGCCAGCAGAGTTTTCTCAAAATCAATCCCGAGCAGGTGATAGATCGTGGCGGCGTAGTCAGGCACCATCAACGGATCGTTATCGGGCTCGGTCCCGGTCGGATCGGTCGCGCCGTGGACGTAGCCCGTTTTCATTCCACCGCCGGCCATAACAATGCTGAACACTTTCGGATAGTGGTCGCGGCCTGCTGTGCCGTTGACCTTGGGCGTGCGGCCGAATTCCGTAGTCACCAGCACCAGGGTTGAATCCAGCATGCCACGTTGGTCCAGGTCGCGGATCAAAGCCGCAAACGCCTGATCAAATGCCGGCATCTGAGTGGTGACGCCGTTGCGGATGTTATCGTGATGATCCCATCCGCCATAGGTCATCGAAACAAACCGCACGCCGGCTTCGACCAAGCGGCGCGCCAGCAGCATCCGTTGCCCGGCCGCGTTCCGCCCATATTCATCTCGCAGTTTGTCTTTCTCCTGCTTCAAATCAAAGGCCGCTCGCGCTTTATCCGAGCTCATCATTGCGTAAGCGCGCTGGTAAAACGAATCCATCCCGGCCAGTGCGTCGGAACTTTCCAAACCGCTGAAATGGGCATCGACCACAGCTCGCATTTCGCGCCGCTCGGCGAAGCGCTGTTCATCGACACCGCTGGGCAGGTTCAAGTCACGGACTTTGAATCCCCCATTGGCCGGGTCCGCTCCCAGGCTGAACGGCCCATAGGCGGAGCCGAGAAAGCCGGTTCCGGCAAAACTGTTTGGCTGCGTCGGGACGCACACGTAAGGGGGGAGATTGTTCCGCGCGCCCAGTTCGTGAGAAACGATGCTGCCAATGCTGGGGTATTGCACCGCCGGGCTCGGCCGCCAGCCAGTGAACATATTGTGGGTGCCCCGGTCGTGGTCCGCTTCGCCATGCGTCATCGATCGCACCACGCACAATTTGTCGGCTACGTCCGCAGTGTGCTTGAGCGCCTCGGAGAAGTAGATTCCGTCGAGCTTGGTTTTAATCGCGCCCAGCGGGCCGCGATATTCGATCGGCGCCAGGAGCTTTGGATCGAAAGATTCCTGCGCGGCGATGCCGCCCGGGAGAAAGATATTAATAACTGATTGCGCACGGGCTGCAGTGCCGGCCGACTGAGCCTGCAGTTTGAAAAGATTGCCCAGGGTCAGCCCGACGCTGCCGACCAGGCCCACAAACAGGAATTCGCGGCGGTTGGGTTTCCAGATGTGTTCGGGGCTGTTGCAGAAAGAACAGGTGACATCTTCCATAAAACACTCGCGGGTCAGAGATTTACAACAACTAGTATACCAATCCCACGTCGCATGGGGAAATCAAATAGGTTTTCTACTGATGACGGTTATCAGATGCTTTTATTCAAAGGAAAATGCAAGTTGTTTCGGCCGAACGCGCTGTTTACCTTCTCGGCAATTGCCGGCAAATTCGCCCGGCTGGATGACACCAACGCTTTTGATTGTAGATGACGAAAAGCCTCAGCGCGAAGGGCTGCGGGCCGCGCTCGAGGACCGCTACGACGTTTACCTGGCGGAGGATGCCAAATCGGCGATGCAATTGCTCGAGCAGGAGTCCTTTGACGTGTTGCTGACCGATTTTCGGCTACCGTCCGAGGACGGGATGAAACTCATTGACCGGGCCAAATCGCTGCCCAAACCGCCCATTTGCATCCTGATGACGGCTTACGGCTCGGAAGAGCTGGCGGTCGAGGCGATGAAACACGGGGCCGACGACTACATTCCGAAGGCGCGTTTGCAGATCGATGAATTGGAGATGCGGATTGCGAATGCGCTGCGCAAACAACATCTCGAAACTGAAAACGTTTCCTTGCGCCAACAACTGGATTCGCGGTTCGGCATGAAGAACCTGATCGGCGAATCGCCTGCCATGCGCGAGGTAATTGATCTGGTCCAGCAGGTGGCGCCCACCCGAGTCACCGTGCTCCTTGAGGGCGAGAGCGGGACCGGCAAGGAACTCATCGCCAAAACGATCCACCAACTCAGTCCGCGTGCCCGACAGCCGATGGTTACGGTTCATTGCGCCGCGCTCGCCCCGACGTTGCTGGAAAGCGAACTGTTTGGGCATGAGAAGGGAGCTTTCACCGGCGCCCATGAACGGCGCATTGGCCGGTTCGAGCAAGCTCAGGGCGGAACCTTGTTCCTCGATGAGATTGGGGAGATCGACGCCGGCCTCCAAGTCAAACTCCTACGGTTTCTGGGAGAGCGGACCTTCGAGCGCGTGGGGTCCAACAAAACATTGGAAGCGGATGTGCGGCTAATCGCCGCCACCAACAAGAATCTCGAAGAACAGGTCAAGGCGGGCGCTTTCCGCGAAGACCTGTTTTTTCGGTTGCGCGTCATGGAAATCTGGTTGCCACCATTGCGCGAGCGCGTTGAGGACATCCCGCTCCTGGCCGAGTCATTCCTGCGCGAATTTGCGAAGGAAAATGATAAATCGGTCACGGGCATGACAGCCGACGCGCTCCAATCGCTGCTGCGTTATTCCTGGCCGGGAAACGTGCGCGAGCTGCGCACTGCCATTGAACGAGGAGTCGTGCTGACTCGCGGAGATAAGATCACCGCGCGCGACCTGCCACCGGCGGTACGCCAGGAATCGACGACGCCATCGTCGCACTCTGCGCAGAATACTGCGACGAAAAGTCTGAATCTGAAAGAGTCGGAGAAGGAGCACATCATCCGCGCCTTGAAAGAGTCGGGCGGAAACCGCACACTCGCCGCCAATAAACTGGGAATGAGCCGCCGCAATCTCCATCGCAAACTCCACGAGTATCATCTCGAAGGTTTCTAAGGCGCATGCATAGCAGGAACAAATTGCAGAAGGCCATTCATCGGCTGGAAGTCGGAGGTGGCACCCGGTACGTGCAGATCGGATTCGCGGTACTGGCGCTTCTGCTGTTTGCGGTCTGTTATAATTGGCGCGCGTTCAGGAATATGTCGTGTCCGGAGGCGATGGACGCCGCGCAGGTCGCTCGCAACCTCGCTTCCGGCGACGGGTATACAACGTTGTTCATTCGGCCGCTAAGCGTTCATCTGCTCCAGTCCCAAGGCCAGGCGGCTGGCCAAAAATCGCTTGGGTTCGGTAATGCCGAAGCCGCCAGGCTCAACGGCATGCATCCCGATCTGGCCAATCCTCCGGCGTATCCGGTCGTGCTCGCGGGCCTGATGTGGACATTGGATAAAACTCGAATCTTTCCGTTTCATTATGCAATTCCGAGCAAGCCACAGCCGTTTTGGAGCAAGGACAACGGCTTCTGGCGCTACCAGCCCGACTTCCTCATCAGCGTTTTTAACCAGCTTTTATTTCTGGGCCTGGTCGTAGTCGTATATTTTCTCGCCCGTCAGCTTTTTGATCCGGGGGTCGCGCGTTTGTCCGCCTTTGTGCTGCTCGCAACCGAACTGTTTTGGCGATTCAGTGTGTCCGGGCTCTCGACCCTGCTGCTGCTGATTGTTTTCGCGGGGCTCGCCTGGTGCATTTTTCTGCTGGATCGCGAATCCCGTGAACCCAAGTTTGGCCGCTCTGTGATATTCGCCATCGCCGCTCTAGCAGGGCTGCTCGTGGGAATCGGTGGTCTGACGCGGTATGCGTTTCTTTGGCTCATTATACCGTTACTGACGTTCGTCGTTGTGTTCACGGGTCTCAAGCGATTGACTCTAGCGCTGATAACTTTGTTGGCCTTTGCGGCAGTAGTGACGCCCTGGTTGATCCGAAACTATCGGCTTAGCGGCACGCCCTTTGGCACGGCGAGCTATACAATGATTGAAGGGACTGCGTTCTTTCCCGAGTACAAGCTTCAACGCTCCTTAAATCCCGACCTGTCTCAGGTGTATATACCGGGCGTTTTTTGGCGAAAGCTCACAACGAATGCCCGTCTGGTCGTGCAAAACGATTTGCCCAAGCTCGGCGGCAACTGGATTTCTGCGTTTTTTCTCGCAGGTTTGCTCATTGGATTTCGCAACCTCGCGGTGCGACGCCTGCGTTATTTTTTGATTGGTTGCATTGTGGTGCTCGCCATCGTGCAGGCCCTCGGGAGGACACAACTCTCTGAGGATTCACCTGAAATCAACTCCGAGAACCTGCTCATTCTGGTTGCTCCGCTTGTAATCGTTTATGGCGTGAGCCTTTTTTACCTGCTCCTCGAGCAGGTGGCGCTCCCGTTTCGTGAGGCGCGCTACATCGCCATTGGCGTTTTTGTCGGTGTGGCTTGTCTGCCTTTGATTCTTACCTTTGTCGGGCCCCGTGCCGTGCCGATCAACTTTCCGCCGTATTATCCGCCTTCGATTCAAACCTCCGCCGCTTACATCAAAGGCGTGAGCGGGAAACAGGATGCCAAAGGAAATCAGCAGACCGATCCCGGCGAACTCATGATGAGCGATATTCCCTGGGCCGTTGCGTGGTACGGTTACTCCCAGTGCGTCTGGCTGACTCTCAATCCGCAAAACGATTTCTTCGCCATAAACGATTACGACAAACCGATTCAAGCAATCTATTTAACGCCATTGACTGTCGATAAGTTATCTTTCATTGACTGGGGTCTCATAATGGCGAACGCGCAAAGCGTATTCTTAGAACCATCAACGCAGGATAGAATCGGCGAGATGGTAAACACAGGCAGCATTAAGCCGCTTGAAGTTAGCTTTAGTCGCCCCCCATTGCCGCTTCATAATTGGCAATGGATGAGTTGGCGTGAAAGAATCTTCCTCCTCACCGCCCGCCCCCACTGGGCCAAAGAAGATTAGCCCTTTACAAAGGCGTCCTCGCATCCCTGACGGTTTGTCACTCCGCACCTGATATGGGGCTCATCATTCCCGCTTTTCGATACAAAATCTATGCTAATTATATAGTATGTCAAAAAAAGTTTATCAAATGCCAATCCACGCACAGCGCGACATGCCCGGGCAACTTAATTTAAGTCCGGGACTGGATGTGATCTCCGGCACACGAACGGTGGTGCGGGGCCGCGCCAGACCCTGCTGGAATTATGATGGCAACGCTTGCAACGAAGAAAACCAACCGGCTGCCGCGCATTCTCGAGCATGCCAGCGGCGACAAGCGCTTCAAAATCCTCGAAGCGCACATGAAGAAACATCAGTTCAAACAGGATGCGCTCATCGAGGTGCTCCACAAGGCCCAGGAATTGTTCGGCTACCTCGAAGACGATCTGCTGTTGTTCATCGCCTATAAATTGAAGCTGCCCGCCAGCCGCGTCTACGGCGTCGCCACCTTCTATCATTTTTTTACTCTCAAGCCCAAAGGCCAGCATACCTGCGTCGTATGCATGGGCACCGCTTGTTATGTGAAAGGCGCCGACAAGGTGCTCGCCGCCGTCGAGGAGATGGCACGGATCAAAGCCGGTGAAACCACTCCCGATAACCAGCTCTCCCTGCTGACGGCGCGCTGCATCGGCGCTTGTGGCATCGCGCCGGCTGTTGTTTATGACGGCACGGTAACCCCGCGACAAACCTCGGCTTCGGCGCTCGAACATGTGAAAGGATGGCTCGACCATGGTCATTGATGATCTGATTGAAATAGCCGAAAAAGAGCGAGCTTCGCGCAAGCGCTACACTATCCGCTGCTGCCTGGCGGCGGGATGTATGTCGTCCAATTCCAAGGGCGTTAAAGAGGCGCTGGAAAAAGCGGTCAAGGACGCGGGTCTTGAGCCGCAGGTTGAAGTCCGCGGCGTCGGCTGCATGAAGCTTTGTTGCCAGGGCCCCTTGGTCCAGATCGATACCGCGGCTGAGTCCGCGAATGCTGACGCCGGCCATCCGGCAGTAGCCGCACCAGCTCAACCTGCCACTTGCGTTCAAATCCACGGCCTCACCCAGGGACCGCTTTATCAAAAGGTCACACCAGAAGATGCTGTTGGCCTCATCGCCACGCTCAAAGGCGGGCAAACCGCCGCCCAACTAGGCGACCCAACTCATCCCTTTTTCAAAGAACAGCTCGCAATCGTGCTCGCCAATAGCGGGTACGTGGATCCTGAGCGGATCGAATCCTACATCGCGGCGGAAGGTTACCAGGCGCTGCACGATGTGCTCCGCGAAATGACGCCCAAAGAGGTCGTCGAAAGCATGATCAAAAGCGGCCTGCGCGGACGTGGCGGCGCCGGTTACCCTACCGGCCTCAAATGGGCCACGGTGGCAAAAACGGCCAGCCAACAAAAATATGTAATCTGCAATGCCGACGAAGGTGATCCCGGCGCCTTCATGGATCGCAGCGTGCTGGAGAGCGATCCGCATAGTGTACTGGAAGGTATGGCCATAGCCGCATATGCGGTCGGTGCCAGCCAGGGATTTATTTACGTGCGCGCGGAATACCCTCTGGCCATTTCCCGGCTCCAAACGGCGATCAAGCAAGCGAAGCAATATGGGTTGCTTGGCAGCGGCATCTTCGAATCGCCGTTCAATTTCAACGTCGATCTCCGGATTGGAGCCGGCGCATTCGTCTGCGGGGAAGAGACTGCGCTGATGGCCTCAGTGGAAGGCAAACGAGGCACGCCGCGGCCACGACCGCCCTTCCCGGCCGAAAGCGGTCTCTACAATTCGCCAACGCTGATTAATAACGTCGAAACCTTCGCCAATGTCCCACCAATAATCCGCAAAGGCGCAGACTGGTTTGCGAGCATTGGCACGGAGAAGAGCAAAGGCACCAAAGTGTTTGCTCTCGCCGGCAAGATCACCAATACCGGCCTGATCGAAGTCCCGATGGGCACGCCCTTGCGCAAGATCGTCGAGCAGATGGGCGGTGGCGCCCCCGACGGCGGCCAAATCAAAGCTGTCCAAACCGGTGGGCCGTCCGGCGGCTGCATCCCGGCCGAGGCACTGGATACGCCCGTCGATTACGATTCTCTTAACAAGCTCGGCTCAATCATGGGCTCCGGCGGTATGATTGTCATGGACCAGACCACCCGCATGGTCGATGTGGCCCGGTTCTTCATGGAATTCTGCATGGACGAGTCCTGCGGCAAATGCGTTCCCTGCCGCGCCGGTACAGTGCAGATGCACCGGCTTCTCAATAAAATCCTTGCCCGCCAGGCCACCGCCCGCGATTTGCAGAAGCTTGAAGAACTGTGCGACCTGGTCAGGAACACGAGCCTCTGCGGCCTCGGTCAAACTGCGCCCAACCCGGTATTGAGCACGCTGCGATTCTTCCGCAACGAGTATACCGAGTTGCTCATCCCGGATCTATTCGGACCGAATGGCTACGGTCACAAACCGGCTGTACCCGAGGTAGCCAAAGTCGCTTAAATCACCTTAGTCCTATATGGCAGCCAAAACCCTAACGATCGACGGCAAACACGTCAGCGCCGACGAAACGGCCACCATTCTCGAAGCCGCCACGGATGCGGGCATCACCATCCCCACTTTGTGCCACCTCGACGGCGTGTATGATCTCGGCGCGTGCCGGCTGTGCCTGGTTGAAGTGACCGGAGTGGCGAAACTCCTGCCGGCCTGCACCACCAGGGTTGCTGAAGGCATGGAGATCAAAACCGACAGCGAGCGGTTACGCAAGTACCGCCGCCTGACACTTGAATTGCTCCTGGCCGAGCGCAACCACACCTGCGCGGTTTGCGTCGCCAACGCCCATTGCGAACTGCAAACCCTGGCATACAACCAGGGCATCGAGCATGTCCGTTACGATTACAATTTCCCTAAATGGGAAGTGGATAATACCCATGCGCTTTTTGGCATGGACCATAATCGTTGCATTCTTTGCGGGCGCTGTGTCCGTGTGTGCTGGCATATCGAAGGGGCCGGCACCAAAAATGTCTCCGGTCGTGGCGCCCGTGCCCGTATCATCACTGATTTGAGCCAGCCCTGGGGCTCGTCCGAAACCTGCACCAAGTGCGGCAAGTGCGTCATGAGCTGCCCCACCGGCGCGCTCTTTTATAAAGGCGCCACCGTTTCCGAGATGGAACGCGACCGCTCCAAACTCGAATTCATTGTCACGGCCCGGGAGAAAAAGCAGTGGGTTTCTGATTAACCAGACTTCACTAGACTTCGCATTTTGATTTATGCCAACGACTCCTCCAACCACCTCTCGTCTTAGAGTTGCCACCGTCTGGCTTGGCGGTTGTTCCGGATGCCATATGAGTTTCCTCGACCTCGACGAGTTCCTGCTCGAATTGGCGGGACAGATCGAGCTTGTTTATAGCCCGGTAGTAGACGTCAAAGAATACCCGGAGCAAGTCGACCTTTGTCTAGTCGAAGGCGCGGTGTGCAATGAAGATAACCTGGAAATCCTTCACAAGATCCGCAAGAACACGAAACTGCTGGTTTCGTTTGGCGATTGCGCGGTGACGGCCAACGTTCCTGCCATCCGCAACCAACTGGGTCTGACGAACGCCGAAAGCGTCCTGCAGCGCGCCTACTGCGAGGGCGCCCAAACGAATCCCTCCGTACCACGCGAACCCGGGATTGTTCCTGCTCTGCTGGAGCGTGTCCAACCCGTACACGAGGTGGTGCACGTCGACTATTATCTGCCTGGCTGTCCGCCACCGGCCGAACGCATCAAAGCGCTGCTCGCTCCCTTGCTGAGCGGGGCTACGCCTGAACTCCACGGCCAGCAGCTCAAATTTGGATAATCATCTTATGTCGAAGCGCATCCTCATCGATCCCGTGACCCGCATCGAGGGTCACGCCAAGATCAGCATTTTCCTCGATGACGCCGGTAACGTCTCCGACGCCGAATTCCACGTCGTCGAGTTCCGCGGATTTGAGAAGTTCTGCGAAGGCCGCCCATTTTCCGAAATGCCGGGGATCACGCCTCGGATTTGCGGCATTTGTCCCGTCAGCCATTTGCTGGCCTCCGCTAAAGCCGGCGACGCCATAATGGCCGTCAATATCCCTCCCGCCGCAGACAAGCTGCGCCGGCTGATGAACCTCGGCCAGATTATCCAGAGCCACGCGCTGAGCTTTTTCCACTTGAGCGCTCCGGACTTCTTGCTGGGCTGGAATACCCCCGCGCCCCAGCGGAACGTCTTCGGGCTGATCGCCTCGAATGCCGGACTCGCCCGCGCGGGCATCCGGCTACGGCAGTTTGGCCAGGAAGTCATCGAAATCCTGGGTGGCAAAAAGATCCATCCGGCCTGGGCCGTACCCGGCGGCGTGCGCAGTCCGTTGACTGAGGAGGGACGTGCTCGAATTCGCGCCTGGCTGCCGGAAGCTTACGCGACTACGAAAACCGCTCTGGACTTGTTCAAGAAGACTCTCGATTCACACAAGAAAGAGGTCCAAATCTTTGGGAATTTCCCATCCCTTTTCATGGGGCTGGTTGATGCCGAAGGCAATTGGGAGCACCACGGCGGTAAATTGCGGTTTACTGATAGCAGCGGCAGCGTGATCGCCGACCAACTTGATCCGCAAAAATATTACGATTATATCAGCGAAGCTGTTCAACCTAATTCGTATCTCAAATCGCCGTATTACACGCCGCTCGGTTTTCCCGACGGCATGTACCGCGTGGGACCGCTCGCGCGGCTGAACGTCGCCGAGCGTATGGGCACACCCAAAGCTGATGCCGAGCACAAAAAATTCAAAAAACTTGGCCGTGGTGCCGTCACTTCCTCGTTCCTGTATCACTACGCCCGGTTAATCGAGATCCTGGCTTCAATCGAGTATGTCGAGGCCGGTCTTGATGACGCCGACTTGCTGAGCGAAGACCTGCGCGCCGATGCCGGCATTAACAGCTTGCGCGGCGTGGGCGTTAGCGAAGCCCCGCGCGGCACCCTCTTCCACGACTACACGGTTGACCGAGAAGGCTTGCTCAAAAAGGTCAACCTGATTGTTGCCACCGGCCAGAACAACCTGGCCATGAATCGCACGGTGGCTCAAATCGCTCGGCATTATGTTCGTGGCGAAACCGTCCCGGAACCGATGCTGAACCGGATTGAGCATGGCATCCGTTGCTACGATCCGTGTCTAAGCTGCTCCACCCACGCCGTGGGCCAAATGCCCCTACAGGTGCGGTTGGTTGCGCCGGATGGAAGGGTCGTGAAGGAGATCTTTCGGTGAGCAACGGTCATCCGGTTTCTCTGCGAGATTGTAATTGTCGGCTTCTCATCATCGGTTTCGGTAACACCCTCCGTTCAGACGACGGCGTTGGTCCAAAAGTTGCCGATTGCATCGCAGCCTTGAACTTGCCCGGCGTGCAGACCCTAAACTGCGCGCTGTTGACACCGGAATTAGCCGACCCCATTTCGCGGGCGGATCGCGTCGTGTTTGTGGATGCCGCCGTTGACTCCCCACGCGAGGCCCAACTCCGCCCCTTGTCACCCGCCGATTCCTCGCAAATTATGGCCCACGCCGCCGACCCGCGCACGCTCTTGGCCCTGGCGCGCGATGTCTTCCATCACGTTCCTCGAGCCGCGTTGCTAACCATTCCCGCGGAAAACCTGGGAATCGGGGAAAAGCTCTCACCCCTGACACAAGCTGGCTTTGAGACTGCCGTAAACAAACTGAGGGAAGTTGCCGCCGAAGCTACCCAGCCCAAACACAAGATCAGCAAGGGCGACAGAAGCTCGAAATCCGAGCGCCCGCGATAGCAATTGGCTTCTTTCGGGCAAAGTCTATAGGCGCAGGAAAATCCCTCGTTTGTAAAGGAAGCGCACGAACCAAAACGCCAGGAGCAGACCGACGATTGAGATCATCATTTCTCCGAAACCCTGAGCGACATGGGCGTCAAAGTATTTTTTCACATCGCCTCCAACGAGCCGTGAGGCCAGCGGGCTGAAGCTGCCGCCAATGGCGTTCTTGGTCAGGTAAATAGTGATTGAGTTCATGCCGATCCAGACAAATGGTTGGCACCAGGCCCGGATCTGCCAGATATCGACGATCTGATAAAACAAGCCCACCAGGACAGCGCTGTAGCCGCCTGCCACGAGCACGTAGGAAGAGGTCCAGATTTTTTTGATCACGGGGAATTGGAGTCCCCAAAGCCAGCCGAGAGTCACGGCGGCAACACCACCGCCTACAAGCCAGGCCACTTTACGCTGGTCGGGCACGCTCGGGCTGCGCAACAGCAACCCAGCCAGCGCACCCAGCAGACAGGTCGCCACGGCGGGAATCGTGCTTAGGAATCCTTCTGGATCGTAGAAATTGTCCCATTTCTTGCCGGGCAAATATTGGAAGTCGATATGGTCCGACAGATTGTGACCAGGGCCGAACTGGCCGCTGACATAGTTCGTCGTAGCATAAAACATGCGTTGAGCGGCAGTCCACGCGGCACCGTTTTTTAACGTGGACGGATTGCCGGTCTCGCGGAAGAGCGCCGCGGTGGAAGAATCGCCGGCGTGTTCTGCCAGGGCGCCCAGGTTATCTTTAGTCAGTTGAATGTCGCGGATTGGAACAAACGTCATCAGCCCCCAATAGCTAATGAGCAAAGCGACCCAGATACCGGCGAGCGCGCGTGGCTTGAAAAAGCAAAAGAACAGTCCGGCAAATAGGTAGGCGAGAGCGATGCGGTTCAGCACGCCCATCAGGCGCATATCGGGCCAGCCGTGGGAAAAACCGCCCGAATAGAACAAGCCGATCAAGTACAGTAAAACGCCTCGGCGGATCACGCGGGAAATCGCCTGCGCTCGGCCGGCTTGCTCGATGGCCTTGCTTAACGAAAACACCAGGGAGACGCCGACAATGAAAACAAACAACGGAAAGATCAGGTCATAGAAATGGAAGCCTTCCCAATCGGCGTGATCGAGCTGATTGGCCAGGAAAGCGGTGGGCCTGGTTTGGCTCATCCGGTTGAGGGCATAAACCAGGGAGTCGGCCCCCAGGATCCAAAACATGTCAAACCCGCGAAGCGCGTCGATCGACATCAAGCGCCGCGTAGCCGTAGTATCAGAGGAGACGGGTTTTGCGGGAGGGGGAGCAGCGAGCGTCGACATATGGCTTTGCCGAATCCTAATCCGAACGCTGTGATTTGAGAATTATAAACTGGACGACGGCTCACTTCAAAACCACTTAAAGAATAGCAGAACGAAACCGATCACCAGCAGTACGGCCGCCACCCACCAAAACCAGTGAATTCCCCGCGGAACGGGTCCTTCGTTCCCGAACTCCCGCTGCACGAATTCATCGTAATTGAATTTTTCGTCCGGCAACCCTAGTGCGTCAGAGGCAGCCGCATCGGACCACCCGGTCTGGTCATCTGAGCCGCATTCGGGGCAGGCCTTAGCGTTCGGAGGGACGGTTGCTCCGCAGTTGGGACAAATCTCAGGAGGCATCCTGTCTTCGGGCGATCGGGATTCCGCACCTGCACTTAACCGACGCCCGCGTATTCCTCGTCAATCTTCAGATCCACGCCCATGAGAATGTAATCATGCGAAATGGCCTGCATGTCCTTTACGTAATTCTCCAGGCGGACCAGGTTGCTGAAGCCAAGCAGCGCGAACATCTTGATGGCGGCGTCCTGCTCGCCGATAAACTCCGCTTCGACGCGCTCCAGCCCGAGATTACGCGCCAGGCTAACGATTTCCTCAACCAGGGCACGTGCCAGTCCGCGCCCGCGATAGTGCGGCAGCACAAGGACACTGACGCGGCCGATATGCCGCTTCCACCCGCCCAGTTGCTGATGCAAAGTCGCGGCACCGACAATTTTGCCGTCGATGAAAGCCAGCAGTGGCAGATTCCGGCCAAGGTCGATGTTGCGGCACCAATTCCGAATCACGTCCGGTTCGGTAACGCGGTGTTTGATAAACATTCGTTCCGAAGCGGGCACCGCAAGGAAAAACTCGTGGAAGGCTTTTTCGTCTTCCTTCCGCAATGGCCGCAAGCGACTCCGCGAGCCATCCTTGAGCGGGATGTCCTTCGGATACTTCTGCAATTCCAGTTCAAGAGTCATAAACAGATACGAGTTTTAGGGGATTTGAATTAGATATGCCAAAGCCGCGTTGCTATTGCAAGCCCGTCGGCATCTGGTC
>CAZUVM010000081.1:0-19314 GCA_964623885.1 uncultured Verrucomicrobiota bacterium
CAAGTGATCGAGCGTGCAGCCTTTGAGATATTCCGTGACGATGTAAGGCCGGCTCTTGTCTTCAACCGGAATGAATTTCAAAACGAACCGGTGGTTCAGTTCGAGGCCGATGCGCTCTTCGCGCTGGAAGCGAGAAAAGAAATTCGGATCACTCTCATATTCGAGGTGAGGGACCTTGATCGCAACGAGTTGGTTGGCATTCTGCCCATCTTCGGCTTTGAAAATCGTGGCCATGCCGCTGCGGCTGACCACCTCGGTGATCAAAAACCGGCCGTCCAGCACCTGGCCTGGCTGGAAAGGAGCGTCGCTCGTGTCCACCGGGTCATGATGCTCCGGCACATTGCGGCAACTGGCCAACTGCTCCAGAGGACCAGCGTTCGTGGTATCCATGCCGGAAACCCTCTCTTGAAAGCAAGAGGGAGGGTAATCAAATTGGAGGTGACCGGCGTTAAAAAGATATCAAAAGCGTGGTGTAAGTTTTTGATATCCGCGCGGCGCGTGCCGATCACGAATCGGGATTGTATTGCTCAAGTGTGATCGGCAGGCAGCCAGTTCGGTGCTGTGTGCTTCGGAGCATTAGCAGGTTAAAAACCTGCGATACAGCAGGCTCGGAGGCCTGCGCTACGCCTTCAGCACTCTGGTTTACGGCTAGTTCAGCGAAGGCGCGGCGGCGGCTTCATTTGCGGCGGCATCACTATCGATATCTGGTTCCTGCAGCCTGGCATTTAGAAGGAGCGCGCCCTGAATGACCGCTTCGGCAAGTTGCTTCTGCCGCTCGCCAAGTTCGAGCTCCAACAGGTTGCGGGCCGATTCATAGACGGCATGGACCGGCTCACGGACTTGCTGGCGCAAGCCGGCGCGATAAACCCGCGCGGCACGCGCGGCTTCGAGCGACTGGCCGCGGAGTCGGGCGACCTGTGATTCCTGGCTCTTGCGTTCGACTTGTTCGAGCTGCAGCGCGGATTGGAATTTGGCGAGCTCCATTTCGAATCGGCGCGAGCGGTCGCGGAGGTCAGCTTGAGTGGTTTCGAGGGATGCGGAGAGGCGCTGACGTTCGTCAGTGGCCTGGCGGCATTTCGCTTCGCTGTTGTGCAACGATTCGAGGGCAAATTCAAGCTGTTTCTCGAGGGCATCACGCTGCTGGCCGAGACGCTGGAGCTGGCGCTGGGCTTCGTCGTGGGCTTCAGTGAGGCGTTGGCAATCGGTTTGATGCTGTTGGAGTTTGGATTCCGTTTCGCGCAGGGCATTGACGCTGGTTTCCAACTGCGTCTGCAGATCCTGGCGTGAGGCGGCAAAGGCCTGTTTGGCTTCGTCGAAGGAAGCAACATGCTGGCGGAGGTGGCCGACCAGTTCGGTAGCCGATTGCAACTGCTCGCCGGCGAGCTGGCGCGCAGCGCGCTCCTGCTCGAGCTCGGCCTGGGTGCGGGCGAGAGACTGTTCGCTGTGGTTTAATTTTTGTTCGAGGTTACCAATGGTCAGCAGGTGGACGCGCTGGGCTTCGAGGATGCGGCTCACGCGCTGATGCAGCTCCTCAAGCTGGGCACTGAGGGCGGTGGCGCGTTGTTCGGCGCGCTGGCGTTCGCCGCGCACCTGGGCGAGCTCGGAAGTAGCACGGGCCAACGCGGCGACACTCGAGCGGATGCGCTGGTCGAGTTCAGCAGTCTGCGCCCGGCGCTCAGCTTCGCTCGAATGGAATTGCCGTTCCAATTCGCTGACGCGCGAGCGGCCCTGGGCTGCGGCTTCCTGCTCGGTCTTCAATTTCTGCGCAAGCTCGGCGTGCGCCTGGCGCGACGCGGAAAGTTCCTGTTCCAACTGGGCATTGCGGGCTTGGGCTTGGTCGGCCGCAGTCCGGCTCTGGGCCAGCGCCGCGCTGGTGGTTTCCAATTGCCGGCGCAACTCGGCCTCGACGCGCGCGTGATCGGCGGCTTGTTTTTCGAATTCGGATTTGGCACGCGCCAGTTCGGCGACGCTGGAGCCAAGCTGGCCTTCGATTTGTTTGATATGAGCTGCTGATTCAGCGGCCTGTTGCTGTTGTTTGGTGAATTTCCCCGTGAGCTCGCTGTGGGCCTGGCGCAAGCCGGCCAGCTCCCGATCCAATTGCGCGCCGCGAGCCTGGGCCTGACGGCCGGCCGCTTCAGCTTGCGCGAACATTGTGTTGGCGGCTTCCAATTGTCTGCGCCAGCCTTCCTCGGCGCGGGTCCGCTCGGCCGCTTGTTTCTCGAGCTCGGCTTTGGAGGTGGCGAGCTCGGCGCGGCTCGAACTCAGCCAATTCTCAACCTGCTTGAGCTGCGCGGCGGACTCGGCGGAGAGCTGTTGTTCTTTGGCAAATTTAGCGGCGAGATCCTCGTGCGCCTGGCGGAGGGCGGCGAGTTGTGCGTCGAGTTGTTCGTTGCGGGTTTGAGCGAGCTTGCCGGCAGCTTCGCTCTGGGCATGTTTAGTATTTGCCGCTTCCAACTGCCGGCGCAAGTCAGCGGTCTGCTGTTCCAATTCGGTCTTCGTGCGAGCGAGGTCGACGGTGGCGACACCGAGGCGATTTTCCAAATCTTTGCCCCGCGCAACGGCTTCCGAGCCAAGCTGCTGTTCCTGAGTCAATTTTCCGTTCAACTCGTCATGAGCCTTTCGCAAAGAGACCAGCTGCTGATCCAGTTCCGCGATGCGGTCCTGAGCTTGTTTGGCAGCGGTTTCGCTCTGTTTGAGCGAGGCAGTCGCCACCTCGAATTGATGGCGCAATTCGGCGGCTTGTTTCTCGGAGTCGGCTTTGGTGCGAGCGAGCTCGGCCGAGCTGGAGCCCAGGCGGCCTTCGAGGACTTTGATCTGCTCGGAGCTGGCGTGCTGTTCTTGGGCGAATTTGTTGGCCAGATCCGCATTGGCCTGCCGCAGGCCGGCGAGATCCTTTTCCAGTTGGCCGTTGCGTTCCTGTGCCTGTTTGACAGCGGTTTCGCTCTGGTTAAGTGAAGTCTTCGCAGCTTCAACTTGCTGGCGCAATTCGGCGGCTTGCTTCTCGGATTCAGCTTTCGAACGGGCCGACTCGGCAGTGCTCGAGCCCAGGCGACTCTCGAGATCTTTAATCTGCTCCGAGCTGGTGTGCTGCTCTTTGGCGAATTTGTTCGCCAGGTCCGCGTTGATTTGACGCAGGCCAGCGAGGTCTTTTTCCAGTTGCCCATTGTGTTCCTGGGCCTGTTTGACGGCGGCTTCGCTTTGTTTGAGCGAGGCGTTCGCGGCTTCAACTTGCTGCCGCAAGTCCGCTTCGGTGCGGCTAAATCGGTTGGTGTTTGCGGCCAGCCGGTCTTCCAACTCGTGCAATCGGGTGGTGGATTCGGAGACCAATTGCTGCAGCTTGGAAGTGGATTCGGAGACCAACTGCTGCTGTTTCGTGAGCCTGGCGCCCATGTCTTCATGGGTCTTGCGGAGGCCGGCCAGTTCCTGTTCCAGTTCCGCGCTGCGGGCCTGTGCTTGCTGGCCGACGCTAGCCTTGTGGATGATGGCGGTATTGGCCGTTTCGAGTTGCCGGCGCAAATCCGCCAGGGCGCCGTCCTGTTGGGCGATTTGATTGGCGCGCTGCTCCAGGTCGGCTCTGGCCTGGTTTAATTCGGCGGCGGTCTTGCCCAAGCGCGCTTTGAGTTTCTGCACGCGCTTGGTGGATTCCTGATGCGCCTGTTCTTCTTTGACGCAGCGTGACTTGAGGTCGTCGCGAACCTCGCGAACCTCGGCCAATTCCTTCTCCAATTGGTCGTTGCGCGTTTCGGCCTTCTTGCAGGCAGCTTCGGTTTGCTTTTGAGCCTGTTTGTAGGCGGCCTCGTTTTCTTTGACCGTAGCATGAGCAGCAGCCAACTGCTGGCGCAGGTCGGCTTCGACGCCACTGCGTTCCTTGATCTGTTCGTCGAGCAGGGCCTGGGCACGTTTGAGCTCGCTCACGCTCGCGGCCAGATCCGCTTCCAACCGTTTGATCCGCTCGCCTGACGCGACCTTGACATTCTGTTCCTGCGAGAGTTCGCCGGTAAGTTTTTCCTGGGCGGCGCGCAGACCGGTCAACTCCTGTTGGAGCTTGTCGCAACGGGCCTGGGTCTGGCTGTGGACAACTTCGCTCTCTTTGGTGGCAGCGGCAGCCTTGCCGAGCTGCTGGCGCAAGTCGACTTCTTTGAGGCTAAACTCCTTGCTTTGGTGTTCGAGCTGGTTCTGCAGGCGCTTGACCTCGTTGGTACTGGCAGCCAACTCGGTTTCCAACCGTTTGACGCGCGCGCCCGAATCCGTTGTCGTTTGCCGCTGTTTGGCAAGCTCGGCGTCGAGCTTCTCTCGCGCGAGATGCAAGCCGGCCAATTCGAGTTCTAACTCGGCAGCGCGTGTTTGCGACTGTTTGCGTCCGGCTTCGCTCTGCTTAGCGGCTGCGGCGGCGGCCTTGACTTGTTCGCGCAAGTCCGCAACGGCGCGGCCTTGGTCCTTGGTATTCGCTTCGAGATCGGCGTGGACCCGGTTGAGTTCTTTCGAACGAGCATCCAGCTCGCCTTCCAATTTGTTGATGCGATCCCGGGATTCGGCGGCCGCTTTCTGTTGTTCGGCGAGCCGGCGGTTGATCTCCTCGCGTTCCTGGCGCAGGCCGGCCAATTCCTGCTCCAACTTCGCGTCCCGCGATTGGGCCTGCTTTTGACTCTCTTCGCTCCGTTGGGTTGCCGACACCAATTCGCGGCGAAGATCGGCGATGGTGTTTTCCTGCGCTTTGGTTTGCTTTTCCAGCTCGGCTTTGGCGCGGCTCAAATCGGTGGAGCTCGTGCCGAGTTCGAGTTCCAATTGCTTGATCCGCTCGCGTGATTCCGCCGTGGCCCGGCGTTCCGCCGCCAGTTGGGTGTTGAGTTCTTCGCGGCCTTGCCGGAGTGTGGCCAATTCCTGTTCGAGTTGGCCGCAGCGCGCCTGGACTTCCGCTTGCGCCGCGTCTTTCGCTTTGGCGGTTTCCGTTGCGGTATGGAGCTGTTGGCGCAAGTCGGACAGAGCGCGGTCGTGCTCCTGGGTTTGCTTATCGAGATCGGCTTTGACGCGACTGAGTTCGGTCGTAGCGGCGCCGAGTTCCTGTTTGAACCGTTCGCCGGCGGCGGCAGCGAGCTGTTGCTCGTTGGCGAGGCGCGCGCTGAAATCGTCGCGGGCCTGGCGCGTGGTGGTTAATTCGCGTTGCAGATCTTCGGTGCGACTTTGGGCGTGCTGACCGGCGGATTCGCTCTGCCGCAGGCTGATGGTCGCGGCTTCAAGTTGCTTTTGTAATTCCGCCTGCGCTTTTTCGAATTCCTCTTTTTGTCGTGCCGTTTCCTGCCGCGCGGTTTCCAGTTCCTGGGACTTTTGATCCAGCGTTTGCTTGAGCTCAGTTTCGCGACTGGTCGATTCGGCCGCGGCGTTCAGTTCCCGAGTCAACTGGTTGCTGAGCGTCTCGCGGAGTTCGCGCAGTCCGGCCAACTCCTGCTCCAATGTCGAGCACTTGTTTTCCAATTCCAGGCGCGCTTCATCGACCTGCGGCGTTGCCGGGCCTTGCTGCGCCAGTTGTTTCATCAACTCAGCGATTTGTTTGTCGCGGCGTTCGATTCTGCCGTTGGCGCGATGGAGATCGTTTTCGGCGCTATACAACCGGTTGACGAGCACCTCGCGTTCTTTCTTGTACTGGTCGGCGAGCTGGGCGGGTTCGGCAACCGCGCCCGCCAGCGCCTGAGGCGCGGCTTCGGCAACGGGCTCGGCCGCCGGTTCGGCCGGGGCGAGATCCTGGGGCGCGGTGACCGCGCTGGCATCGAAACGGGCCTCGGCGTGCGCCTGGACCGGAGTGATAGCCGCATCGGACGGCGTTGACTCAGGCATCACCGCATCGAGATTTGCGGCTTCCGGCGTGAAGGTTTCTTCCGCGGTGGCGGCGCCGGGCGCCTCGACACCGGCGGGCAAAGGCTGTTCGAAACGCGGCTGTTGCGGCGGGGCAGCGGGAATACGTTTGAACGGTTCTTCAGGAATCCCGGGCGCCAGCCATTGCGATTGTTCAACCGGCGCGTCAGCAACGGCAAACCGTCCGCCGGAAGATTCAGATGGATTGGCCGGCAGCGCCGTGGATTCCGGCGCGGCGGGTTGCGCCAGGTCAGCAGCGGGCGCGGCGGGTTGCGCGGCAATCGCGTCGCTGGCGGCCTCCAACGTGGGCGAAGGCTCGTTGGCCGCGCTCGCATTAATCAGATGCATCGTCACCTTGAGAATCAGCTCGAGGGCGCAGATGGGTTTGGCGACGACGTCGTTGCCACCGGCGATGATGCCGCGCGCGCGATTCTTGAAATCGGCGTCGATCGTGACAAACATGACCGGAACGGTTTTGTATTCCGGCATCTGTCGCAATTGTTCGCAAACCTCGAACCCGGTGAGTCCGGGCATGTTGACGTCCAGCAGGACCATGTCGAATTTGGTTTGCTGGGCGACCCCCAAAGCTTCCACCGGGTCCTGCACCCCGACGGCGTCGTAGTTGGCGCGTTTGAGCGCCGAGACCATGCTGAAGCTGCAGACCGAGTCGTCATCCACGATGAGGATCTTGCCCTTGTGCTTGGCGTCGACGGCGCTCGAGTCGCTCTTTTGAGACAAACGATCGACGCTATCGACAGCCTGCGCGATGGTTTGGAGAGTCGACGGCGTGGCTTCCGCCTGTTTAAACACGATTTGGAACAACAGTCCTTCCAGGGCGCTGCACAGCTCGGCCAGCTTGGCGAAGCCGCTGAGCCCCGCGCGCGCGCTAAAGAAGCGGACGCGGCGATAAAGCTCCATTAAACGCTCCAACCGCTCGTCGCCGGTGCCGGCCTTGATGTAGCTGAGGCAGTCCTGGCGAATCCTGGCGATTTCCTTAGGCGCTTCTTTGCGCATGGTGGCCTGCCGCGCCCAAATCGCGGTTTCCGTCGTGGGCAGCGTCTCGTCCTTGGCCTCGATCGTCTTCGGCTCGTGCAGAACCGGCTCAGGCGGCGGCTCCGGCCGGGCTCGGCCCAACAGATCGCAGATATAATCGATCAGTTTTGCCGGAGTACATTTGGTCTTGAGAATGCCAAGGTTGGCGCCGGCTTCGTTGGCTTTGACAGCCAGATTTTCAAGATAAGCATTCGAGAGCACCACTACCGGTGTCTCCTTTAGCGCGGCATCGGACCGGATGAATTTGAGAACTTCGAGGCCGTGATGTTTGGGCAGCATCAAGTCCAAAACCACTACGTCAGGTTTGACCTTGGGCAACACATCGAGCGCCACCTGTCCATCCTCGGCGACCTGGACCTGGAAACCGGCCTTGGTCAACCATTTCTTATAAACTTTCAGAACAAATAGATCATCTTCAACAAACAGAACGGTTGGCTGTCCATTACCGTTCTCGCGAGAAGCGGCCTGCGTCGCTGACGCCTGAACCTCCGGCGCTTTGGGCGACACTCCGTCTCCACCATTTGCTTGGACACGATCGTTGGCGTGGTCGGCGGCATGTTGGGCAGCCGCCGGTGGACCGGGTGGGTGTTTGCCATGCACTTCATTGAGCGCTTTCATAACGATTTCCTTAAGCAATAATGGATTTGCATTGATCAGACGTGGAGCACTGCCGGTTGATCCGTTCGACGGGTTCAGCATCGAAGAATCAGGGAGGGAAATAACAGGGGTATGCGCGTGCAACCGGAGCTTTTTGAGGTCGTCCGGAGCCAGGCCGTGGGCCTGAGGCGTTACCAGGTTAACAATGATTAAATCGGCCGGATTAGCGGAAAGATGTTCGCTCGCGGCTTTGGGATTGTCGAAACCGGCCGGATGGATTCCCACTTCTGCCAGGGCGTCGCAGAGGGCTTTGTTGGAAGGAGGCGCCTCGTCGATAACGACAGCTTTGAAAAGGGAGAGTTCCAGGCTCTTGCCGGCAGCCGTGCGCGAGAGCGTTCGGGTGATTTCGCCGGAGTGCGCCACGGTAGCAACGGCGGAATCGGTGTTTTCCTTGTTCTTCTTGCAGAGTTGCGCCACCAGGGCTTCCAGCGCTTTGCTGTGGCGCGAGAGGTTGCGCAAACCCAGCGCTTCCGAACAGCTCGCCAGCGCGGCGACTTGCGAGAGGAGTTGCTGGCTGCTTTCGATGCGGGCCTTGGCGTCGCGGCGCTTCGGCAAAACTTTGGCTTCCTTGCGGACCTCGGCGACGAGTTGCTCGATTTCGGGCGGCAACTCGATTTCGTTCATGCCGTCTACGGGGCCGAAATCCTTGATTTCACGGTTGAGCAAAAGCCGGGCGAGCTTTTTCACCAGGTCATCCCGCGTAACCGTAGCTTTGTCGAAAACGTGGGTGGCGAGCAGCCGGACTTCTCTGCGCGTCGCCCGATTCATCTTCTCAGCGTCGGTATAGACGTAGATTGGCCGGCTGCCGAAATCAGGATTGCGGCGCGCGGCCTTGATCAGGTCCAACCCGCTCGCGCCAGTGAGCTTGATTTCGGTAATAATAGCCTCGGGGTGGCGTTCACGAAGTTTGTCCTGGGCGTGAGTGCCGTTGGAAGTGAAGTCAACCTCGAAACCGGCGGCGCGGAAACGAAACAGCATGACCAGTCGCGTAAATCCGTCGCTTTCGGCGAGCAGGATCCGCTTCCGCTTTATCAGCTCCGTGCCGGACCCAGTCGGCCCGGGCATGGCAGCCGGTTTTGCCGGCACAGGGGCCGGTTTCTTTTGATTGCTTTCGTTCACGTGTTAACGAACGCAACCCGTCCTGAGTGGATCGTGCACTGCCACCCAGCACCGGAAAAATTCGGCGAGTCTAACCCTAGTAAGTTGTCCCGTTAGCGCCGCGTCTTTTCCGACAGACGGGTTACAACATAAACCCGCAAAAAAACGAGCAGGAATCGGACCAGTGAAGCTCATCAGTTGACAGTCCCGGTGGATCAGAGATTTAGGCGGAGTCTGTAATCCATTGTGATTGTGATGTTTAAAGAGCGTGTGATGGGCTGCGGCAGCGCTTCCAACCAGGAATTGACTGGTAGAGTGCGGATTTTCTTGTCCCATGATTGAGACAGTTGCGGGCTGGGTTCCCATTTTTGATTTTTGAATTTTGATTTTTGATTTGGGGTTGGAACTGTTGAATTTTGAGTTTTGATTGGGGACGCGGGAAGTGGGGAATGCGAAATGGAGGATCCCGCATTCAAGTTCGGAGTGCGGAGTGTGGAATGTGGAGTGGAAAACTCACCCCGGCCCTCTCCCCATCGGATGGGGAGAGGGGGATTAAGATCAGAGAAAATAGGGACGCCGGGGACGGCTTCCCTACCGACGCGCTTGGGCGAGGGGTTTGGGCACGGCCTGTCCCGCGAGGGCGTCCAAAGCCAGGTTGAGCTCGAGCACGTTCACTCCAGGGTCGCCGAAGAGGCCTAGGTCGGCGCGGTCAGTGTGTTCGGCGATCAAGGCGCGCACTTTATCGAGCGGAACATTGCGGGCTTTAGCCACGCGCGAGGCTTGAAGTTCGGCGTTTTCGGGGCTGATGTGAGGATCGAGGCCGCTGCCGGAGGCGGTCACTGCATCCGCAGGCACAGGAGCGTTAGTCGAGAGGCCGTTTTGAGACCGGTAATCGGAGACATTTTGGGCGATGGAATCATGCAGCTTTTGCGAGGTCGGGCCCAGGTTACTGCCGCCGGAGCTGGTGGCGTCATAACCGTTCCCAGCCGCTGATGGGCGCGAATGGAAATATTTGTCGGCGGAAAACTGCTGGCCGAGCAGGCGCGAACCCTGGACGTTGCCGTTGGCATCGGTGATCAGGCTGCCGTTCGCTTTTTTGGGGAAGAGGGCCTGGGCCAGGCCGTATACAATTACCGGGTAAATCCCGCAGCAGACGACAGCGAGGGAGACAGTGACCAGGATGGCGGCGCGGAGTTCGGAGATGAAGGTTTTCATAAGTTGGGACAGAAAAGGAGCAGATTATCCACCGCAGAGGCGCAGCGAGGCACAGCTGCAACCGAAAGATCTAATTTACCGATTCATTGAACATTGAGCATTGAGCATTTTATATTTTTCATTGAGGGACGGCGAGGGCGACGGTGACAAGCACGGCAGGACGAACTTCGGCGATGAAGTTTTTCATAAAGATTGGATCGTGGTTGTACACGCTCAGATACAGTGGACTGAAGCTCGAACGTCGAACTTCCAACGTCCAACGTCGAACCTTTAACGCAAGTCGGTTGGTCATATTTACAACAGTCACCGACGGCGTTCCCTAGCCGGGAAGAAGTGTGGGACGCCGAGGACGGCGTCCCTACCGACGGAACGCAGAGGTCGGAAGAGGTAATTTGATTTGGCGTTTCCATAAAGCGTCAGGCGAGGCGGAGGCCGACGATGATGACGTCGATGAGTTTGATGCCGATGAAGGGGATGATGACGCCGCCCAAACCGTAGATGAGCAGGTTGCGCTGGAGAATGGCCAAGGCGCCGATGGGCTTGTAGGCCACACCGCGCAAGGCGAGCGGAATCAGGGCGATAATGATCAGGGCATTGAAAATGACGGCGCTCAGGATGGCGCTGGTGGGGCTGTGCAGGTTCATGATGTTAAGCGGCGCGATCGCCGGAAACGTGGCCATGAGCATGGCCGGAACTATTGCGAAGTACTTGGCCACATCGTTGGCGATGCTGAAGGTGGTGAGCGACCCGCGGGTGATGAGGAGCTGTTTCCCGATCTCGACGATTTCGATGAGCTTGGTGGGATTGCTGTCGAGGTCGACCATGTTGCCGGCTTCGCGCGCGGCCTGGGTGCCGGTGTTCATGGCGACGCCGACGTCGGCCTGGGCCAGCGCGGGAGCGTCGTTGGTGCCGTCGCCGGTCATGGCGACGAGGTGACCGGAAGCCTGTTCGGAACGGATGCGTTTGAGCTTGGCTTCGGGCGTGGCTTGAGCGAGGAAATCGTCCACACCGGCCTCGGCGGCGATGGCGGCGGCGGTGAGCGGGTTGTCACCGGTGATCATCACCGTGCGGATGCCCATTTTGCGCAGTTGGGCGAAGCGTTCTTTGATGCCGCCTTTGACAACGTCTTTGAGTTGCACGACGCCGAGGACTTCCGCGTCTTCGGCGACGACCAGCGGTGTGCCACCGGAGCGGGAAATCTCTTCGACGGTCAGGCGCACGTTTTCGGGGAACTTGCCGCCGCGTTGCTCGACATAAACGCGCATGGCTTCGGCGGCGCCTTTGCGGATGGAACGAACGGGTTTGAGATCGGGCAGAACTTGCAGGGACGGAACCGAGGCCGCGCCAACGCGCGCAGGCGATGCGAGAGAGCGAGTAGCGCCAACCGCCGCGAGTTCACCTGTTTCCGCTGCGGGTTCGGGCAAGGCTTGTTCGGTATAAAAATCCACGCCGCTCATTCGTGTTTGGGCGGTGAAGGGGACGAATTTTGCGTGGGGTTCGGCGACTTCGCGGGCGCGGAGATTGAATTTCTGCTTTGCGAGGACGACGACCGAGCGGCCTTCGGGAGTTTCATCGGCCAGGGAAGCCAACTGGGCGCAATCGGCCAAGCGCTCCGCGGTGACACCGGGCGCCGGAATGAATTCGGTGGCCATGCGGTTGCCGAGGGTAATAGTGCCAGTTTTATCGAGGAGCAGGACGTCGACGTCGCCGGCGGCTTCGACGGCCCGTCCGCTGGTGGCCATGACGTTGCGGCGGATGAGCCGGTCGATGCCACTAATGCCGATGGCGCTCAGGAGGCCGCCGATGGTCGTGGGAATCAGGCAGACGAGCAGCGCCACCAAAACGGGCACGGAAAACAAAACGCCGGAGTAGATGCCGAACGGTTTCAGAGTCACGCAAACCAGCAGGAATATGAACGTCAGCGCGGCCAGCAGAATCGTCAGCGCGATTTCATTAGGAGTTTTTTGGCGGCGCGCGCCTTCGACCATCGCGATCATGCGATCGAGGAAGGCATTGCCTTTCTCTTGCGTAACCCGGATGACGATACGGTCGCTGATGACGCGGGTGCCACCGGTGACGGCGCTGCGATCGCCGCCGCTCTCGCGGATGACGGGCGCGGATTCGCCCGTGATGGCGGATTCATCGACACTGGCGATGCCTTCGACCACTTCGCCGTCGGCGGGGATGGTGTCGCCGGCTTCGCACACGACGAGATCGCCTTTCTCGAGTTTCGGGGCGGGGACGCGCTCTTCCCGGCCAGCCTGCAAGCGGCGGGCCATGGTATCCTTGCGCGCCTTGCGCAGGCTCTCGGCCTGCGCTTTGCCCCGCCCTTCCGCCACGGCCTCAGCGAAATTGGCAAACAGGACGGTGAACCAAAGCCAGATGGCGAGCTGGGTGATGAAACCTTTGTCGGTAGGCGAGGTAAAGATGCCAACCGTGGTCAACACGGCGCCGACCATGGTGACGAACATGACGGGGTTTTTGACCATCAGACGCGGATCCAGCTTGCGAAAGGAATCGCCGATGGCTGGGCCGGCGATGTTCCAGTCAAAAAGGGAAGGAGATTTTTGCATGGCAAGGAGAATATTGATTTACATTATTATTGATTTGGCCGGCCACCTGTCGTAATTTCCGGGTGTGAGTAGCCTTGAACAAGTGGAACAGGCCGTGTTGAAACTGCGGCCCGTAGAACAACAGGCATTGCGAGAGTGGCTGGAAAACCTACTGGAGGATCGGCTTGAGATGACGGCGGAGTTCAAGGCGGAAATCGCAGAAGGAAAGGCGGATATTGCCGCTGGGCGCGTTCGGACACGTCGTCCATGACCGGACCACTCTGCGGAGCGGCCACCCAGATTTATTCGCGCAGGTTTGACCAGAGCCTCTTTGCGCTCCCCACCGACATTCAACTGCGTATCCAGCGCAAGTTGGATGAAGTTGGCAGCAGGCTGCGAGGCTTTCCTCATTACCGGATGGAGGGTGAAGACGCTTATCGTCTTCGTATTGGCGATTACCGCGTCATCTACCAGATAGAATTCGCCAGAAACGAATTGATTCTGATTGCTCTGGGACACCGCCGAGAGATCTACAAGAAGATCTGACATAATGGGACAACGAGCACTCGGCGCCACGGTGAAGTATTCTGTTTGCGAGGGTTGCATTCCAATCGCCTTCAGTACAGTTTTCCCTGGCCAGTCACAAAATGTTCGACGATCGGGCCGAGGGTAAGTCCGGGCAGGAAGTTTAAAGCGCCGACCAGCAGCACTGTTCCGAGCAGCAAAACTACGAACGTAAATCCGGCGACAGGGAAGGTGCCGGCACTGGGCGGGGCGATTTTTTTGGCAGCCAGCGAGCCGGCCATGGCGAGGATGGGGACAATCATCAGGAATCGGCCAATTAGCATGGCCAGGCCAATCGTGGTGTTGTACCAGGGCGTGTTGCCGCTGAGCCCCGCGAAAGCGCTGCCATTGTTCCCGTTGGCTGAACTGAAAGCATAGAGGATCTCGCTCAAGCCGTGCGGGCCGTTGTTGTTGAGGCCGGCGAGGCCCCATTTGGTGACGGATGCCCACGCGGCAAAGCCCAGAATCGAGACAGCCAGGACCAGCAGAGCGAGCATCGCCATTTTCACTTCGTACGATTGGATTTTTTTGCCCAAGTATTCCGGGGTTCGTCCAACCATCAGACCGGCGATGAAAACAGCCAGCACAACAAAGACGAGCATTCCGTAGAGTCCGGCACCGACGCCGCCGAAAATGATTTCGCCAAGCTGGATATTGAATAACGGGACGAAACCGCCAAGAGCGGTGAAGGAATCGTGCATTGAGTTGACCGCGCCGCAAGAAGCGTCAGTGGTGATGGTGGCAAACAGGGCGGAATTGAAGATGCCGAAGCGCACTTCCTTGCCTTCCATATTGCCGCCGGCCGCGGCAACGCCGAGTTGGTGATGAATCGGATTACCCGCTACTTCAGAATGCCAGCAGAGGAGCACGCCGGCGAGGAAGAGGGTCGTCATGGCAGCCCAGACCGACCAGCCATGGGCGTGGTTCTTGACCATGCGCCCGAGGTAATAGGTTAGGCCGCTGCCGATGGAGAAGATCGATAGCATCTGAAGGAAATTTGAAAGGGGCGTCGGATTCTCGAAGGGGTGTGCCGCGTTAGCGTTCATGTAACCGCCACCGTTGGTGCCGAGCATCTTGATGGCGATCTGCGAAGCGACCGGGCCTTGAGGAATGAGTTGTTCCTCCACTTTCTGATCCACCATGACCGGCATATTGGTCATGACGGGCTGGCCTTTGTCATCGAGTTTGGCAACGTCCATCATTACGGGAACGCCGTTGTTGAGCATTGGTAGACCTTTGGCGTCCAGCTTCGGCATCTGGACCATGACGGCGATGTTGGTGGTAACGGGCTGTCCCTTGTCGTCCGTCTTCGCAACTTGCACGGTGAATGGCTCGGTGAGTTTTGCTTTGGTATAAGGCTTGAAGTTCTGGATGATACCTTGCGATACCAGCACCACCGCGAACACGATGCAGATGGGAACGAGCAGGTAATAGGTGGTGCGGACCAGGTCTACCCAGAAGTTGCCGATGGTGCGCGCAGAATGGCGGGCAATGCCGCGGACAAGGGCGGCGGCGATGGCGATTCCGACCGCAGCGGAGGCAAAATTGTGGATCACCAGAGCGAGCATTTGTGAGAGGTACGAAAGCGTCGATTCACCACCGTAGTTCTGCCAGTTGGTATTCGTGGTGAAGCTGACAGCGGTGTTGAAGGCCAAGTCAGGCGACATCGGGCCATATTGCTGCGGATTCAGAGGCAATAGGTGCTGAAGCCGGAGGATAGCGTAAGTGAACACACAGCTCACGAGGCTGAAGAGCAACATCGCGAGGGTGTATTGCTTCCAATCGTGCTCCTGCTCCGGATTGACTCCCATGACGCGATAAGTCATCCGCTCGAACGGGCGGATGAGCGGATCCAACCTGGTCCGACCTTTGGCATCGAGCACCTGAACGAGAAATAGGCCCATGGGCTTGGTGATAACGGCGAGGGCCACCACGTACAAAGCCAGCTGCAACCAATCAATTGAACGCATATATTACCTTTTGTTGGTAACGATGGGGTCAGAATCTCTCAGGGCGCAGCATCGCCACGAGGAGATACACAAACAGCAGGAGGGACACGGCCCCCACGATGAGATTTTCCATAGGTACAATTAAAGTTTCTCGCAAGCCTTGACGTAAGCCGCGCTAACCGCAAAGAACACGACTACTACCGCCACATAGATGAGATCAGCCATAGTTTTGAAATGTTCGTGGCGGAACATCCCTCAGGTTGGGAGGGGGGTGTTAGTCAAAAGGGGGGCTGCTAGCGTTAAATTCTTATAAACGCCGGGAGCGCAATTAGGGACGCCGGGACGGCGTCCCTACCGTTGCTGAGACAGACTGGGGCGCTCTTTCAGCAAACGGTGGCAAGCGCAAGTTGCGCCGCAGCAAGTCCATAGCTTGTTGAGCGGTAACCTGCTTAAACGTCTCGCGGTCCCAAGCATTCAAGTAGCGCTGGACGATGGTTTCAAACGGCCCAGCCAAACCGATGAAAACGGTACCGATGGGTTTGTCGGGCGTTCCGCCATCGGGGCCAGCGATACCGGTAATGCTCAGGGCGTAATGCGCGCCCGTGCGTTGACGAGCGCCCTCGGCCATTTGACGCGCGACGAGTTCGCTCACCGCGCCGTGTTGCGCAAGCGTGTCTGCCTCGACGCCAAGGAACTTCTGTTTGGCTGCATTGCTGTAGGTGACCAGACCGGCGAGTAGAACGGCAGAAGCGCCGGGCACATTTGTAAGCCGGTGACTGAGGCAACCACCGGTACAAGACTCGGCCAGCGCCAGTGTCTCTTTGCGGGCGGTCAAAAGGTGGATTAGCACCGATTCGAGTTCCTCCTCCTGGTCTGTGTAAATCTGGTCTGGCAACTGAGACCGGACAATTGCCCCGGCCTTTTGCACGAGGGCTTCACCGCCCGAACCTTTAGCAGAAAGTCGAACATCAACCTGGCCGGGCCGGGCGCAATAGCCTACTTCGAGGCCAGCGGTTATCACAGGTTCAAGCGGGCCGGCAATGCGTTCCTCGACGAGTGACTCACCGATTCCGGTGGAGCGCAAGGTGCGCGAAACATAGCCGGTTGGCGGCGGCAAAACGCGGCAGAGCAGGGGCAGCACGGCATCGGCGAACATGGGTCTCAACTCGCGCGTCGGGCCAGGCAACATCAGCAGCCAGCTCCCGGCGCCGCCTGGTCGAAAAGGATTGGGTCGAACCTCCAGCGCCAGGCCAGGGGCAGTTCCGTGCGGATTTTGCAGCACCAGTGCACCTTCGGGGACGAGGGCCTGCACCCGAGTGCGTTCGGGCATGGAGCGATTGCGTGAGGTGAAGAAGTTTGTGATGTGGGCAAGGATATCAGGATTTTCACGAAGTTGTTTTCCGAGCAGGTGCGCGATGCGCTCACGGGTGAGGTCGTCGGAAGTTGGGCCGAGGCCGCCGGTAGTGAGCACCAGGTCAGCCCGGGCCAGGGCTTCGCGAACAGCCGCTTCGATGTCGGCACCAGTATCCGCCACCGTGGTCTGGCGCGTAACCTGCCAACCATGGTCGGCCAATTGCCGGCACAGCCATTGCGCGTGGGTATTCAGCACCCGCCCGAGCATCAACTCGGTGCCGGTATTGATGAGTTCGATAATCACTGAGAGCTTAGCTGATCCCAATTCCTATATCTCGATCCTAATCTTAATCGTAATCGCAACTCAACTGCTCATCCGCAGGAGTTTGAGATTACGATTAAGCCGTAACCATGCAGAAGAAAACCACGGATGAACACAGATGAACACGGATTTACCGAATGAATTCGGAGCCCAGTAAAGGAAGGTGGAGCTCACCATTGGGTGACCGCCGCGCGTTCTGACAAAATGTTGGCCGGTTCGGCTTTTATCAGTGTTCATCCGTGTCCATCCGTGGTTGAACTGAATCGTCACGGATTAAGATTAAGAGATAGGGTTCTACCTAAGTAGCAAAATTAACGCGAACTGGGCCAAGGTTATAGCCACGATGCCGGTCCAGGTTAGCGCTTCGCGGAGTCGCAAGCTGCCCTGGCGGGTGTCACTGAGCCAGAATTGGAGTTTCACCGGGCCCAACTCGATCAGGTCGCCGTTGCGAAGCGGCGTCTGGGCGGCAGGCTCACCATTGACGCGGGCCAATGCCTGTTCCTCGGTGCTTACGGACACGCCGCTTTGAGGTTCGAACGTGAGGATGAGGTGCTGATCCCAAATGCCGTCCTCTTCCAACTGGAGATCCAT
This sequence comes from uncultured Verrucomicrobiota bacterium, assembly GCA_964623885.1. Classification (GTDB taxonomy): domain Bacteria; phylum Verrucomicrobiota; class Verrucomicrobiia; order Limisphaerales; family UBA8199; genus CAZUVM01. The sequence goes on from CAZUVM010000081.1 coordinate 17,205, forward strand.
GGTGGGAGCGCGCCCAATCCGTACAGGAAAACGGCGGGCCACCCAATCGGTGCCCGCCTTTTTCCCTGACAGGATTTTAAGCTGGACCATTCACCAAAGCCACTGCCGGCGCGGGACGTTAATCAAATCGCCCGGGTAAACCTCAAGATCCAAGGACGGGTTCTTGAGGGCTTTATTGGCATTGATATGGAAGATTTGTCCGCTGCGGATTAGCTGCACATCGCGCTTGTTAGCAAAGTCGGTGAAATAGCCAGCGGAGCCAATGGCTTTAAGCACGGTGGTGCGGCTGAGATAGACCTGCCGGCCAGCGGCTTTGACCTCACCATTGACGGTATAGAACTGGTGCTGGGCGTCGAACTGGACATTGACGGTCATGGCCTTGTAGTAGGCCGGCACGTACGTCTTCCGGATCTCCTTTTCGAGCTCACCGCGCGTTTTGCCGGCGGCGGTGAAGGTGACGTTTTGCAGCAAGGTGATCGTGCCGTCCTCCTTCACCCGATCCTGCATCTGAGGCACGTTATAGGCCATATCCGAAAAGGTGATAATCAACGAGTCTCCCACGTGGATCATATCGATCGGTGTAAGAGCCCCGGAATTGGCGGAACTGGCAGCCGCAACGCCCGGCTGAGCAGGAGTCATGGCGGTGCCGCCGCGGGGTGGATCGCCCATGCCCGGAAGATCGGTGTATTGCGGACCGCTTTTACAGCCGGCCAGAACTACTCCGGCTGCCAACAAACCAAAAGCTGCACCCCAATGACCCAATAACTTACTCACTTTATTCATTTATCGCTCTCTTCAGTCTCAATCAGTCGTGACGCCTCAAGCGTCGTTTTACGATCAGTACTTTTGTTTAATGTCGAGTTTATCCTTGCCGGGCTTGGCGCCACCATCGGCCGCGGCGACCGGCTCCTCTTCATTATGGGTGTAGTAGTCGTGATAGTAGCCGCTGTAGTAGTAGTAGCTCTCGTCCTGGGACATGTTGATGTTATTCAGGACAATGCCGACCAGGTTCCCACCGACCTTCTCGATGAGCTGCTTGGCGCGGATGTTCATCGGCTGGGGATAGCGGCGGTATTGAATGACCTGCAAGGTCATGTCAACCTCGCTGGCGAGGATGGAAGCGTCGCTGACACCCATGACCGGCGGCGAATCGAAGAAGATGAAATCGTAGTGCTGTTTCAGCTCGGTGATGAGGTCGCGCATTTGGGCGGAGCTCAGGATGCCGAGTGAGCTGCTGGGCAGCTTGCCGCTGGCCATGAAGTCCAGGGTAGGCAGGCTGCTGGTCTGGATAACTTCCTCGAGCGTGTTCTGCTTGAGGAGATAATTGGTCAGCCCAATGGCATTGGTGACGCGCAGCATTTTGTGCAACGTGGGGCGGCGCAGGTCGGAATCGACCATGAGCACGCGCTGCCCGCTTTGGGCAAAAACGGCGGCGAGGTTGAACACGGTCGTGGATTTGCCTTCGCCCGCGCCGGCGCTGACGATGGCGACGGTGTTGAGCTTGTCGTCTTTGCGAGAGAACAGCAGGTTCGTGCGCAACACACGGTAAGCCTCGGCGTGCGGGCTTTCGGCGCCTTCGTCCATGAGGATTCCGACGTTTTGCGGGATGACGCCGAGGACGGCGGTACCGAGCGAGCGTTCGACGTCGTCGATAGTCTTCACGCTAGTGTCGAGGTACTCGATAAAGAAGGCGAGGCCGACCCCGACGATAAGGCCGATAATGACGCCCAAGCTAATATTGAGCGGTTTATTCGGGCTGACCGGGCGCAGGCCGGGAGTGGCGTTATCGATGATCTCGACCATGGAACTCTTGGGCAAATCGAGGTCGGTTTTTTCCGAGGCGATCTTCATGAGCAGGACAGTGCGGAAGCGTTGGAGTTCGTCCAGGTGACGCTTGGCTTCCCAATACGGGCGACTCTTGTTGGCCTGGTCGAGATCAATTTCCATCGCCTTTTTGACTTCGTCCTGCAGATTTGTGAGGCTTTGACCCATGGACGCGACCTTGGCCTCCAACCCCAATAGAATGCCGGCTACGCGGTCGTTCACTTTTGTTTGAAGGTCCTCGATTTGGGCATTGACCTTGACGACCTCGGTGTTTTGCGGGCCGAAA
>CAZUVM010000082.1:0-14413 GCA_964623885.1 uncultured Verrucomicrobiota bacterium
TTATGGCAGTTAAAATTCGTATGAAGCGGGTCGGCGCAAAGAATGCCCCGGTGTTCCGCATAGTGGTGGCTGACGGTCGCAGCCCGCGCGATGGCAAGTTCATCGAAGAACTTGGCACCTACCAGCCCTTAAAAAAAGGCAACAACTTCACTCTCGATCTTGAGCGGGCCAACTATTGGGTAAGCAAAGGTGCGCAGCCGAGCGACACCGTCGCAAGCTTTCTCAAAAAAGCCAGGAAGACTGCGGCCGCAGCAGCGCCGGTTTAACACCGCTTGCCTATGCAAGGGTTTCTCGAATACGTGGTAAAAGGCCTGGTACAACATCCTGGTGAAGTCACGATCACGCCGGTCGAGCGCGAGGGCACCACGGTATACGAGTTGCGACTGCACCCGCAGGATGTGGGGAAAGTGATCGGCCGGCAAGGGATGACGATTAACGCGATCCGCTCGCTCCTGTTGGCAGGCAGCGCTAAAAAGGGCCTGCGCTGCACACTCGAAATAGTCGAGGAACGTCCAGCAAATTAGCGCGGCTTCGAACGTAGTTACGGCTTAAGAGCCGGTACCGCCTCGTCCACCATGGGCCATGAGAATCGAAGTCCTGACGTTGTTCCCGGGGATGTTTGCGGGTCCGCTCGACGAGAGTATTGTGAAAAGGGCGCGCCAGGCCGGGTTGCTTGATTTGCGCATTCACAATTTGCGCGATTACGCGCATGACCGTCACCGAACAGTAGATGATCGTCCTTTTGGCGGCGGGCCGGGAATGCTGTTGAAACCCGAGCCGCTCTTTGAAGCAATTGAAATGTTGGCACGCGATCAGACGCGAGTAGTTTTGCTCTCGCCTGGGGGACGCGTGTTTAACCAGGCAGTTGCTCGCGAGTTGGCGCAAGTGGACGATTTGCTGCTGGTCTCGGGGCACTACGAAGGATTCGATGAACGGGTGCGGGAACAGTTGGCGGATGATGAGTTGTCGGTAGGCGATTATGTCCTGACAAATGGCGCGTTACCGGCGATGATTATCATCGATGCGGTGACGCGGCTTTTGCCTGGCGCCCTGGGCGATGACGAGAGCAGCCAGGAAGAATCGTTCAGCCATGGGTTGCTGGAGTATCCGCAGTACACTCGCCCGGCGGAATTTCGGGGCTTGAAAGTGCCCGAGGTGTTGTTGTCGGGCAATCATGCGGAGATTGCCAGGTGGCGCAGCGAGCAGGCACGCCAGCGAACCAAAGAACGCAGGCCGGATTTGATGTGAATCCGCTCAACCGGCACACTAAACCAGTTTTATGAACCAGGCATTATTAGATAAAATCGAGTCGGAACAGTTTCGCAAAGAACCCGCGGTGTTCGCGGTGGGCGATACGGTTCGGGTCCACACGAAAGTAGTCGAAGGCGACAAAGAACGTATCCAGATTTTTTCCGGCGTAGTGATTGGCCGCCGCGGGCATGGGCTGAATGAAACATTCACCGTTCGTCGCATTAGCTATGGCGAGGGAGTGGAGCGTGTATTTCCCTTACATTCGCCACGTGTGGATAAAGTGGAGGTCGAGCGCAAGGGACGCTCGCGCCGCGCGAAGCTCACGTACCTACGCCGCCGTTTGGGAAAAGGCGCCACTTTGGTCAAGGAGCGAGAAACGGCCAGCGAGTCATCCGCACCTACGCCTTCGCCGGCTTCCTAAGTCGTTGCGGTTCTGCGGTCACCAAAACCGCGGTCAGGAGAGGCATTTGGCTATGCTGGCTATTTGCCGGCGGGCCACACCCTTGGGCTTCTGATCTTCAGCTTGGCACAATTTGTGCACTTTCTCACAGCTGCAAAACAGGCTTTTAGCCTGTATGGGCGTTCGTGGCACGCCCGGTTGGTGGATAACCCAACCCGTCTCGACGGGTGTAGCGTCCATTGCAATTGGGCAGCAGCGAATCAACCGATTGACTGTGAGCAGTTATGAGAATGCTGAAAAGACGCGGTTTGGTCTTGGTGGGTTTGGCGTTAAGCCTTGCGGTTGCCCCATTCGCGGCAAGTAATTCACATGCAGCGGAGGAACAGAAGTTCGACGTGCTTCAGATTGGTACACACACGTACAAAAACGTAACCGTAACTACTAAAAGCAAGGACTACGTTTTCCTCCTTCACTCAGAAGGAATGGCTAATCTCAAGGTAAAGGACTTGAGTCCCGAAGTCCGGGAACAATTGGGGTACATCGACCCACCACCCCCCAAGTCGGCCGCAACCAAAGCAAATGATTGGGCCAAACAGTCCCTAACCAAAATCGAGTCACCGCAGGTCAAGGCAATAGAGCAGCAGTTTCAGCAAGCTCTGACGGGCAAGTCCATCTATGGCTATAGCATTCCGCCATTTAATCCACGCCTCCTTTGGCCAACTGTGGCGGGCGTAGTGGCATTATATCTGTTCTTCTGCTACACTTGTCTTTCGCTTTGCCGAAAAATCGGCAAAAAACCAGGGCTGCTGATCTGGTTGCCGGTGCTGAAAACATTTCCGTTGCTAGACGCGGCGAATATGCCGGCCTGGCTTTTCCTGGCGCTTTTGGTCCCAGGACTCAACCTCATCGTTGCGGGTGTTTGGTGTGTGAAGATCGCAAAAGCTCGAGGATATGGCGCCGGGCCGGGCATTCTGTTGATGCTGCCGATCCTCAATGTGTTGGTCTTCCTTTTCCTCGCCTTTGGGGGCGGGACAGCTCCGGTCAAAGAGAAGCGGCGTATTGAGATCATGTCGCTGGAAGCAGCATAATAGATGGAGGTTTTTGGCGGTCCTGGTCAGCCTGAACGCCAGTAGAACCTGGGGTGTTTGCCTACCTGCGATATTATCCATTTGGTTCTTGCTATTTTTCAGGAATGAGCCAGTGTTCGCGGGTCCGTCAGATTAACTTGTTGCCTCCGAAGGCATGGTGAATCTTCAGGTGAACTCAGTTCAGTGATGATTTGAAACCCGACAAGCGGGAACAGTCTGGAGCAAGCAAGACAGAGTCAAAGGACAGTAAAAGTATTAGATGAGTGCAAAATTGTTTGTTGGGAACCTCAGTTTCAACATCACTGAGAATGACCTGCAGGATGCGTTCGCAGCGCACGGGACCGTGATCGAGGCTAACCTTATGATGGACCGGGCCACCGGCCGCCCACGCGGTTTCGGTTTCGTTACGATGAGTTCGCCCGAAGAAGCACAGAAGGCAATCGACGCCCTGAACGGCAAAGAACTGGCCGGACGTGCCCTGACCGTTAATATCGCGCGGCCGCGCGAAGAGCGCCCGGCTGGTGGTGGCGGTGGCGGCGGACGGCGGGAATTCCGTGGTGGTGGCGGTGGCGGCGGCGGACGTCGCGACCGTTACTAATCCTCGGTTTCGAATTTCGCGAGGCCTGGGAAGCCAGGCCTCTTTTTCTTTTTAGCGGCCAATTGGGTCGGAAGACGTTGTGCATCCAGAATTTGAGCGTTGATTGGCGACCACGGGGATGAACTTCACAAACCACCTCCGACCAATTACTAGCTTTCTTTAATCGCCTTTAGCTTTAACAGTTGCCAACCGAAACCGTTTCGTCGGCACAACAGGATTCCTAAGGCAACTCCCAGCAGCGTTGGATAACTTGGCTCCGGCACAGCCTCGATCGTTAATTGCGGCTCGTTGGCAGCAGGCGTGACGGCGCGTGAGCTAAACAGATAACTGACGCTCGTGTCAGCAGCGAACAGCCTCAGGCTCAATTCGCTTCCTCCAAGAATATCCGCGACCAGGTCCGACCCGGGTGTTAAAGAATAGACGTTGGCACCGCTCGTGCCGCCGGGAAAATTGAAAGTTCCTAGCATTTGATCGGCGCTGTCGTTGATGTAAGTGCTAAGGAGTGAATTGTAAGTAATGCCGTCGGAAGTCGGACTGCTGGCATTGCCGGTGCCCTCCACCCAGGAATTATTCGCCATCAATGAAACGCTGAACAATCCAGCAGAGACGTTATTGTAGATGGAATTGTTGTGGGGTGAAGAGGTGAGCTGGAGCGAGGCTGACAGGACAGACCATTGACCGGCACCAAATTGAGAATCGAGCGCACTTCGAACCCCGGCGAAGTTAAAGCGAATGACGCTCTGGAATTCACCATTGGTGAGGTCGCTCGCTGAGATCGCCAATGCGCCACCGCCGCCATAATTGTTGTTACTCAGATTTCCCGTTGGCCCGGTGGTGACGAAGGCGTCCGCCTCCGGATTAACGGAGACAGTAGCTGCGATGCCGCTGTTTAAAAACGCAAGGGAGGCAATAATTCCCCCCATGCACAGATATCGATGGCTGGCGCAGTTCATTTAATGTCGAAGCTCCTGGTTCGGTTGACCAAGCTTAGCCTGCCTTAACCGAACATTTGCAGGTACTTTTTGCGGTCGAGTCGAACTGCCAGAGCTCAACCGTGGGAGGCGCAAGTACCTGTTTTGTTCCCCGTATGGATTGCTTGACGAAAAGGGCAACCTTCGCAACCTGCATCGGGCTTCAAAGCTCCTCTAGGAGTCATAAACCCCCAGCCTTGTTGGCCGCGGTTGTGCAGTCCCGTTGCTTGCCAGGCCAAAAGCGGCTGCGTCAACCGTTAATGTTCGGGAACAAGATACACCTTCGGACCATCGCAATAGTAATGAACCGATACAAAATCCTTTCGAAAACAAAGCGCATCTTGAGGTTAGGAATGGGTATGCTGTGCTTAACCATTTCACTAAGCAGTCCTGGCGCAACATTCTGGACGGGACCTGACGTTACCTGGACGAAATCCACATCTACCCCGTCAGATACAATTATTCTTGGCAAGGTGGTTTTAACGCGGGGGATCAACAACGTTCTCTACAATACTGCTGCGGGCGAGACTGGGCCGGGGGCCGGCAGCCCGGCCGATGCCGGATTTGCGTTTGGCATGCTGGCGGATGCGACAAACCTAACGTACCAATCACTCGCTTCGTTGCGCAATGGGGATCTGGCCGCGAGGATTCTCAATCAACCAATGGTTATGCACCTGACTAACGAAGATATTTATTTGTCAGTCACGTTTACGACCTGGGGTCAATTTTTTTCTGGCACGGTCTCGTATACGCGTTCGACAGCACCGGCTGCCCATTCACCGACCGTAAGCATCAGCTCTCCAACTAATGGCGCGGTTTTTGCCGCACCCGCCAGCGTGAGCCTGAAGGCCTCAGCCTCCGTAAGCGGTGGTACCGTTACAAACGTATCGTATTTTTCAGGAACAACGGTGCTGGGACATGCTACCACGACTCCGTTCACCGTCACAGGCAGCCTCCCAAACCCTGGATCATACTCCTTGAAGGCAGTAGCGACTGCTGCTGGCCTATCAGCCACTTCCTCTGTCGTCAACATCACCGTTGTGTCACCTGTCCAGGTTTCCCTCACGACTCCGCAAGTGGGGAACGGATTGTTCTCGTTCAGCTACGGTGTGAATCCTGGATTGAGCTACCTGATAGAGGGTTCCTCGAATTTAGTGGATTGGGTTGCATTGGCGACGAATGTTCCGGCGACCAGCCCGGCGAACTTTTCCGCAGCGGTAGGTGGCAACGCCAACCATTATTTCCGCGTAAACCGCCTGCCAAATCCCTGAGCGTTCGTGCGAATCGCCACAGCTGAAGAGCTCGGCAGATCATCGGCGTATGTTCAACCGCAGTTTTAGGGTGGGGCGGAGTTTTCTGATCACCGCGTTCGGCGCAGGATTGTCAGGTCTCGTCCTCATTGTCGTTAGCTGTTCCAACCTCGAGCGCACCGTGATCGCTCCTCCGCCAATTGAGGGGGCGACGTTTGTTGGCGACAAAGTTTGCCTCGATTGCCACGCCGAAATTACGAGGTCATTTCCTGCGAGTCCACACGCGCGGTTGAGGCTCGAACACGGTCAAACGCACGCCCAGTATGGTTGCGAATCCTGTCACGGGCCGGCAAGCAAGCATGTAGCGGTGGGAGGCGCGGGCCGTGACAAGTTCATCGTGAATCCAGGCGAAGATCCGGCGGCTTGTTATCAATGCCACCTGGATGTCAACGCAGAGTTTCACCTTCCGGAACATCATCCGGTAACCGAGGGCAAAATGAATTGCGTGCAGTGCCATGACCCGCACGGCCTGGACATCATGAAACCGTCTGGAGGCCTCGCAATGGCGCGATTGAACGAAACGTGCGCGCAATGCCATCGGGAGCAAACCAGGCCGTTCATCTTTGAACATCCCGCCCTGCGCGAAGGTTGCACGGCCTGTCACAATCCGCACGGTTCCATCAATCCAAAGTTGCTCACTATTCGCGACTCAAACCTCTGCCTCCGGTGCCATACCCAATCGAGAATTCAGGGCGCCGGCACAGGGATTATTATCGGCAATGTGGATCATACCGGGTATGTCCGCTACGGCACTTGCTGGACGGCAGGCTGCCACGCCTCGATTCACGGCTCAAACGTGCAACCCTATTACTTTTATTGAAAGCCGCGTGTCTGAATAGAGGCGGAAAATGGTTCGCATTAATCGCGGGAGCTTTCGCCGCAGGCTCCGCGCCAAGGCTCACCGCCGCGGAGCTTGACCCGGCCAAGTTACCCCCCGCTGCGAACATTCAAATCGATTTCGCCCGGGATATCAGACGAATCCTGGAGACCTCCTGTTTTCGGTGTCATGGACCCGAGAAGCCGAAGAACGGGTTCCGACTCGACATTCGCGAGCGAGCCCTTAAAGGCGGCGACGATGGAGTGGATATCGTGCCAGGCCATAGCGACAAAAGCCCGCTGATTTACTATGTCGCGCGGCTGGTTCCAGATAAGGAAATGCCTCCCGAGGGAAAAGGCGAGGCGTTATCTGACGCGCAGGTCGGTTTATTGCGCGCCTGGATTGACCAGGGAGTTGTGTGGGACGCGGCGGTAACAAATCTTTCCGAGGTCACGGTTTCCCCCACCATCGGAGGAGTGATCGTCAAAGGCAACGAACAGAAATTCCGCGAGCTCAATTGGCAACCGGACGGGTTAAATGGAGGGCTGGAAAGATTTGATGTGTTTCAACAAAGCGACCCCGACACCACGGTGTCGGCGTCAGGCCACGCGTTGCTTCACGATTATCGGGTTCAATTGGAGATGAAGCGCAATGAATTGGGCTTCATTCACATGGGATGGGACGAGTACCGTCAGTATTACAACAATGTCGGTGGATATCCGCCCCCACCTTCAACGCTGTTGCCCCAGAGTCTGGGAACCGATCTTTCGCTGGATTTGGGCAAAGCCTGGGTCGATCTTGGACTTACGCTGCCGAGTTGGCCACGCATGGTGTTAGGTTATGAATATGATTACAAGCACGGCCAGGAGGCGATTACCAGTTGGGGATCCGACGGCGTTGCAGGCGATCCGCGCAACATCGCTCCCGCCAGCAAATACCTCGACGAGGGCACGCATCTCATCAAATTCGATTTCAATGCTGAATTGGGCGGGGTTTCCATCGAAGATCGATTCCGTGGTGAGTTTTACAAACTCGATTCGTCCTATACAAACGTCGCCGCCCGGGGAGCCATAGCCCAAAACGTAAACAACAATGTTCACTACTTCCAGGGCGCCAATAGCATCCGGCTCGAGAAGAAGTTCGCAAGCTGGCTGTTGACCTCTGGAGGATATTTTTACAGCCAGCTCAATTCGGCTGAATCGTTCACCGACGCAACAGTAAACAACTCCACGTTATATCTGGCTGCGGTTCCCAATCTCATGCTCTCCAGGGAGTCGCACGTGTTTAATGTAAACGGACTAGTTGGACCTTTCGAGGGGTTGACGCTGTCCGGGGGGCTGCAGAGCGAGTGGACCCGCCAGGAGGGAATGGGCAGTGGAGAATTGAACGGCATCGCTTATACCCGGCCTCCCAGTTCAAACCTCGCCATTGATCCGGCCACGCTGGCAGCCAACTACGACCAGAACACTATTTCGGAAACGGCCGGACTTCGATTTACCAAGATCCCGTTCACGACGTTATTTGCCGACTCACGTTGGCAACAAGAAACCCTCGGACAAACTTCCAGTGACCTACAGCCCGGTACCAGCTTTCTTGAGGACACCGCGTACGAGAGCCGGATAAGTGATTTTCGAGCCGGCTTTAGTTCCTCGCCATGGCCGCTAATATCTTTCGACGGCCACTATCGGCGCTACGAACATGACAGCCACTTTGACACAAATCAGATTCCTCAACCCGTCGGCGGTTACCCTGGTTTCATCAGCCGGCTTGACCTGGTGAGCGATGAATTCGAAGCCAAAATTATTTTGCATCCCTCTGCCTGGCTGAAAACGACTTTTTCGTATCAATACATCACGACGGATAACAATGTCGAGACGCGTACCGCGTTCAGTGTGGTTCCTCCGGTTCTTTACTCGCCGGGAGGTCCTTTATTGGCGGGCAAGACCGACTCGCATGTTTACAGCCTTGGCGCGACCTTGGCCCCCTGGCGACGGCTCTCGCTTTCGGGAACCTTTTCATACCAACGAAGCCTGACGGAGACGGCGGATTCGAATTTGATTCCGCCCTACCAAGGGGATATTTACAGCGCACTACTCAGTGGATCCTATATCCTAAACCAATCCACTATCATCTACTTAAACTACGCCTTTTCTCTGGGCGACTATACAGCTTCGAACGTAAATTTGGGCCCCAACACTCCCCCTCCTCTTGGCATTAGCTATCAACAGCACGCGGTCCAGGTTGCGCTGGGCCATCAGTTTACGAAGAATTTGAGTACCCGGTTGCAGTACACCTACTACTATTATGACGAGCCCAGTGCCAGCGGTGTGAACAATTACAAGGCCAACGCTATTTTCGGCACCCTGACATACCGATTCCGCTGAGCGCTTTGCACACCAACAGTCCGGGTCGAGCCCATCCGGCTGCGAAGTTTCAGCGAGAGACAATTCGAATTACAGAGCTACCACCACAGCTTTAGTTTGGCTGTAAAGTTCGAGAACTTCGTGCCCCATTTCGCGTCCCCAGCCTGATTGCTTATATCCGCCAAAGGGCAGGGCGGCGTCAAAGACATTGTAACAATTGATCCAAACCGTCCCGGCCCGGAGCGCTGCTGCCGTCCGATGGGCTTTCGTAATATCCCGTGTCCAAACACCGGCAGCCAATCCGTAGTAAGTGTCATTGGCCCGAGCGAGTAGTTCTTCCACTTTTGTGAACGGTTCGGCAACAACGACCGGTCCAAAGATTTCTTCACGGACCACGCTCATGTCGGGCTTGGTGTCCTTAAGCACGGTCGGCTGCACAAAATAGCCTTGCTGGCCCGACCGGCCGCCGCCGGTTACGATGCAGGCGCCATCCTGTTTGCCCTGGTGCAGGTAATTCGTAACACGTCGCAACTGCTCTTCCGAAACCAGCGGCCCCATCTGCGTGTCCGGGGCAAGGCCCGGTCCAAGTTTGATTTTCTGAGCTTGCGCCGCGACTCCAGAAACAACGTCATCAAAGATGTCGCGCTCGACGAAGAGGCGCGAGCCGGCGCAGCAGCACTGACCGTGATTGAAGAAAATGGCGTTGGCGGCACCGCTGATGGCAGCATCGAGATCGCCTGCATCTTTGAACACGACGTTTGGGGATTTGCCGCCGAGTTCGAGGCTCACTTTCTTAAGGTTGCCGGCGGCAGCGCGCACAATGAGTTTGCCGACCTCGGTCGAGCCCGTAAACGCCACTTTATCCACGCCATCATGGGCGGCGAGTGCTGCTCCTGCGGTTTCGCCAAAACCGGTGACGATATTGACGACGCCATCGGGTAATCCGGCATCCAATAGAATCTCTCCCAACCGCAGCGCTGAGAGCGGAGTCTGTTCGGCGGGCTTCAGCACAACGCAGTTGCCGGTCGCCAGGGCCGGTCCCAGCTTCCAAGCCGCCATCAGCAGCGGGAAATTCCAAGGGATGATCTGGCCCACCACGCCGACCGGTTCGCGCAAGGTGAACGCGTGAAAATGAGCACCTGGCGCGTAGGGGACGCTGATTGGGATGGTATTGCCCTCGATCTTGGTGGCCCAACCGGCCATGTAGTGGAACATATCCGCCGCCAGAGGAATATCCGCCACGCGAGCTACCGCCTTTGGCTTGCCATTGTCAACGGACTCAAGCTCGGCCAATTCCTCAGCGTGCTGCAGAATCAAATCACCGACATGCCAGAGCATGCGCCCGCGGTCGCTGGGAGTCATGCGTCGCCAAGGCCCGGTTTCGAAAGCTTGCCGCGCTGCAGCAACGGCGCGATTGATATCTTCGCGGTCGCTATCCGGCACGCGGGCCAGCACCGAACCATCCGCCGGATTGAATACATCAAAAACTTTTCCGGTCGCCGACGGGACCCAGCGACCTGCGATTAGATTGCGTTTTGGGCGATCAAGCCACGCCGTGATGCCGGGACTGATACGTGATTGGGTTTTATTCGGGGCTGCATTGCCGTTGCCATGACCATTTCCGTTATGGGCGTGGGGCTGATGCGTTTTGATTTGAGATGAGCGAACCGTGGTCCGCCGATGAGAATGAACACTTTTCATAGGACCTGAAGGGATGGAATTTTGGATATTGAGCCTGCAAAAGAAGGTAGTCCCGGATCATTGGAATGGCAAATGCCCATCATTAGTTACACGCAAAACAGTTCGGTCGTCGCGGCTGCTCATCAAGCGCGCATTCTGATATTGATCTAATCGGGGCATCTGTAGAATCCCTCGCATGCAGATACGGGTTGCCCTTGGAATCGTTGGTTTGGGTTTGCTAACGGTAAGCACAACGGAACTCTGCGCCTATGGTGCCGAAAGTGAGCCGCCTGGGCTGGCGGCCAGCCAGGCGAAACCTTTCGACATCAAAATCGAACCGATGCGCCTGAAGGTGCAGGGCAATAAGCTGCTGAATGTCAGCGGAAAGGAGGTTTGGCTGCACGGCGTGAACATCGCCTCTCTGGAATGGAGCAACCAGGGTGAACACATGGGCGACGCACTCACCGAGGCGATTGGGGCGTGGAAAGCGAACGTAATTCGTTTGCCTCTGGCGCAGGACCGTTGGTTCGGCAAAGCTCAACATCAAAGTGATGCGGGAGCGAGCTATCGTGCAATTGTTGACCGGCTGGTGGAAACTTGCGCCGCTGCTGGGGCCTACATTGACCTGGACCTGCATTGGTCGGACACGGGCAAATGGTCGACGGAGGGAGCGAAGCTGGCGCAACACGAAATGCCTGATCAGTACTCAATCCTGTTTTGGCGTGACGTAGCCACGCGCTATCGGAACCATCCGAACGTCATTTTCGGCCTTTATAACGAACCGCACGACGTGTCCTGGTCTATATGGCGTGATGGCGGAGCGGTCACCGAGAAACCATCCAAGAGGGACGCGAACCTGGCGCCAACGAGTTACGAAGCGGTCGGTTTGCAGAAGCTTTATGATACGGTCAGGCAAACGGGAGCCGGTAACGTGGTTACTGCAAGCGGTTTGGATTGGGGGTACGATTTAAGTGGCGTGCTGGACGGATTTGAGCTTCAGGGCAGCAATATTGTTTATGAAACACACCCCTATCCATTCAAAAAGGAATGGGACAAGAAATTTGGCCCAGTCAGCCAAGCGCACCCGGTTTTCATGGGTGAGTGGGGAGGAGGCACTAAAGATCTGGATTACGGCCGCAATCTGATGACTTATGCCCAGGCACATCACCTGCATTGGACGGCGTGGTGCTTTCATCCGAGTTGCGGCCCGCCATTGCTAAAGAATTGGGAATTCGAACCGAATGATTTCGGGAAATTTGTGAAAGAGACGTTGGCGGCCCAATAGTCATGACTCAAGATCCCAGCTCTCATATGACACCCGACGAATTCCAGCGTTGGGGCCACGCCGTGATAGATTGGCTCGCGGAATATCAGCGGAAAGTGGAATCCATGCCGGTGCTAGCCCAAACGGCGCCGGGACAAATCCGTGCCTTGCTGCCGGCCGAGCCACCGGCGCAAGGAGAGCCCTTTGAGCTGATTCTCGCTGACGTCGACCGTCTCATTCTGCCAGGCATAACCCATTGGCAGTCCCCGAAATTCTTCGCGTTCTTTCCCGCGAACAACTCGGGGCCTTCCATCCTTGGCGAATTGCTCTCCGCAGGCCTGGGGGTGCAAGGGATGCTATGGGCGACCAGCCCGGCTTGCACGGAACTGGAGACTCACGTGCTGGACTGGGTGGCGGACATGCTCGGTTTGCCGGCGCAATTCAAATCGAGCGGGGCGGGGGGCGGAGTCATCCAGGACAGCGCTTCGAGCGCTGTGCTTTGCGCGCTTTTGGCAGCGCGGGAACGGACCACTGGATTTGCCAGCAACGAACGCGGTTGCGACGGTCGGTTGGTCGCCTACACTTCACCTCACGCGCATTCCTCAGTGGAAAAAGCCGTGAAAATAGCCGGCCTGGGCCGAGAGAACCTAAGAATGATCGAGGTGGATGCCGAATGCGCCATGCGCCCGGACGCTTTGGCAGCTCAAATCGAGCTAGATCGGCAGGCCGGACTCAGGCCAGCGTTTGTGTCAGCAACGGTCGGCACCACTTCTTCAAACGCGTTCGATCCATTGCCGGCAATCGGCAGGATATGTCGTGAAAAGGGCCTCTGGTTGCACGTGGACGGCGCGATGTGCGGCACGGCTGCGTTGTGCCCCGAGTTCCGCCACATCCATGACGGACTCGAATTAGCCGATTCCTACGCGTTCAACCCGCACAAATGGATGTTTACGAATTTCGACTGCGATTGTTTTTACGTCGCGGATCGCGCGGCTCTCATTCGGACGCTAAGTGTGCTGCCGGAGTACCTGCGGAACAAAGCGACGGAATCAGGAGCCGTCATAGATTACCGTGACTGGCAGTTGCCCTTGGGACGGCGTTTCCGGGCACTCAAACTCTGGTTTGTGATCCGTCACTACGGAGTCGAGGGTTTGCGTCAGCACATCCGGGGGCATGTAAAGCTGGCCCAGGAATTTGCAAGCTGGGTAAAGCAGTCCCGGGACTTCGAGTTGATCGCTCCTGCGCCGTTGAATCTGGTCTGCTTTGCTCACCGCACCGGCGATGAGTTCAACCGGCGCTTGCTGGAAGGACTCAACCGAACGGGAAAGGTTTATCTGACGCATACCGTCCTGAATGGCCGCTATACGCTGCGCTTCTGCGTTGGGCAGACTTCAACGGAAGCCCGCCACGTTCGCGCTGCCTGGGAGCTGATTCGAGATCTGGCGAAAGAACAGGCGGCTCCGCAGAGGAGCTAAAGCGAAGGTCCAACCACGGAATGTAAAAGAGGCGCGCACCTGACACGGCGACGCGCCTCTTTTCATGTCAGAGCCTAAATCGAAGCCAATTTCAGCGGCGCCCGATAGGCGCGGCTCGTGAGCGCGATGGCGGATTCGTCGCCAACAATGACTTCGTTTGCCGAATCCCATTTGATCTTTCTGCCGACCAGCATGGCAATCAAGCCGAGGTGGCCCGGAATCGCGGAGTGATGTCCGGTTTCAACGGGAGTTATGGTCGGCTGACGCGATTTCACACAATCGATGAAATTCTTCTGGTGATTGTCGGATCGGTATAGCTTCACTTTGTAACGGTCCTCGGGGATTTGACGGAACCAATCGACATCGGAAGCGTCATAACCGCCGCGGTCAACCCAAACCCATCCCTCGGTGCCGATCCATTTCGTACCGCCGCGGATATCGTTGTGTCCACCTGCGATGATCATGGTGATGTCATTTGGGTATTTGCACTCAATGCGGTATTTGCCGCACGTATTCCATAGCGCCTTGCGGTCAGGAAACTCACCGACACCTTCGATTTCCAATGGTCCGCCGGTCTGGTCACAGTCCAGCCCCCAATGGGCGATGTCGCAATGATGACCGATCCAATCGAGCAGTTGGCCGCCGCCCACGTTGTAATTCCAGCGCCAGTTCATATGAACCCGAGCATTGATATAGGGCTCCTCTTGTGAGGGTCCCAGCCAGGTCTGATAATCCAGCTCAGGTGGAGGCGGCGTTACCGCAATATTCCACTCGGGGCTGCCGGGCAAAACCTTGGTCAGATACTCCGGACTCCTGGGTGACTCCGGCAACTTTTTCAGCAGGGCAGGGGCGGTGCCCGCGAAATCGTGGTGTCCGGCGGGCAAGCCAACCTCGACGCGCGTGACTTTTCCAATGAGGCCGTTGCGGACGATCTCCGCGGCCTTGCGAAAAGGAGCTTGCGAGCGTTGCCACGAACCCATCTGCCAGATACGATTAGATTTCTGGACCGCCTTCACAATTGCTTGCTGCTCGGCAATGGTGCGGGCCAGCGGTTTCTCACCGTAGATGTCTTTCTTATTGCGCGCTGCCTCGATTGCCACAAGCGCATGCCAGGTATCGGGCACCGCGAGCATCACCGCATCAATGTCAGTGCGGGCCATCAGCTCATGATAATCGTGATACGACTTACAATCCTG
>CAZUVM010000083.1:0-14442 GCA_964623885.1 uncultured Verrucomicrobiota bacterium
CATGTTATGGCCGGAAGGCCCGTCGGGGCGGCCCGGCATCGCACAGGAATGAATCTAATGCGTTAAACGGACCGGTCAAGAAAACTAAACTGATTTTGAGAAAAAGCGGAGCCGATAAGCTAAACTAACTTATCGTGCGCATCAGGTGAAAGCCTCAGGACTAAAATCGGCGACGTTTTTTTCGCAAGCGCCGGGGGCCGAATCGCCGCTCCAATCGGCCGCGCCTCACGCGGTCTGTAGTTCACGAACCAAAAACGGGGCGAATTCCTGGCGATGATACGGCGGAATTCGGGCCTTGAATCGAGCAGTGCGGCCGCTGTAATCGCGCTCGACGACCTGGGCAACTTCGTAAAGGCGGGCAATGACGCCCGCGCGGTCGTGCGGTACATTCAGTTCAACGAACTCACGCAGCGGACGCACCTGGCTGGCCAGTTGCTCCAGCAACGACGGTAATCCCTGCCCGTTGGCGGCCGAGATGGCCACGCCATTGGGATGTCGTTCCAGAAACTGCACGGCGCGGCTCTGATCGCCATTCAGCCGGTCCGTTTTGTTGAAAACCATCAAAGTCGGTTTGCCATCGGCGCCGATTTCCTTGAGCACCGCGTCGACCGACTGGATTTGCTCGTCGGCCTGAGGATGGCTGATATCCACGACATGCAGCAGCAAGTCTGCCTGAACAACTTCTTCGAGCGTGGCTTTGAATGCTTCCACGAGGCCATGGGGCAGTTTCCTGATGAAACCGACTGTGTCCGTGAGCAACACGTTCTGATTGGTCGGCAAATGCAAACGCCGGGTGGTTGGATCCAGCGTGGCGAAGAGTTTGTTTTCTGCCAGCACGTCCGCGCCCGTGAGCGAGTTGAGCAAGGTTGACTTGCCGGCATTGGTATAACCAACGATCGAAGCCAGGGCCCAATGATTGCGCTGCCGGGCTTGGCGTTGCGTCGAGCGCTGGCGCCGCACGACTTCGAGCTCTTTCTCGATACGCGCGATCCGGTCCTGCACACGGCGGCGGTCGGTTTCCAACTGGGTTTCACCTTCACCGCCGCGCATGCCAATGCCGCCTTTTTGCCGCGACAAGTGGCCCCAAAAACCGGTCAGCCGCGGCAGCAAATGCTGAAGTTGGGCCAGTTCGATCTGCAGCTTGCCTTCGCGGGTGCGAGCACGTTGGGCGAAAATGTCCAGGATGAGCGAGGTGCGGTCGAGCACCTTGCAATTGAAGACCTTCTCGAGATTGCGGCTTTGGGCCGGGGAAAGCTCGTCATCGAAAATGACGGTATCGACGTCCGCGCGGCGACAAAGCGCCGCGAACTCATCAGCTTTCCCTTTTCCGATGAAGGTGGTAGCGCAAGGCGCAGCCATTTTTTGGAGGCCGTCACCGACGACTTCGCCGCCGGCAGTGGCTGCCAACTCGGAAAGTTCATCCAGGGAATCGTGGGTTTCCCAACCTTTGTTGTTGCGGGATTTGAGTTCTACTCCGACCAGGAAGATCCGTTCGGTCCGCCGGTTGCGGGTTTCGATCAGTGCTTTCAATTCGCTGCGTTTTTCTGAATAGCTATGATTTCTTCGTCAGGGAAGAAGATAGCACAAGCGGGCTGGGGGAAAAAGTGGCAAAAAGGGGCGAGGCATTCGATAAGGAGATAGGCGCTCCCGCAAGCGGGATGATTGCCATAGGCAGTCCTGACGCCCCGGAACAAGATCTCGAATCCGGTACTTGGACCGATCGTAATGCCTCGCCCCTCTTTGTGTTTACTACAGGACAGTGGAAGCGCAACCGAAAGTTGTTCGCAACTTGTTCACAGGGCTTAGCGCCCTTCGGTCATCGTGCTGGGCAGGCCGTTTTCCCAGCCCTTCGGAGCATTCCAAGGGCGTACCGAAGCGTTGTCACCATCTTCGGTGCTGGCACAACCGCTGAGCGCAAGCGCCATCGCCGTTACAGCGAAAAGCAAGACCCAACGCAGGTTGGGTAACAAGGTTTTCATGAACCCGTGTGGGTGCCTGCGACAACGTGATCGTTGTCAGTGACTTCTGGATGAGCCGGAATAACCTGGTCGCCTTCCATGATGTCACCAAGTTGCCAGCCGTTTACGACATTCGCGATACTGCGATCCTTCTGCACGCTGCGCACGCGCACTTTGGCAACCAAGTGGCCTTTGCGGTCGACCAACAGCTCGCCCTGCTCACGCACGCCCTGGTCCTGGCCTATGTTCAGCACAACAAAGTTCCACTTGGGATCGGTGATGAGGACCTGCCCTTTCAAACCGGGCGGCAGGGGCACGACATAATCAGCAATTTCGTAAAGATTGAGACGATTCTGAAGCTTATCAATCTGCTGGGCCCGGCGGAGGGCGGTCTGCGCGAGCTGTTTGTTTTCGTCTTCAAGAGCGCGGTACTGCTTGTTCATGGCCACGATCTGCTCGGGTTTCAGGCCCGTGCCCTGGTAAGCGGCCAGCTCAGCCTGGGCGTCGTCCCGTTCCTTGCGGGCCTTGTCACGCTCGTCCGTCGTGACTTGCAGTTTCTTGGTTTTGTCGGCCGCATCGGCTACTGCGCGGTCGCGCTCTTCGGTTGTGGTCTTTAAAACTTCGAGGGTAGTTTTTAGAACAGCGTTGGTCGCGTTCAAAGCTTGATGGGTTTCCCGCGCGTCTTTCTGTGCGACTTCCTTGGCAGCTTTCTCATCCTCGCGCGCTTTTTCGACCGCGTTGATCTTGTCCTTCACCATGGTGAAGTTCAGTGCACCTACGGCAATACCAAAAACGATAGCGGCGATTAGGCAAATTCGGAGCAACATGATCGTCTTTCGATTAAACGTTCAATTCCAGCCTACGGCATTTTCCGGGAAGATGTCAACGGCGCATTCACTCTCATCCTCTCATTAACACCCCGCTTCAGCGGGGTGTGGGCAAAGCGCGATGGAACCCGGAACCGCTTTAGCGGTTTTTTGCCCAGCAACAAGGACTGGGTTTGTGTCTAGAAACCGCTAAAGCGGTTGAACAGGTTGCCCACACACGCCCACCCGCTGAAGCGGGGTGTTAATGGCACGGCCCTGCCCGAGGAGCTATAGATAATTAACTGGCAATCCCCGACTTCGGCACAGGAGAGGTAAGGAAGGTTCTCGGGCGCGCAAACGTCTGCCAATCGGCTCTTTTCAACGGCCGCGCCTGTAACTTATGCTGCCGCCGATGCAATACCGGCGTTTTGGCAAAACCGAGCTGCGGATGCCAGTCATCTCGTGCGGAGGGATGCGTTACCAGTTCAAATGGCAAGACGTAAAGCCCGCCGAGATACCCGCAGATAACCAGGCGAACCTCGAAGCTTGCATCCACCGTGCGCTGGAACTGGGAATCAACCATATTGAAACCGCGCGAGGCTACGGAACCTCGGAAATGCAACTGGGCCGTATTCTGCCGACCTTGCCGCGGGAGAAACTCCTCGTCCAAACCAAGGTCGCGCCCAAATCCACGGCCCGGGAGTTCGTGCACACGTTCGAGAAGTCCATGGAGTACCTGCAGTTGGATTACGTCGATTTGCTTTCGTTGCACGGGATCAATAATCGGGAGCTGCTGAAATATTCACTCCAGCGAAACGGCTGCCTGGCCGCGGCGCGCAAACTGCAAAAAGAAGGCCGCGCCAGGTTCATTGGGTTTTCCACTCACGCCACGACGGACATCATCCTCGAAGCCATCAACAGCGGGGATTTCGATTACGTAAACCTGCACTGGTATTTCGTGAACGACTTGAACTGGCCGGCGGTCAAGGCGGCGCGCGCGCGGGATATGGGCGTCTTCATCATCAGCCCCAACGACAAAGGGGGAAAGCTCTATGAACCGCCGCCCAAAATGAAGCAGCTTTGCGCCCCGCTCTCGCCGATGCAGTTCAACGATCTTTACTGTCTGGCACGGCCGGAGGTGCACACGCTGAGCTGCGGCGTGGCGCGGCCTGGAGATTTCGACGAGCACATTCAGGCGCTGGAGTATTACGGACGAATGGCGGAAACGATCGCGCCGATCGAACAACGTTTGCGCCAGGAAATGGAACATGTGCTGGGCGCGGATTGGTGCGGGCACTGGCACGAAGGACTGCCTGACTACGTGGCCGCGCCGGGCCAGGTGAATGTGCAGGAAATACTGCGGCTTTGGACTTATGCGCGGGCCCTGGACCTCGTCGGCTGGGGCAAAATGCGCTACAACCTCCTGGGGCAGGCCGATCACTGGTTTCCGGGAGAGAATGCGGCAAAAGTGAGCGAACTAAAATTCGATGGTTGCCTGAGCCGCAGCCGGTTCGCGGAACGAATCCCGCAGATCCTGAAGGAAGCGCATGAATTGCTGTTTGAGAAACCGGTCCAAAGATTGAGCAGCACCTAATGCTCAGCAACAGCTACACCTTTACAATCGATCTCCGGTTTTGATCTCCCTCTCCTCCTCGGGAGGAGAGGGTCGGGGTGAGGAGGCCATTGTAAGCACATTTCTGTTACACGACACCAAACGTGCAGAGGACCGGCGCTTTGCGTAATCTGTTCACAGAATGAAACCTAAAGATATCTTTGCGGTGGCGGTGCGGATGATTGGACTGATTTTCCTGTATCAGGGACTTTCAGCCGTGCCCACCGCCCTCGCTAATATTTGCCCCATATTCCCGCACATTTACTTCAGGAACGTTTGGCCGGCGTCCGTGCTGGTCGGCTGGCCGCTGGTGCTGGCGTGGTGGATGGTCCGCGGCGCGCCCTGGCTGATGCGATTGGCGTTTCCGGAAGATGCCACTCGCACAACCGTCCAAGAATAGGCTTCGGTCTAGGCTTTCTTCGAAGTTCGGTTTGAATAGCGCGGATTTTATCTTTACGCATCTGTCGCTTTCGCCTTTTCCGAGATGACAGGCGCCCCTATCATCCACGAAACGAAGTCTCGTAACCGGAGGCTCTTCCCGTCAATCTTTAGTGGTGGCGGCTTCCAATTCTCCCGCATCGGCACGCCGACGAAATGCGTCTGAAAATAGTCCAAGTCTCCCGGTTTCAAAGAAAGATTCCTCGAATCGGCGGAACGCAAAATCCAAATGTCGCTTACCATTTACTTTGCTCCTGCTGCCTCGGGCTAGAAATCAAAAGCACCAAGAAAGACAAGCCGTGCCTCGCGACTTATCTTGGGGGACGGCACGTATTCAAATGCGTAAAGAACTACCATGGCGTTCGCAAATTCAAGCCCAATAGCTTTCCCCTGTCTAACGCACGCGTCCCCAAACGCATTCCATGATGAAAACCCTTGAACCAGACACTTTAACTCGACGGGCCGCTGTTCGACCTTGAGTTCGCGGCCGAATGCTGGATTTATGTTAAAGTCGAAATCCGAGCCAAAGGCTCCATCGTCGACGTAGGTAAGCAGCGCTTCTTCTGAATGGATATTCCCGGCCCACACGGAAAGTTTCCCACTTCTTAACATTTCCTCATGTCTTCGCATATATGTATCACTGGTAAGGGTCTTCCGCGTAGTGGCCACCGTTTGTGAACCGAGTCTCCGGGCGGTATACGTCCGGATCGTTGAGGAAATTATTCCAATCTCCACGCCACCAATTCTCCTGCCAGGCGCGCTTTTGCCAATCACTAAATCTGTACTGGGGTTCGTGACTGAACTCCCAGGGATCGTTGAATTGGATTTCCTTTCCGGTGTAGCGATCGTAGACCTTGCCATTTCCGCTGGCCTTCTGCGCGGCTTCAAAGACCTTTTCCCTAACCCCTACGCGCCAAGGTGTCTTCCGAGGGAACATTTCTTCTAACGCCTCTTTGGAAGGGAGCGCACTCGCAGTCGCTTTATTCCGACATTTGGATTTGCCTAAGAGTCTGCTAAGCCAGCCAGCTTCACTCTGAGCCGCGGCGAGGCGGCCTTCGGGGATGAGGAAATAGATGCCCACCTCTCCCGCTCTTTCTCCGAGTACCCCGCCGAATTGTTGTTCAGCAGCCTTGATGTAATCTGCAATTTGCTGCCATCCATTAGCAACTTCCGCTGCGGACGTCTTTATTTCCAATTATCTGATTATTTCGCGCGTTATTGGATTTAACGACGTCCGCATCTGCCTTGTAGAAGCTGAAGTTGGGCTCGAGCCCGGCCCGCGGCTTAAACTTCAACCCATTCGAATGTGGGATCGTAGTCGCCAGTTTCAAAGAAGTGCTGGGCGATCTTACATGCCTCCTCGAACGATAAACATTGTGCCGGTTCGACAGGAGTTGGTGTTCCTCCAAGAAGAAACTCAATGTCGTGCGTCGCACGAACCGTCTTAGTCCTAGCGCATAAATACGGTGGCATGCTGTCCTCCTTGGTGAACTGCGCGGAAGCGAACCGGCCACCAAGGCCAAACTGCAATCGGTTCCCGCTGGAGGATTCAAGCTCGACAGTATCCAGTCCTTTGTGTTGAAAACCGCCCAAACCAATCTGGTGGACGCTCCGCGCGTTTGCTAGCCAGCCCGATTTCGAACCTCACTCGAACTTGGTTTTCTCTGAAACCCAAGCTTCACCTTTGCTTTTCCAGAAGCCTTCGTCTTCAAGATTCCATCCAAGGGCCTTCAGGTATTCAATGACGATAGTTGGGGTCAACCGTTCAGCGATCCTACAGCGCTGATAATAGGATTTATTTTCGAAAGGCAGAACCTCTCCCTGCTCATGAAACTCCCATGCACGGTCCAAAATCACATGCACCACTCGCTGCGCTTCAGCCTCGTCTGCGTGCTCAAACCTGCATATGCCCTCCTTCTTGTGGTCACGTGAAAGATGGGCGGAGAAATAACGAATGTGAAATCTTCGGTTCAGGTGACGCATGAGTTGAATCATCTCGTCCCTGTAGTTCGGAACGAAAACGGAGCCGAAAGACATGTTGCCCGGCTGCCAAACCGAAAACTTCGGCAGATGGCTTCCGCCAATGGGGGGAGCTGGAAAATAAACAGACTTTAAAGCAAGCTGCTGCCTGTAATGCTGCCAGTATCGGTCTTCATCTTGATCCTCCATCTGCTTAAGAAGCCGAACCAAGTTGTCGGGCTCTGTCCAAATGCAGTTGATCGGAATGACTTCAAACTCCTTCAATGGAGTCATTTTGGGCTAAAAGACAAGTTCGACCGGACTGACTGGATCATTCTTAATAATTGTTTTGAAGTGTTTTATGGCGTTGAGGGGGTTCATGTCAAACTCAACATTGTAATGCACGCCATTCAGGTCATACTGAACATCTGGGAAGTTTTTGCCGGCTGGGTTGCCATTTACGTCGACCTGTTGTTGGGCCTTCCGGATGTTTTGTGCGCCCTTCGGCAGGCTTTTGATAAAGTCATCGATCCTCTGGTTGTGAGTGGTACCCCCGTGTTTTGGCCCCACTCCGCCATTCGGGAAGGCCATCGCTACATGCGAATTGTTTGGGCAGTCTGCATGGAGTGCCTGCTCCAGTTTTTCGCTGGCAAAAAGTCCGTATAACAGCAGCGCGTTCTCTAAACCGAAATCCGCTAAGATGTACGGCCAAGCAACAACCGCTAACCCCACGAGCAGGCTTGGACCAGCGACGGCTTTGGCTGCACTAACCTCTTGCGCAGGTGATAGGTTTTGAAAGATTCCGATGTCGGGCGCAAAAGCGGGATCAAGCCCCAGGGGATCAATTCGGCTTATGGGATTATTGCCCACAAACCCATGAAGATTCATTCCCCCACTTTCGCCGATTGGGTCTTCGTTTAGCCAACGTTGAAGGGAAGGATCGTAGAACCTGGAGTAGAACGCCGCGATGGCGGCCCGGTCACTAAACAACATGGAAGAAAATCGAACGCTATTTGCCGACGCAAGCGGTCCCCGCATCCCAACAATTCGCCCGAACGAATCGTAAACGTACGAAGCCACGACATAGCCTAAACCATCCGCCATCGTCGTCACGTTTCCGGCGAGGTCGCTGTGGTAAAACGCGGAACCATTGCTGTCGGTGCGGGCCAAGTACCCGCCAATACCGCCGGCGCTGGCGAAGGTCCCGCTCAGGTCCAGCCCGTGGGTGTAGGTCACCAGAACATTGTTGTTGGCGTCGCGCTCCTGCAGAGGGAGCAGGCCATCGTAGAGGTTCCTGGTTTCTGAACTCAAATTCCAACCGCTGCGCCAACCGTACTCGCGCACAATTCGACGGCGGCTCAAACCGTCATAAACGAATTCTGTACGGTATGAATTTGCAACCGTTACTGAGACGAGCCGGTCAGCGTCGTCATAGGCGAACACCCGCTGACCGTCGCTGGTCAGGTTACCATCCATATCATAAATGAGGTTGACCGAAACGGGCATCGGATTCGCGGTGACGGTCGAGACTGCGAGCTGGCCAGCGGCGTTGGTGCCGGCCGACACAAACAGGGTAATGCCGTCGCGGAGGGTCAGTCCGTTGGTAGTGGCGAAGGTGCCGTCGGAGTAGATTTGTGCCAAAGTGCCGTTGATGCCCAGTTGCGTGACCGCGCCGGTAACGCTCCCGGCGGCGGTGAGGGCGCCGGAGCGAGTGATATTCACCAGTTCATCGGAAGCATCGCATGTGAAGGCTTGCAGAAAATCGTTGTTAGTTCGCCAAGCCAAATTGCCGGAGGCATCATAGGCATAGCCGAGGTTTTCATTCAAGCGCAGCCCGCCCCTGGGCTCGAATGCCTGCGTAGACGTAAGCTGACCGATGTCATCGTGGCCGTAAACGGCGCCGTCGAGGCGGAGCACGTCTATCATGTGGGCCGCAGCAGCGCCAGCGGTCGCCAAGCAAGGAAATGCGCCGCTGAATCACCGGCCGGAGGGCGTTCCAAAGCCTTACGTGACACGACTGTCAGATGTTGAGATTCGGCCCTGACCGCTTGTTCGGACCTACTGCCTCGCCTCGGTTAGCACTTTCGTCATGTAGATTTCCGCCGACCCGACACCGTCCAAGCCGTCTTCCTGGAAGACAGTCGTTTGCGGCAGCGCAGGCTCCTCTGCCACTCGGCGACTCGGGTCGTCTGCTGCGTAATGCACCAGCCACGCTATGCCCCCTTCACGTCGGATAAAAACGGGCATTGGCCACTCGGCTCGCTGCCAAGATCTAGCCTGACCGATGATGGGCCAAGTCCCTCGGATAAGGCCCAAGTCGCTGACCCTGATGCTCAGAACTGCACCCCCCGCGTTCAGTCCTTTAACCTGTGTCAGCGTCGGTACGGTGGTGCGCTTCGGCCCGAACAAATAAGCGAGGATGATTCTCCCCTTGGGAGCAGCCCTTGCGACGACCCCCACGCCGAAACCATTATCCCGACGAAGCGGCACCGCAAACCAAGTTCCTTCGCGATACGGCAGTTTTCTCATCGGTTGAGATTCCGGAGGTAGATTGTCGCCGAGCTAATGTAATTTACGCGATTCAGGTTTATTGGGCCAACGGGATTTATCAAATTAAACGGCGGACGGTTCTGCCAGTAAACCGCCTGCTCAAGCCCGCGTTGTTCGGCGTAATAATCCGTTCCGAAAAGCGGCTTGAATCGAAACTCCCCCAAAATGGGGTCTCGGGACCATTGATGCTCCCGAATCGCAAAGTTCCTAGTCCGACCACCGTACATGATCCGATCAGTCTCTCGGTCAAACAGGCCATAAATTCCGCCTTTGGGAGAACACCGCCGAGGGGTCAAGGCCCTCACGATTGGCTCTTTGCCAAAGTCAGTCGGGAGCGGCTCATATAGTTGATCGGCAAGCCTGGTGTCCTCGTTAAGTCGCTCCGCCAAGCGTTCAAAGTCACGGTCACTCATGTATCTTGCGTTCCAATACCTCCCCTCCCGGAGCCAATCCAGAATTTCCGCTGTTATCTCGCGTTCGAACTCCTCCCGCTCTCCCGCAAGTCAGATCCATGTTCAAGCACGGGGCTTGAGTCGCCCGTTTCTTCGCGATGATGCGAGTCACCGCTGGTGAGGCGAGGCAGCACTTAGTGGTGGTGTCCATTCAAAACGGCGTTTGGCGCGCGAGCCGCGGGCGAAATTGGGATCGCTTCGCGGAACGGAGACCTCGTTTATGAATACTGCGCCGAGCCGTTGGATCGTTCGTAGCGAGGGTTGATTATCCGGATCGGCGGTGATGATGACGGAGGGATAGAAACTGCGGACGAAGGGAGCAAGAGCGAGGCAAGCCTGATAGGCGTAGCGGTGGCCGCGAAAAGGCTCGAGCACCTCGTAGCCTATATGGCCTGCGTAGAGCCGGATGTGGTCGTTATCACCAATCCGTAAATTGACATGACCGACTTCATTTGTCCCGGCAATGATGCGAAAGCTGTAGCACGGAACGAACCCGCGTTTCACATCAGCCGCGGCGAGCCGGTCAAAACGCAGGCGCACGTCACCATAGCCGAGATTGGCCGGTGGATTCGGAAAGGTCTCCGCGCTGGCGGTTTTGCTCATAGCGGTCTGGATATTTTGGCGCAGCGTGGCGGGCACGCAACCAAAAGGTGGAAGACGGAATACTCAACGCTCAACTTCCAACCTCGAACGAGGGGCAATCCTGCCGGCGGTCCCACGGCTCCGTCCGTGTACGCAAATCTGGAGGCTTCCATGAGCGGTGGGTGAACAACGGCCCCTCACCCCGACCCTCTCCGCATCGGATGGGGAGAGGGAGAAGCCTTCCGCGCACGAGATGCCGGCGCTCCCAGGCAAAGCTCTACGGAATGTGCACCCGGAAGAACTTGCTGCCGGGGCCAATCGAATTGGTATAGGGACTGGTGGGGGTGCCCGGCACCGGGTTAAAGGTGCCCGTCACCTGGTCAGCCTGTTCCAAAGTGCCGGTGGGCCAGCTCAGAATCAGGTTATTGCCCACGCGGCTGGCCTGGAGTTGCACTTGCACGCCCGCGTTGAACAGGGCCTGGATTTCAGACGGCGAGAGCGTTCGGCCGAAAATCATCGGTTCATCTATCATCCCGGCAAACCGGCGAGTCGTCGTCGTGCCGGGTGCGTCATTGTCGTCCCAACCTACGTAGGTTGGGCTGGCAAAGGAAACGCCGCCATGGGCCGCGACATTGGCGACCGACTGCATGCCGGAGCCGTCATTGAGGTAAAGGACGGCTTGAGTGGGATCGACTGCCAAAGCCACGAAAGCCCAATGGCCGTAATTGGTGGTGTAGAGGCTGCTGTTGAAGCCAAAGTATTGACTGGCCCAGTGGTATTCCAGCATGTCAGCGTTACCGTTTAATGCGTCCTGCTTAATGCCAAGTCCGGAGGCGCCGCCGGTGCCGCGATTGAAGATGATTCCGGCAAAGGAGAGTTGCGGACCGCTCGGGTTAATCCAAGCCGCCAGTGTCATATTGGGACCGGAGTTGGGATCCACGTTGAGGGGCGGCACTTTGACGTCCACATCGAGCGTGGATGGATCCAATGCCAGCGCCTGATTTGCGGCGGCGAACGCAGGCCAGGTCGGCGGTTGCGGGCCCGGGCCATTGGTCGCGGAGCCTTCAGCCAGGCCGGTCGCCAAACCCGCCAGGTTGCCCAGATTGAATACGTTGCTGACGCCCGTGGCAATGCTGTTCGAGAGATCCTCAAACTGGTAGTAAACCATCGGATTCAACTGCAGGACGGTTGAGGCGTAACCAGGCGGCGCGGCCAGAACGGCCAACGAGGCCGGAGAGCTGGTCGAGGTGCCGAACGCGTTAGCGAGGGTGGCCAAGTACGAGCCCGCCTTGGTCGCGTTCGCGTTGAAAACGGTATAGGAACTACTATTGGCATTGGCGATTGGGTTGCCGTTGAACCACCATTGATAGCTCGTGGGCGGCACCGAGGCGGCCACGGTGAAGGTTGCCTGCTGGTTCACGTAAACCGTTTGAGATTGCGGTTCGAGCGTGATAGCTGGACGTCCCGCCGGCAGCACTGTCAGGGTTGCGTTAGGACCCTGGGCCGTGCCCTGGCTGTTGGTGGCCCTGAGGTAATAAGTGCCAGCGTCGCTGGTCTGCAGGTTGTTAAGCTGAAGCGTCGAGCTGGTCTGGCCAGGCACTTGCGTGTCCGGCGAGCCGACTTTGAACCATTGCACCACCACCGGCGCCTGACCATTCACAAACGCGGTGAAGGTCGCGTTGGAGGTCGCATACTGCGTCTGGTTGGTCACGTCCATCGTTACCACCGGCGCGCCCACGGGCAGCAACGCGAGATTGCCGGCGCCGTAGATTCCGTCGGTCGTGCTCGCGCCGGTCGGCGCAGCCGGGTAGTTGCCGCCGTACCGCGCCTGTCGTGTCGAGGAAGGATTACCACCTACGTAATAAGAGTTCCAAGGCGACGGCACGGACACATCCGGCCAGGGGTCACCGCTGGTGCTGAAAACCTCACCCGCAATTATGTAGGTAGTGTTTGCGGCCAACGTGACCGGATTGGTCAGAGCCACGTAAGCGTAGTTGTTATAAACCACATCACCGGTGCCGGTGACAAAGACCTCAGCAACGATGGAGCTGCCGTCGCCGCTGAAGATGTCGACGTGATGGGGATAATTCAGGGCGGCATTCGCCAGGTAATATCCAAGATGCGTCACCTTGGCGGGCGTCGCGCCGACCTGAAAAGCGGCACCTACCATGCCGCTATAGTTGTCTCGATTGCCCACAATCGCCGGGTATAGCGTTTGGGGAGCGGGCGCCTGGTTTGGTGTGACGGTCAGAGTAGCGTTGGCACTACCCAACAGATGCGGCGCGCCGTTGGCATAGTTCGAAACCACGCATGAGTAGGTGTCGCCATTGTTGGTTGCGTAAGCCACAGGGAGCGTGTAGCTCGAAGCGGTAGCGCCCGGGATGGCGGTGGTGTTGCGGTACCATTGATAGCCAATCGGCGGGGTGCCCGAGGCCGTGATATAAAAGCTCGCGCTGTAATTCTGCAGCACCGTGATGTTAGTAGGCTGTTGGGAGATTGAAACGGCGGTATCATTGAATACGCGCAGGTAAATGTTCGCGCTCTGGGCGCTACCCAAGCCGTTATTCACGATCGCATAATAATTACCTTCATCGGAGGCTTGCAGGCTGGTGAAGTTCAGGGACAACCCGGTCTGGCCTGGCAGTTTTGTGTCTGGCGGACCCACTTTGTACCACTGGCAGGTCATCGGCGCTTGCCCATTGGCGGCCACGCTCAGCATGGCGCTCACGTTTACGTATTGAGTTACACCAGTCTGAACCGCGACGATCATAGGGTAACCCGTGGGGAACACCGCCAGGTTCGGCGCGCCATAAGTGTTGTTGTTACCATTGACGCCTCCAGCTTCCTGCCCGTGCCCGCCATAGCGGCCTTGGCGAGTAAAGCGGTCATTGGCGCCTACAAATTGGCTGTTCCAGGCCCCCGGCTGCCATAAATCGGCCCAGGGATCGCCGTCACTGTTGTAGGTGTCGCCTTGAAGCACATAGACGGTATTGGGTGCCAGGTATACCGGCGTCGGCAACGGGAAATAACGATAGAAATTGGTTAAATACCCACCCGTGCCGTTGGAAACGACCACGGAGGCAATAGGGTTAGTGGCGCCAGTGGTGTTGGGATAAATGCTCACCGTGTGATCGCGGGAGAGCCCGTCGCCATTCATGTCATAAAACCCCAGATGGGTCACGATGGCGCCCGCTGAGCCGACGGTGAAAGAGCAACCAACGGTGCCGTCGTAATTGTCGCGGCTATTATTCGCCGCATTGGCGCTCTTGGTTTCGAACAGGACTGCCGGCGGCAAAGCCACGTTCGAGACAACTGTCAAAGTGGCCACGGTGCTGGTCTGCACGTTGGGCGAGCCGGTGTTGTTTGAGACAGTGCAGGAGTAATTTGCGCCGTTGTCGGCAGTGGCCGCGGCGGCGATGGTATAGAAGTCAGACGTCGCACCCGGAATGGGGGAGCTATTCCGGTTCCATTGATACGACACGGCCGGACTGCCGGAAGCGGTTACATAGAAGGTGACCGGCCAGCCCTGGTAAGTGCTTTGGCTTTGGGGTGCGGTCGCGATCGCTGCGGCCTGTGCGCTGGTGTTGATTGTGTTCGGACCGACTTGGAAGTCTCCCAGCACCTCCGCCGGTGTCAAAACGTTGGTGTAAAACCGGACTTCCTCGTATTCGCCGCCGAATCCCTGGTCGTTGTTCAGCGATCGGCCCAGCCAGCAATTGAGATCGTTGAGCGTGCTCATGGAATTACTGGCATATAACTGCGCGGCAAAGTAGCCGTTATCATAGGCGATGATCTGGCCGGTGCTTTCCTTCCAGGTGACTACAACATGGCGGTCGGTCTGATAGTTGCCGACCGCAAAAAACGTCACGGCGGACTGGGATAAGTTCGTGGCTGTTTGATCGGTTCCGGGCAGATAGTCTTTATTTTGCCAGCCAACCTGCCGTTGACCCACATTGTTGCCGTTCTGTGCGGTGAGATAAAAGCTGTCAAGAAAACCGCCCGCGGGGTACCCACCAGCACCGGTCACTTCACCCCCCGGTCCGGGGAATGTGCCGATGGAGCCGAACTCGAACAACCTGGACCAG
>CAZUVM010000084.1:0-26506 GCA_964623885.1 uncultured Verrucomicrobiota bacterium
CTGTGCCGGTCGTAACTGGACCATTGGGCCGAGAACTCACCCGCAACCGGAAGCGTGGCAAGGTATTGAAGATCGGTGAGGCGTTGAACTAATTGGGGATAGGTAAACCTTTGTTCGGCGGCATAGCCGCACGAGCAGACCAAGCCTGCCAGGATGATGACCAATAGGTTCCTTTTCATCACTTATTTCAACTCCTTCCCGCCCTGACCGATCGTTTCTTTATCGAAAACTCTTGAACCCAGCGTGATTTGCTTCGGGCAGGATTCTCCGTGCAAAATCTTCAGCGCTGCGTCGATGGCCTCTGCCCCGCCGGTGGGATAGTGGAATGTGGCATCCAGAATGCCTTGTTGAACGTAGGCCACGCCTTCTTGAGGCAGGGCGTCAATGCCAACAAACAGCATCTCCTTCTCGCGCCCGGCGGCTTTGGCGGCGAGGTAGGCGCCATGGGCGCCCGGATCGTTATGCGCATAAACGCAGTCGATCTTCGGGAAGCGCGAGAGAGCCGACTCCATTTCTGTGCGGGCATCCGGTTCGAGCCATTTCATGTCGGCATCAAAAATTACCTCAATGCCGGTGCCGGCGATGGCTTCGCGAAAGCCGCGATCCCGATCCTGACCAGGGATCGAGGTCATCAAACCCTTCAGTTCGACCACCTTGCCTTTGCCACCGAGCTTTTTAACGATCCATTCGCCAGCGGCATGCCCGATTTTCTGATTATTCGCACCGATGAAACAGGTGTATTTGTCACCCAGGACAGCGCGATCGAGTACAATAACGGGAATACCTGCATCCATAGCTTTTGCGACCGGCTCGGTCAAAGGCGCCGCTTCTTTCGGACTGATGATGAGGAGATCGACGCCGGCGCTCACGAATTCCTCGACGTGCGCTCGTTGCTTGAGCGTATCATTTTGGGCGTCTTTAAAGACGAGAGTCAACTCGGGGTGTTTGTCAGCCCCGGCCTTGAGCTGGGCGTTCATTTCCACGCGCCAGGGTTCACCCAGGTTGCACTGACTCATGCCTATCGTGAACGAGGACTTTGACTTTTTCGACGGCGTGGATTTGTCAGAATCGGATTGGGAAGGACTGCAGCTCGTTAGCAAAAGCGCTGCGGAGGCGAGTGCAATGATGGAGTGAAAAAAGGTCGCATGGTTCAGCCGCATGGGAATTTACATAGCGGGTTAGTGGCTGAATGGGAAGTGGATTTTTGGGCTACGCCTTGCGTCTGCGTTGCGCCAGCACGGCGACGATAATGATGGCGCCGGTAAGCATGAGCCGGCTGGCTTCGGGCACAGCGTTAATGCTCAGGACTTTTTCCAGGTAACCGATAGTGAGGGTCCCCAACAGGGTCAATCCCATGCCGCCGCGGCCGCCGGTCAGCGTTGTGCCACCGATGACCACAATGGCGATGGCCGTGAGCTCATAGCCAATGCCTGCTTCCGGATCACCTTGTTGTTCCTGCGCGGTCTGGCACATCCCCGCGACCGCGGCAAGGAGGCCGCAGGCAGCGTAGGCCAGGAGCTTCGCAGTTCTGACGGGGACGCCGGATAAGCGGGCGGCTTCTTCGTTGCCACCGATCGCGTAGAGATGCCTGCCCCAGAAATGGCGCGACAGCAACAACCATCCAGTGATTACGCAAAACAGAAAAATGATACTGACGACAGCCAGGTTGCCAATTCGGTGTCCAGCCGCGTCGGACGTGACCAGAATAGTGCTGTCGATAAATCGAAAAACCGCAGGAACGGGGACATAGTGGTACGAACCGTCGGCCGACTGTACCGCGGTCGAGATTTTGGTTCCACCCGAGATCGTCTTTGCCAGGCCGCGAGCAAAAACCATCATAGCGAGCGTGGCGATGAACGGTTGAATCCCAAGCCGCGCGGTCAGTCCGCCAGAGACGGCTCCGCAAGCCATGCCGATGAGCAGGCATAAAGGAATGGCGACCCAAGGGGTCCAACCCCAATGGATACACATCAACGAGAACGCCACTGCGACTAGCGCTAGCACACTGCCCACGGCAAGATCGATGCCGCCGCTGATGATCACCAGCGTCAAACCGCATGCCAATATGCCGAAAACCGAAGCCTGGCGCAGCGCGTCGCGATGCGTGCCGATCTTGAAGAACGCGCCGTGAGCGTTGAACAGGCAGCCGAGTATGAGCACAAATCCAAGCGCTACCAGTGCACGCGTGGCGGGAATGGCCCAGAACCGCGCCAGGGCAGTTGTTTCGCGGATTCCCGTGGCCGGGCTGGGATTAGACATGAGCCTGTTCCTTTGACCCGATCACATTTTGCTATGGAATGAGTAATTGCCGGATGCGGCGGAGAAAACTGCTCGACCATTTTCCATTCTCAGGAAGTTTAGTCCGGGCGCTCTTGACGCGGAGCGATCGCCTTCCTTAACTGATTTTTCACTTTGCGCCGGGATGAACAAAGTGGCAGTCGAGTTTACGGGGATCTGAACCTTCCAATAAAACGACTTTGTGTCGCGCCGCCATTCGCTGGCAATGAGACCATAGGGCGAGCGGTGCGTGGCGCGGACGAAGTTGAGATCGCCCACTGGTTCCGGTCGCATGATGATCGCCTTAAACCCAGGTTGATCCGGATCAGGCTTGATACCCGCCAGGTTTTCGTGCAGCCAGATTGCCAGGTCACCGACGAGCATTACGTGGTTGCCCGAATTCATGGCAGGATCAGCGGTGTCGCCATTCCAGAGTTCCCAGATTGTGGTAGCGCCTTTCTCGACCATGTAACCCCAACTGGGGTAGGTGTTCTGCTTCGCCACCGTGTAGCACAGGTCAGGCCGGCCATTATTCGAGAGCACGCGCATGAGCCATTGGCCTCCAATCAATCCTGTGCCGATGTGGTCATGAGTTTCACGTTGAATCTTGTCGGTCAGGTGTTGAAAGATGCGGGAGCGCTGTTCGTCGGGCACAAGACCAAAGGCGAGAGGCAGCACGCAGGAGGTTTGGGTGCCGTTGTCATATTGGCCGTCATCCTCCCTGAGGAACTCTTTGTTGAAATCTCCTTTGAGCGTTTCTGCGAGCTCAGCAAAATGCTGCGTATCTTCAGGTTTGGCTAACAATTTTGCATAGCTCTCCATCAGCCGAGCGTCATGATAGAAGTAAGCGGTGGCTAGCAAGGCCTTATCGGTTTTGCGTTTGGGGTCTCGAGAATGGATTAGTTTGGGATCTTCGGGAGGCACACACCAGTCGCCGTACGAGTCTCTGGCGATAATGCCATTCGTCACAAATCCACCCATGTAGTCCATCCAATGATGAGCGCTGTCAAAATGCTGCCCGAGGATGTTGGCGTCACCGTATTGCTCGCGCAGTTCGCCGGGAATGATTACTGTGCTGCTGGGCCACGTGACATTGTCAGAATAGATGGGCCAGTACGCAGGGCAGACGTCCGGCACGCTGCCGCTGTCTTTTTGGGCATCCGCCATATCTTGCAGCCATTTGGTGTACAGTGCCGCCGTGTTGAACAGATAGGTTTCACCTTTCGACTCGGCAGAACGATCGCCGAGCCAGCCCTGCCGTTCGTCGCGTTGCGGGCAATCCGTGGGCACGCTGCGGTAATTCCCGCGCACGCCCCAGCGGATATTTTGGTAAATCTGATTCAACAACGGGTTTGAACAGGCGAATTCGCCGGCGCTCTCGAGGTCATCGTGCACGACGCGTCCTTCGATGGCTGACAGTTTGGGTTTGCCCGGATAGCCCGTGACCTCGACGTATCGAAAGCCATGGTAGGTGAACCGCGGTTCGTACACTTCGCGCCCTTCGCCTTTGAGGATGTATGTGTCTGTGACTTTCGCGGAGCGAAGGTTGTCGACGTAAAGACTGCCATCCGATTTTAGCGTTTCAGCGTGGCGCAGCGAAACTGCGGTGCCGGCCGGTCCGGAGACCTGGAGGCGGCACCAACCGACCATGTTTTGCCCGAGATCGTAAATAGACACGCCTGGTTTAAGCTCCTTCACGGAGCGCGGTGTGAGCGTTTGAGTTACCCGAATCGGCTCTATCACCTGCGCCACGACCGTGCCCTCCGGCGCAGTGACCAACTCCGCGCTCCGCCATTTTGAATCGTCAAAACCGGCATCACACCAGCGGCCAAGTTCCATTCGGGCATCATAGGTTTCACCGTCATACTCATTATTGAGGCGGATGGGACCGTTGGTTGTGATTTTCCATGTCGCATCGCTGGCGATCGTGGCGCGAGAACCATCCTGGTAATCGAGTTGCAGTTCCAGGAGTAACTTGGGGAAACCGAAACTGCGCGTGTCCGTCGGGATCTTTCCTCGCGGAGCAAAGAATCGGCCGTTTCCCAGGGTCACCCCCACAGCGTTGGGGCCGCGCTTTAGTTGATGCGTGATATCGTAGGCTACATAGAAAACGCGCTTGTTGTATTCCGTCAGTCCCGGCGACAGCACCGCATCACCAACTTTGTTGCCATTCAGGTAGAGTTCGGAGAGGCCTAGCCCGGAGAAATACACGGTGGCGCGGCGCAATTCTTTTTCCACAGGAAATTCTTTCCGCAGCCAGCGGGCGGGCAACCTTCGGTCCTCCGGCCCGCTGATTTCACCCCAGGGCTGCATACCCACAGGGCCGAGGTTGCGCGCCGGAAGCCACGTGGAATCATCGTAAGCGGGCTTTTCCCAACCGCTGAATTCTTCCGCTGAGGTTTGCCAGGTCTCATCGGTAGTAACGACGAGCGCTTCGCCTTGTGCGAATTCAATTCGCAAAGATCCTACGAGTCCGGCTGGGGTTGGTTTCTCGCCTTCGTTTCTTACGAGCACTGCCAGCACATTTTTGCCCGCATGTAGGCACGTTGTGACGTCGTATAGAAATGCCGTCTTGTGATTATGTCCCGAGCCCAATTGGGTTCCATTCAGCCAGGCCGTGAAACGATCGTCGGCTGTGACCAGCCACAGGGCGGTTTTTACTGCGCGACCGGCAGGTAGGTCGAACGAATGACGAAAATACCGAGTGCCCGGCGGCGCTTCCTGCTCCGGATGACCTTCGGGAAAATAGATCCACGAAGTGTCCGTCAGCGTTACTTTGGATTCGGCATTTTCTTCTCCAATCCATTTGCCATGCCAATCGGAGGCAGCAAGCAATCCCATGCTCCAATGCCCCGCCTTGCTCCATGAAGAGGTTTTGCCTTTCTGATCCCAGACGCGCACCTTCCAAAAACACTCCTGTTGTGAAATCAACGGCTTCCCGGCATAACGAACCTGCGTGGATTGAGCCGAGGCCATGCGACCCGAATCCCATAAATCCCCCTCTCCGGCGTTCAGTTTCTGACGTGAGCCGGCAACGAGAATCTGAAAAGCGCTCTGGGCTTGCGCGCGCGCCTGGGCAGTATCGGACTGAAGGATCCAACTGAGGCGTGGTTGCGGAGTATCGATCCCCAGCGGGTCGCGCAGGTATTCACAACGCAGGTCCTGAACAACCAGTGCCGCCGAGCAGATCGGTGCGGCGAAGACCCACGAAAGGCAGCCGCAAAGTATGGCGCCCTGCCCCAAGGCGTGTTTTTTCTTTCGCGGCACAAGATCTCCTTGCGCAGCATGGGGGTGGAGCTTGGTAGGGTTCTCGTAGCGAGATTTCATAAATTCGAGTGGAAGCTGTCAGATTCGCCAAAGCATTAGGAGCAAAAAATCGCGACAGCACAGATCGGGCAGCCTGTCAGACAAACAACGACAAAAGTATCGGACCTGAGCGGATAGGCCTGATTTTCCGGTTGGATCAAACTTTTGCGCATGAAACGGGCTCCGATTTGGCGGCGCTGGTTTCCGAGACAATAACGCGCAAACGCACAAAATTATTAATCCGATCCTGCCACCCCATGCGTCCGACCCGTGGATGATTTTCCACGGCGGGTTTTATTACTATTCCGAGAGCCGCGACCAGCGGCACATCTACATCCGCCGCTCGACGACGATCGCCGGGATTGGCGAGGACCCGGGCGTGTGCGTCTGGAGTCCGCCGGCGCGGGGTCAAAACTCCCATAACGTGTGGGCGCCGGAACTGCATCTGATCGACGGCAGGTGGTTCATTTACTTTGCCGCGGATGACGGCCGGAATGAGAACCATCGCATGTGGGTGCTCGAGTGCGATGACGCGGACCCGCGGGGCGACTACCGGATGCGCGGCCAACTCGATACCACCGGCTGGGCGATCGATGGAACGGTGCTCACCATTGAGAGTGGACGTCGGTTCTTTGTCTGGTCCGGCTGGCCCGGTCGGCGCAATGGGCAGCAGAATCTCTATATCGCCCCGATGAAAGATCCATTAACGATTGGGGGACCGCGCGTGTTGATTGCGACGCCTGACCAGCCCTGGGAACGAGTGGCGATGCCTATCTGCGAAGGACCACAGGTGCTACGGCGCAATGGCGACCTGTTTATCGTCTATTCGGCCAGCGCGAGCTGGACGGCCGATTACTGCCTGGGGATGCTGCACAACAACACCCGGGACGTGCTGAATCCGGCTGCCTGGACCAAACACGGTCCGGTATTCCAAAAAACCGACCAGGTTTGGGGTGTTGGCCATTGTTCCTTCGTGAAGTCGCTTTCCCAGGCTGAGGACTGGATCGTTTATCACTCGAAATCGAGCCGCAAGCCCGGCTGGGAAGATCGCGATGTGCATGCCAAACGGTTTAGCTGGAACAGCGATGGCTTTCCCGAGTTCGGCACTCCGGTGCCGCGGACACTGCCCCCTACCGTCCCGGTTCCCGCCCCTCTGATGGGGATCTCGCGATCCAAACGGCCGCGAGTGGCAGCCTGATTCATTGGTACGCCGCCACCGCGGGCGCAGAATCATCCCACTTTATTAACCCTCAATTTTACGATGCAGAAGAATCGCAGTTTTAGATCTCACGTTGCTTATTTCTTTCTTGGTCTTACGTTCGTGACTCTTTCGGGAGCTCGCTCAAGGGCTGAAGATGGGGACGGCGCGGCGGCACTCGCAGATACCAATCAGGCCGTGCATGTGGTCACCGAACGTGATGGAGAGGCGACGCATTTCTACGTCGACAACGAGGAGTTTGGCGAGATCACCATGAGCTTTGAAATGCGCCTGAAGAATTTAAAGGGCGATACGGCATTTCCTTATACCGCCACATTTCCAGCGCGGCAGCGGACCGAGGCGTTTACGGTTGCACCCATAAAAGCAGGGGCGAGCTGGGAATACAGCTATACCAATTATTACAAGCTGGGGAGCAATTGCGCCCGGCATGACGATTCCTGTGTTTACATGCTCCCTTATGAGCCGGGAAAGAAGTTCAAGGTGACGCAAGGTTACAACGGAAAATACAGCCACACGGGCTCGAATCAGTACGCAATCGATTGGCAGATGCCGGAAGGCACGCCGGTATTGGCGGCCAGAGCGGGCATCGTGGTACGGGTGAAGGATGACTCGGATCGCGGCGGCTCAAGCATGGCCTTCGATCCGTATAACAACTATGTTCTGATCCGTCACGAAGATGGCACGCTGGCACATTACTGCCATCTGAAAAGAGGAGGCTGTGTAGTCCACCCTGGGCAAGAGGTCGCCGCGGGCCAGCTCATCGCCCATTCCGGCAACACTGGTTTTTCCACCGGCCCACATTTGCACCTTTGCATTTTTAAAACTAAAAACGGGCGGGAGAGACTGAGCCTTCCGGTTCACTTCCGGACGGCGACTGAGACGGCCACAACATTAGTCAGCGGTCGCAGTTACCGCGCCGCCCCGGTTGCTGTGGCCAGCGCCACGCCCGCCACACCGGCGCCGGTTAGTGGCACATCTTTTGGCGGCGGTCAGTAAA
Organism: uncultured Verrucomicrobiota bacterium; assembly: GCA_964623885.1. GTDB lineage: Bacteria > Verrucomicrobiota > Verrucomicrobiia > Limisphaerales > UBA8199 > CAZUVM01. The sequence goes on from CAZUVM010000084.1 coordinate 7,800, forward strand.
CGCCCTTGTCAAAACTGATATGCTCGCGGTTTAGGTAAGAAACGAATTCCTCTCCCCGCATGGTGATGCGAGGAGAGGATCGCTCAGCGTAAGTTAACCGCGCCGTGCATCGAAGAGCCATGGTCTTCGACACGCTGGACAGGAATCACTGAGCACCCCCCCGTCTGGAGGGAAACCCATCCAGACGGTCCTCCTTGGCTCGCCCTGGTAATTATTGCTGGCCACCGGTGGCGCTATTGGATGAAGAGCCACTGTTGGCGCCCCCTGAGCTGGTACCGCCGGAACTGGTGGCACTGCCCGAGCTGGTGCCGCTGGGGCTGTTAGCTCCGCCCTGGCTTGCGCCTGGGGCCACCTGGTTGCTGCTGGTTTCGCTGGGGGTATTCACGCTGTTGCTCGAACTTGAGCTGCCTGTGCCAGTGGCCGGCTGGTCACCCGTGCCGCCCTGGTTCTGATTGCACGCGGTCAGCGCAAACGCTGCACAGAGAATCACGATCGCTTTTTTCATATTTGTTGCGTTGTTCCGTTTCGACTGTTTCAGTTTCGAGGTAAGCCTAAACTGTTGCGGTATGAGCACCAACGCGGTGAAACCCTGCTTCCGTCAGAGGAGGAGACCCTACATGCGATTCGCCACCTCACGGCCCGGGCGGAGGAGGTACCGGGGCGTTGGGTGAAGGGTAAGGCGGAACGGTGCCTGCCGGCGCTCCTTGATACGTGTTCGGGGCGCCATTGGGCTGCGTCATCAGGCGCTCGCGAACATCGCGATTAATCAGGGGCATTTGGTCGATCATGTATTGATCAACGCTGTTTTGGCGCAAGTAATCCTGCTGCTGGGGTGTTAGTTCAAAAACCTGGCCCGTCGCTTGCAGTTTCTGAAGCATTTGCTGGTCGGAAAGTCCGGCTTGTTTCATCGCCACGACTTCGTCCATGGTGACGAATCCATCACCGTTCAAATCGGCAGTCGGAGCGCTCAACGCTTCAGCCGGATTGGCCGGGTGCTCTTGAGCGCGGCGTACGGCATCCTGAGCCCCCGTGGTGTCATGGCCGGTGATGCGCTCGCTGTTGGCGCCAATGAGATAGCCGCCCCCGGCTCCTGCGGCGCCGCCCAGCAAAGCGCCCAGCAACAGGTGGTGTTCGCCGCCGATCGCTGCCCCGGCGACCGCGCCTCCTACCCCGCCAATAGCTGCGCCTTGTTCGCCGTGCGTTCCCGGCAGGTTACTGCAGCCATTCGTGGTCAGTAATAGGGAAGTGGCCAACCCGGTTGCCATGAGAAGTTCATTAAAGCGGAATTTCAACATACGTTCCTTTCACTCAGTATTTGGTGTGCCGGTCAGCTCGGGTCAACCGGTTCTCCAACAAAACCTCGGGCTCGTGTTTTCCTGCGGCAAATGGGGTGAACTGGGTAGCCGCCGCGTCAATGGCAACCGCAAGCAGCAGGCTCTTTTGTGGCGCCGGCCGCCTGTTTTTTCAGTTCGGGCTTTTTCTCTGCGTCCCACATTGTGCGCAGCACGTCACGACTGTAGGCCAGGTGCTGCCGGTCCGGAGTGAAGACTTCCAGCGTGATGGTGCCATCGTAGCCGCCGGCCTGGAGCGAGCGGATATAACGAACCGTATCGAGCGTGCCTGCGCCTAAGGGGAGATGAAGATCAGCGCTGCCCCCTTTATTATCGTGCAGATGAACGTGCCGAAGTCGGCCACCGTAGGCGGCTAGTAATTCATCCGTCGTGTTATGGTCGGACATGAGATTGGCATGGCCGATATCGAGATGCAGGCCCAACTCGGGAATAGGCTCCAACAGCTCTGCGACCTGAGCAACGGTATTGAAGCTGCCCGGCAGGTTTTCGATCATGAGACCGATGCCAAGAGCTTGCGCGGTCGGCAGCAGATCTCGAATGCTCTGCAAGTTGCGGTCGATAATAAACCGCCGGTCATGAAGCGGCGCCAGGCTGCCTGGATGCAGGTTCATCCACTTAACCCCTAAGGCGGCGAAAACTTCGAGGCAGAGCTTTAACTCATCCACTGCTGCGCGGCGCAGCGACTCGAACGGGGAACAAAGGGGAAGGTAGTAGGCCGTGTGGCCGACTACCTCGAACTGGTTTTCACGAAGCAGCGCAGCAATTGCTTTTGGATCGATCGATCGCGCCCCCGCCAACGGCGGCTCCAAAGTGAGATCGATGAACTCAAGGCCCATTCGCGCCATCCATTGGATCTCCTGCAGCGGATCCCGGCCCGGGTGATTCATTGTGCCGATGCGCATTTACACCTCCAATTTTGCGAGTTCAGGGTCATTGGCAGCGAACCAGCGGCGTGAATCCAACAGCCGGATGCGATCGCGGCCTGGCGGGCAGGGCGGCACATCGGGAGGTTCGAAGTTCAATCGACGCCAAAGCGACGCGGGCAACTTGCGAATATGCTTTGGGCAAAGCCATGCGTAGACGGTGAGGAGGCCTTGCAGCACCGGAAAATCGTCCTCGAGACGATCCAACAGGTGTTCCCAATCAATGGACGGCCCCTGGGCATACAGCAAGTTGAACAAATCCGTCCAATCGCAGTGGTCGCGTTGTATGATGTAGAGCTTGCACCAGAAGAATTCCTCAACTGGGATCACCCGCAATTTTTGGCCGCGGATGGTGAAAGGAGCCGCGCGCTCAAACCATTGCTCATCCACCTGGGCCCGCTGGTTGGCCATCGACCAGATAACGTCCACAATACAATCGGAGCGCAAGCTGCGATAAATCCAATTGCGGTCGTAAGGAAGGCGGGCGAAATAATCCCCGAAACCCGCCCGTGTCAGCGCCGCGACTGCCTCATTTCTGTCAGCAGGGTGGATGTAGAAATCAATGTCCTTGGTGTCCCGCCAGCGGCCGGTGAAGGTGGCCAGGGCAAAGCCCCCGCCGAGCATAAAACGCACTCGTGCTCGTCGCATCGCATCCATCGCTCGCGAGTAGACTGCCCAGTCGGGGCCCGAGATCGCATCCGCCCAGCGGAACTGCAGGCGACGGCCATTAGGCCGGGCGCTCGGTCGCAAGCGCCGGCTGCGGCGTGCCTTCGCGGTCCGGCCAGATTGATAGCGGCGTTTCATTGATTCAACCGTTCACAACTTCCCGCCGTTGGGGTGCAAGACCTGGCCAGTCATGTATTGAGAGTCGCTGGACGCAAAGAACACATAACACGGAGCCACCTCCATCGGTTCTCCGGCCCGTTTGAGCGGCACATCCTGGCCAAAGGAGGCGACTTCGTCGGGCGGAAAAGTCGAGGGAATGAGTGGGGTCCAAATCGGTCCCGGCGCAACCGCATTAACGCGAATGTTCTGTTCGGCCAGCGCTTTGGACAATGATCGCGTGAAGGCAACGATCGCGCCCTTGGACGCCGCGTAATCCAAAAGATTCGGACTGCCGCGATACGCCGTCACCGAGGCGGTGTTGATGATTGCGCTTCCGGGTTTCAGATGTTCGAGTGCCGCTTTGGTAAAGAAAAAGTAACCAAGAATATTAGTGCGGAAAGTGCGCTCGAGCTGTGCCTCGGTTACTTTGGCCAGGCATTCCTGTGGGTGCTGTTCCGCGGCGTTATTGACGAGAATGTCCAGCCGGCCAAGTTGTTTCACCGTTTGCTCTACCATTTTGCGGCACTGGAGCTCCCGGCCGGCGTCCCCGGCGAACAACAGGCACCGGCGGCCTTCAGCTTCAACCAACCGCTTCGTCTCTTTTGCATCGCGATGTTCGTTCAGGTAAGTGATTGCGATATCAGCTCCCCCACGGGCGAACAGCACCGCTACCGCGCGTCCGATGCCGCTGTCTCCCCCTGTAATCAGGGCTGCTTTCCCAAACAGTTTGGCGCTGCCGCGATAGTCAGGCAGCGTTACTTTCGGTCGCGGGACCATGGTGTGCTCGCGACCGGGTTGCCGACGCTGGTGTTGCGGTGGACGCGGCTTGGGTTTGGCGTTTTGCGGCATCTCTCTTTAGTTCGAGCTTAGCCGAGCGAGTGGCACATCCTCAGGCGCGATCATGGAGGGTAGTCACGCCTTCTTCGTTGGCGCAATGGGCGCAACAATAATAGGTGCCGCCGGCTTCGACTCCATGCCCGATGATCTTACAGCCGCAATGCTCGCATTCCGGCGCCAAGGCATGAATCGCGCACTCAAAGCAGTCAAAATACCTCGAGATCCCGTTAGCAACAATTTCAACCGGCTTATCGTATTCGTTGCCGCAAACCTCACATTGGTTCATTAAGTCCTTTCCGAGTGCAGAGCTTTCTCGCACCCTAAACACTTCAGTTACTCGTTGAGGCCGGCGTCAGGGCCACCGTCCTCCTGGTTGTTTCTACGGCCTTCGTTCGCGCTTCAAATCCTCGCGCGTCGCTTCAATCATCTGTTCGTGCTCCGCGTCTTCGACACCTTCTTCAACCAGTTTTTCGGCAAAACTCTGTTCATCGGGTGCCGGAACGGTTGGGGCCTTTTCACCGGTGGATTCCGGCACTGCTTCCCATCTTTTTTCCTCAGGCAATTGCTCCGCCGCTGTCGGCTCCGGTGTCAGTCGTTCTTCACCGGTAAGTTCGCGGCGAGCCTGGTCCAGGTCGGTCGAGTTTACCTGGTGTTTGGAACGGCCATTGATAATGGCGATTTCTTCAGCTCTGCGGCGAACCATCGCTTCAGTTACGGTGCCGAGACCGTGCGCATTTTCAGTGAAGCGACCCTGCTCAATTCGATTCTCCTTCATAGATGAACTTAGTGCTCGGCGCACAAACGGCAATGGCGGTGCAGAAAATCGTTTGGCGATCAAGGTTGTGGCGGTTGGTTGGGCTCAGGACGGGTCGTAAAATGCGGATCGCGCGGGTCTTCCGGGTTCATTCCCGGACGGAAACTGGGGCTGGCGGGTTCGGGTTGCACTTCACTCCGGCCATAGCTGGCAGAGTAACTATCACTGGTTCCACCGCGATTGGTGCTACAGCCTGCCAGAGGCAGCATCGCCGATATCATCAGCAACATCAGACAAATCTTCATGACCTTTCCGTCCACCCACTCAGCGTGCGCAGCAATGGAGTGTAGACCCTAGCGTGCATGCAAGTTCATCCATAAAGAAAAGTGCGGCAGGACCGAAAGGACCTGTCGCACCCCATTTTTACCCATACTCCCTCTATCGCTGGCGAATTTGGTTCTGATACAAGCGTGAATCGGGATCGAGCGGCACCACCACGCGTTCCTGCCCTTTGTTGATGAAACTTTTGTGCAGCCAGATTCCGTCCGCATCGAGGTCGAGGGTCTCAAACAGGACCGTGCTGGGCGTCGAGTAGGTCCGGACGCTCGTAGTTTTGCTGAACGTTCGCTCGGTAACTGAGCCCGAAACAGCGGTTTCAAAGAAAGCCTTTACATCCGCCTGGGCCACCGCCGGAAATTGTCGTTCGCTGCGATAGTCGGTGATAGCTTCCGTGACCGCGGAATCGAGGAGCTTGGACCAGAGCGCGCGGAACAAGCTCTTGTTATCGTAAATCTCGGCGGTGTTGAGTTCGCCATTGATGGCATAGACGAAACCGATCACGTCGGTTTTCCCGTTGAGAATCGGTTCGAGCTTGTCCATATATTGCTGCTTTACCGACCCAAGGTCCTTGTTCTCCAACGACAACTGCAGGCTGCTGCTGGAAGCAGGACTGCGCACGTCGACGCTTTTGCCGGCGAGTATGCCAACATTACTGTTTAGCCCAAGTTGCTGCTCGGCAACGCCGGACCAGACCTCGCTCTGGTTGTTTTCGTAACGCGACGCCAGCTTTTGCCGGCGCGTGCTGAGCATGTTGCTGTTCGAGGAAAATACCTCCGCTTTTTCCTGACCGCGCCCCGTCCAGCGTCCGTGCTCGACGCAAAACGCGGCCAGCGAGATCTCGCCCGAGTGCGGCGGAAGAATAAGGTCGTCTTTGACCGTGCGATCCTGGCGTCCGCCCTTCACGATGTCGCCCGCATTAAGAAAGACGAGCTCTTTGGATCGATTGATAATGACCAGTTCGTTTACGCTGCCGGTTTCGCGGACTTCGACCATGCCCTTGGCGAGCGCTTCAGACAAGGTGTAGTAATGACGATTTTCCAGGCGGGTATCGCCGTGAACGAGGAAGATCTGCAGGTTACGATAGCTGAAAGGGCCGCTGAGCGTGCCCACGGCCGCGCTGGCGCTGAGCGCCGTCGTTGCTGACGCCAGCACGAGAAGTTTTTGGATCTGTTTCATAATGGTTTGTTTCCGAAGTGGCGATGCCGGACCAGGCATTCACACCGAACGCCGGCACGCACCGTCCGCTCCTGAGGAATAGACCCAAAAACGCCTCTTGGTTTGTCAGCACCGGGCAAAAGAGTTGTAAAAATGGTGTAATTCAGAGACTCGGATCTTGCTCGCCGACCAGGAAACAGGCGAGTAGGTAGTCACCGCGATGACGCCCGGCCTGCTGCGGAGCACGAAGTTTCATACCCCATGGCCTAGTTTGTTATCCGCACGCGGTTCGTTAGCTGAATGAAGTTGAGTCAGCGGTTCGTGGAAGCCCACCCTAGGACAGCCAGCCAAAAGACCGCACCGAACACCCAGGATACGCCGGTCGGAATAAGTTTAACCCATGCCGTGAGCCACAAAGAACCAAGGAAAATAAGAGCTCCAAAGAAGGACACGAAACCCAATGAATCGATCTGGCAATGAGGAACAACGTAGACGAAGCTCACGAACACCCACGGCATTAGAGCGAATTGGCCGCTACAAAGCCGCTTCTCAAATGCAGTCGCCTGTCCCGCAAACAGGTGAACCCACGGTTCCGCCGCAACATGGTCAAACGCGCTGAAACAATGAATCATATCACTTCTTAGTTAAGATCCGGATCTCGAACCGGATCGTTGGGCCTATTTGTTTAGCTGCCGTGCGTCAGGTCTCGACCGTGTCGTTGCACACGGGATGCCAGCGGAGAACCAAATCATGCTCCTCACTGCAACGGGCCGCTTGCCCAGCCGAATCAAAGTGCACGTGGATATGGGTTGCCCCCATCTGGACTACGTCCTCGGTGCGCACATGACCCTCCAGGCGTTGGTGCAGGCCTCGAGTTTGAGCGATATAGACGGGAATCCAACTGCCGTCTTCGCCCTGTTTGGCGTAGATATAGTTACCAGCCAGCGGCTGGAAAGAATCTTCAATCGGATGGATTTCGTAAGAGTACTGCTTGCCCGATTGGCCCGGCCAACTGACTAAGTTCGAAGACACGGTTTCGGAGGCGCGTGGATGTTTGAACAGGTTTTTGAACAGGCTCATAGTTTCATGCTCCTTTGCAATGATTGTTGTTTGCTGCTTTTTCTATTTCGCCCTAGCTTCCCGGCTGCGCCACGACTTCTATTACGCCAAGCTGCGGCTCATGCCGGGCCATTTGTCGCACGCGGGTCGTTGGCTGAAATGAAGCGAGTCAGCGGCTCGTGGAGGCGGAGTTGACTAATTCGTTCTGATTATCCAGCGCTCAGCCTGAATAGCAAGCAATAATATTGCCTGGCCGAAACCTTACAGGATTACCATGGAGGGGAAGAAGGCAGGTCGATTCGCTTGCCGGACTTTGCGGATTCGCGCCCGGCGTCGAGGATTTCCGTCACAACGAGGTTGACTTCGAGAGAAGAAAGTCCGGAAGGCTGGACATCACCGCGAACGACGGCGGCGAGATAGGCAACTTCGTCAGTGTTCGGACCGGCGACGGGCGGCGGCAATAGTTTAATCTCGCTTTCTTCGGCGCCGGCCTTGCGCACGCGCAGCAAATCGCGTTGCGGGATCAACACATAGCCGGTGCGGCCGTAGATTTCCATGTCTTTCCGGTCAAAAGGCCAGTTCCAGGAGGCCTGGATGATCCCCTGAGCATGCGGGTAAGTGACGAGGATCGTGGCTTCGTCTTCGACCTTGGGATAGACCTCCGGTTTGATTTGCTGAGTGACGGCGACTACGGAAGTGGGTCGCTGACCTTCCATCAGCCAGGTGATCAGGTCCGCGCCGTAGCAACCAAAATCTGTGAGCGCCCCGCCGCCGTTCAGCACGGGATCGGTCAGCCAGTCGAGGAACGCCTGGGAGCAACCAATTTCCTTGGGCCCGCGGTGGCCGTCGTGGACAACTATCTTGCGGAGGTCCCCGATCGCGTGTTGTTCGTGAACCATCGTGTAGGCGTTTTGATTGCCGCGATACCAGGTGGTTTCGTAATTCACAATGACGTGGATGCCGCCCTTCTTCGCTGCCGCCGCAATGGCATGTGCGTCGTCGAGGCTGACGGCGAGCGGTTTTTCGACCATCACATGGATATGGCGTGGAGCGCACAGTTCGACGACCTGCCGATGCTGGAATGTGCTGGTGAAAGTGGCTACGGCTTCGATGTTAGTACGAGCCAGGAGTGCTTCCAGCGTGGGGCTGAACAGGTTCGTGGGCAAGTTCAGCACGCGCGCGTAATGCGCAACCAGGTCCTGGTTGGGCTCGATAATGCCCGCGAGTTGGAGTTCTGGCCGGTTCCGAGCCCGCGGAATAAACCCATACGCGTGATCGTGGCTCAGGCCGAAAATGGCGTACGTTACCGGCGGCCTGGTCGGCTGAGCGCCAGCGACAAAGGCGCAAAAGAGCAGGGGCAGGAGAACGAGGACTCTGCGTTTATTCATGAATGGCTTTTATCTTACCATCGTACCGCACTGGTTGGCGAGCTTCGATACTTTTCAACCGATGTTCGGCTCGGGCGAGGTTGCCGGAGACGATGTTGGTAAAAATTTGATTGAGTTCCGCCGGAACAACGCTGTTAGCCTCACAAGCGCGTCGTAAATTGTATACGCGAGTCGCCAACGCCAGGTCATTGGTCCGCCGTGCGAAACTCGGGTCCAGATATTGTCGGCGCAGGTCCTGAATAATACCCAAATCGCGATAACCAAATTCCGCCGTCGGTTCCACGATGGTCCCTTCGCCATAGTCGTTCCAGGTGACGATCTGGACCAGGGCCGAGCTATTGGTGAACGACCGACTCAAAGTTTCGCGCAGCGTGTCCCCATTGCGATCTTCCAGCTCACCGTAAGAGGTACCCGCACCGGCTTGCTGGTAGATATCATGGAAGCGTGGGAAAGCGCTGCTCACGAAAGCAGAACAAGGGCCCGACGACGCCTTCTGTTCGAATGTGTTGAGATAAGCTTCCAACTGCGACTTCACCAGCTGCCCGCCGTTCGTTTGGGACATCCACATCGGTGGCCAATCGAAAGCGCCGGCGCCGATTTCCAGCCGGTTGTCCTCAGTAAAAAAGGCGGGTCGGTTACTTGCGGCCAGCACGGAAAAGATTCTGTCCCAGTCGCTGCTGCTTTTGAAGTATTGCGGTCCGAAATTGAGCAGGACCGGTTCAGCATTCCACCGCAGGTAACCAGAGGCGGAAAAATAGTTGGTTTCGGCATAAAGCATCGTCTGCTGAGCGTGCTCGAGCGCTTTTGCTGCTGTAACGAAGCCACCATCGATTTCGTGCTTTATGGTCTGGTCCTCATAACAGAGTGAGAACTTCAGGCCTGCCATTTGCGTCCATTTCAGCAAAGCCTTCGTGCGCTGGTCGTTGACCGCATAATCGAAATAGTTATCCATGCCGTACCAGTCCACGATCACTCCGTCGATCCCAGCGAGCTTCATCAACAGCACGTGGTATTCGAGCGCGACCGGATCGGCGGAATCATAGGGACCGATGAGCGGGTAGTACCGTGAAGCGACTGGACGACGACCATCCGGGCCAATGTTGTCCGGGTTGTAGTGATTCATCGTCCAATGCCAGCCCCAGTTTTGGCTGTAGGGCTTGCCCTCATACCAGGGCATGTAATGAGCGAGAACCACCTTCGACGAAGCGGCCCCGCAGGTGAAACTGGAGCACAGCGCCAGCGCTACAATTATCAGTCTCGTGGCGACAAAAAGCGTGCGCTCCGCCCGCAGGAAATGCTCACCCGAGCCCCTCCTGCCCGCGGCGGCAGAATATGGGCGGAACGCGTAAATTGAAGACGCAGTCACGGTGCGACCGCAGCGCGCCGAAGGCTGCCTTGGCCGGAATTGAGGCGCCGGCTCTGCGCCATGTGCCAACCGAATGTGTCGGTACTGAACGGAATGCTCATCGAACTAATGACCATTTTAGGAGGCCGGCAGCCCGCCAATAGTCGCATAAAAGGAGGACAAGAAACTCGCGAACGAGGGTGGCGGGCAATGTAATCTTTGCAGAGAGTGCTGAGCGAGAAAACGCAATCTCGGCCGCGGGCTGTTCGATTACCGCCCCGGATCTACGGGCGCAAGTACTTCGCGACGGCTTCGGTCCGCGACTGCACATGCAACTTCTCGTATATGCGGCGCAAATACGTGCGAACCGTGTCGATGCTAATCTGCAGTTCGTCCGCAATTTGTTTGTAAGTCAATCCTTTGGCCAGGAAATCGAGGACCGCTTCCTCGCGCGGCGAAAGGCGATGGCGCTGTTTGGGGTCCGGCGCGGCCAGTTGGAACGAGGCGACCACCTTGCGCGCAATCGAACTGGACATTGGCGACCCGCCTTCATGCACTTCCTGAATTGCCAGAAGCAGCTTTGCCGGAGGCAGCCGCTTCAGCAGGTAGCCGGTCGCGCCGGCCGCCAAAGCCTTGAAGATCTGATCGGTATCCTCATAGACGGTAAACATGACGATCTGAATAGCGGGCTCGATGGCCTTAAGCTTGCGCACGCACTCGATGCCATTCATGCCGGCCATGTTGATGTCCATCAGCACCACATCCGGTTTTTCCGAGGAGAGTCCTTGCAGCGCGGCCTCAGCGCTGCCGTACGTGCTGGCGCAACGAAATCCCGGCGAACCGTTGATGAAAGTGGCGATGGAATCCCGCAGGGCGGCTTCGTCATCGACGATGGAGACTGAGATCATGGGTTGCCTTGGTGAGATAGCTGACTGAGCGGCAGCGCGAAACGAATCACAGTGCCTCCTGCGGGCGTGGATTTGAGCTGAAACAGGCCGCTGAATTTGGACAGGCGCTCCCGCATATTGCGCAGTCCGTTACCAGCTGCCTGACCGCCGCGGGAATCACCCGGTGAGACGCCGTCATTGCAGTTGAATCCTTGGCCGTTGTCTGAGATAACAATTTCAAAGAGAGACGCGTCGCACGTAATTTTGACTTGCGCAACGGTAGCCTTGGAGTGTTTGAGAATGTTCGTAAACGCCTCATGGACGGCCAGGAACAGGTGATGGCGGCACTGGGCTGAAAGCGGATGTGGCGGCACGCGCGCTGGAAGTTCGAGAATGCATTGAATGTCGGTATCCTGAAAATAATCCTGCGCGTACTGGCCCAGATACGAAGCAACATGTTCCAGGTTGTCGTTCTGCGGATTCACCGCCCACACGATCTCGTCGAGTGATTTCAGCACCTGGCGTGAATCCTCGGAGATAGCGGCAATCTGCTGGCGAAGCTCGGCCGGCATGTCGTCAATCCGCCGCGCGTGTTCGCTCAGGAATGAAATCCGGCAGAGTTTTGCGCCCATTTCGTCATGCAGATCCTGGGCGATGCGCGTGCGTTCGCGTTCCAGGAGTCGTTCCTGTTCCAGGCGCTCAAGTCGCCGTTGGAGTTTTCTTTTTTCAACGAAACGCGTGCTGCCGCCTGCGAATGCCGCCAAGCCGGCCGCGGCCAGGCCCATAAACCACCATGTTTGCCAGAAATACGGCAGGACAACTAGCGCGAGGAGGTCTGCGGATGCCGGTGCCCAAACTCCTTCGCCATTGCACGCGCTCACGCGAAAGTGGTAAGTCCCGGGCGGCACTAAATTATAGAACGCCGTTCGCCGGGTCCCGGCTTCTACCCAATCGCGATCCAATCCTTGCAGTTGATAACGAAAGCGGATCCGTTCCGGCGCCTCGAAACTCACCGCTGTGTATCCAACCTCTAAGCGGTGACGGCCCGGACCGATGCGCAGCGGTTCGGCCGCCGTGCTCGGCCCACCCGGTGGCAACGAGTCTGGTCGTGCGATCGACAACGCTGTGCCGTTCGAATCCTGGACGGGCGAGCCGTCGACCAGCACATCTTCCAGCAATACCGACGGTGCCGGTGCTCCTGCCGTGCGCTGGTGAGGGTCCACCACGACGATGCCCTTGAGCGTTGAAAAACAAAGCAGGCCGGTCTGGGTTTTCAATCCGGCCGGATAGAAACCGCCGGCGCATTCCTCCGACAACATGCCCTCGGAGCGGCCATAGACTTGCGGATAGATCGCCGAGACTTTCACGGCCGCAATTTCATCCAGTTCGCGTTTGTTCAGACAAGCGATTCCGCGGTTGCTGCCTATCCACAAATGGCCGGCGTCGTCTTCCAGGATTTGCGATACGGTGTTGTCGGGAAGCCCTTCGCGCGTCGTGAAGGTTTTGATCCTGCCTTGGCTTAGCCGGCTCAGCCCGCCGCCAGCTGTCCCTATCCAAAGCGTTTCTTCCTTGTCCAGGTAAAGGGTGAGCACCAGATCGCTAAACAAGCCGGAACCTTTATCGAAATGCATGTGGCCGGCTCCGGCGTAACAATCCAGGGCGCCCCCTTCCGTGCCCAGGAACAACTTGCCGTCGGTCGTCGGAACTATCGCCGTAATGGGGTGATTCTGCCAAAGGTTCGTTTGCGGGACCCAGTGTTGGCCCGACCAGCGCCACACCTCGCCCTCGTGGGTGCCAACCCAAAGCCCTCCTGAATTGTCTTCCGCTAGAGCGAGCACATTCCGCCCGGCCATGGCGGACAATTCCGCCCGGCCGTTGGGGTCGCCCGGTTCGGTGAAATGCACCAGACCACGCGCGCCGGCTACCCAGCAACTGCCATTTCGGGTCCTTAGCATGGTATTAATCTGTGGACCAATCAGCGCCAGACCGTCGGGGACCAATCGGCCGAAGCTGCGGCCGTCCCATCGATACAGCCCGTCACTGGGTTTGCCTGCCCACAAAACGCCTGGAAGTACCTCGGCCAGGCCGTGCACGGCTCCGTAGCCCAGGCCTTCTTTCTGTCCGAATACAAAAAGCTGCCGCCTCTGCAACCGATTCAATCCGCCATGCGTTCCGACCCAAAGCACTCCTTCCTGATCAACCAGCAGGCACTCGGTCAGATTATCTGAGAGTCCGCTGCGCGCGCTCAGCACTTCGAAACTTCCGCCCCTGAATGCGAGCAATCCTTCACCGGCCGAACCTGCCCAGACAGTTCCATCCGGGCCTTCCGCCAGCGCGCAAATGAACGGCCGCGCCTGGTGGCGAGGAACGCGGTAAGGGCTCCAACGTTCGCCCACGCGGCAAAGCACAAAATCGTCGCCGGCTCCGATCCAAAGCCGCCCCGTTTTGTCGGCCAACAGACAATGCGGGTCCGCCAGCAATTCCGCCATGGAACTGTTCTGCACTTGATTGAAACATTTATCCTGGAAGTAAAAAACACCTGCTTTGGCTACTCCCAGCCAGATCGTTCCGCGTGAATCGACGAATAAGGCAGCGATGTGTTTGCCATTAAATTCATTCGCTCCAGCCAACGCCACGCACTGGCCTTGCTCCCACAGGGCCAATCCGGCTTCGGTGCCTACCCAGATCCTGCCCAGCTTGTCTTCCGCCAGTGCCGTGACGGAATTGGCGGGCAATCCGTCTTTGGTGGTGAAGGTGGTGATCCGCCCTTCCTGCAGGCGGGTCAAACCGCCGCCCGCACTCCCGATCCAGAGTGCGCCGGCGCGGTCGCCCAGGAGCGCGCGGACGGGTCCGCTTTGCAATCCTTCACGGAGGCCGATAGGGACGAAACGCAATCCATCGAAACGTGCCACGCCGTCGTCGCTGCCCACCCAGAGACAGCCATCACGTGTTTGCGCGAGGGCCCGCACGAAGTTCTGAGGCAAACCGTGATCGGTTTGCCAGGAACGAAAAGTGAAAGGCAACTCACCCTGGGCAATACCCGGGGCCGCTCCGATGGACGGCGGCGCCGTCGGGGTGGTGAAGTCGTCGAACGAAGTCGCGATTTGGAGATCGCTGAAAATCCAGCCGCTGCCCCCGCCATTGTGTCGGAGGTGAATTTCGTCAAACGAGGCGTTAGCGACCAAACGTGTGACCAGGCTCTCCGGTTGTGTCGCTTCGGATGAGCCCGGGCCGAGGTCAGGATTGAGCCACACCGTGATGTGATCATCCCCGCCGGCTACGTATTGGATTTTGAAAACAATCGTGCACTCAAGACCGCGATGCGGCAGTTCATACGTATAAAAAGAGCCCGGCCCCGATGGTTCCGGACGGGAGGAATAGAGGTCGACGTAATCGGCGTACTTGCCGGACTCGCCCAAAACAATCTTGAACGCGCTGTAAGCCCACGCTTTCAACGCGTTCCCCACTCCCAAGCGCTCCTCAACTCCTTCGTAGAGCTCCAGCGCCGCCATGTATTCCTCCGTGCTCGCGTCGGAAAGCGGGTCGACGTGCAGTTTAAAATAGAGCGTGTCAGTGGAGGAATCGTCTCGCTTTAACGCTCCGTTGAGAAGATCACTGCCCTCGCCATTTTCATGCACGAGCGTCGGGCCCGGATCGCTCCATAAGACAGCCGCGCGGGTTAGCGCGGGCGGCGTGGCAAGAGCCCAGAGTAGAACCGAAAGTAAGAACGGGGTAGTTCGCACGAGCAGTCCTGCGGGGACCCTTGACCTCTCGCCTCGAGAGTCCCGGTGGATCGCCCGGAAGAAAGGAGGCCTGCGAATCATAACCGAATTCTGCCGACCCGCGTTTACCCACACAAGCCGACTTTCAAGTTCGTGCGAGCCTTATTTGTAGGAGCCGACGTGAGGAGGCTCTGATCTTTCTTTCCCATCAAGGTGAGACCGTTCTGTAAAACCGTGGCCCACTGCCGGCCGGCATTGGGGTGTTGAAAATGACAGAATTCACCGCCGTGTTGGTCGTACTGCCTGGAATCGCTGACCAGGGAGCGGACGAAACATTAGTGGCAGTCTCAACATGATATGTGCACCCCGCCGATGTGGCATACGTAATTGTCACGTTAGTTCTCCCGCTGACGGTGATCTTCTGAATACCTTGCGCGGGCGGCGACGAGAAATTAAACGCGAAGTTAACGGAGTCGTTGCGGTATTCCGCAATTATCGAATTGCTTACACTCATCGTCCCAATGGCGTCGCTCCGCGCCCACAATCCATTCTTCGCGCCGACGCCCGGTCCATAGTTCGGTATGTTGATGTTCGCCATGCTCGCGGCGGACAAAGTGCCAAGGCCCGTGCCGGGATTGCTGCCAGGCGCAATGATGCTTAAGCCATCGGCGACGCTGTCGATGATGTTCAAGCTGTTAAGGTTGATGCCCGCCAGGCTATTGGTTTGAAGGCAAAGCTGCAGGCCGGCGTTGTTGCCGCACCGAATCAGATCACACCGCTGCGCGATGGTGGTTCCGGCAAACGCATTGTTGCCTACCGGAAATGTCGTGCTGATAAGAATTCCGCAGTCGTAAACGATATCCTGGAACAGACAGTCCTCTATGCGGTTGTTTTCCCCGCCGTAAATGGCGCCGCCATTCGCTAAAAATGGCACTTGGGCCGTGCAGTGGGTGATGACGTTCTGGCCGGCAACATAGGTTTGTGACCCGGGCGCAGGCCAAATCGCAAACCCATCGTCACCCGTTCCCCGTGCTGTGCAGTTCGTCACAATCGTGCTGTGCATGCCAAGGTTCACGTTGATACCGTCGGCCAGCGTGTTGCGGAATCGGCAACTGTCCACCACCAGCCCCGAGGAGTTAAGAATCCAGGCGCCGGTTTTGGTGTGCTCGACCCAGATGCGCGATATGCTCGAGCCGTTGCCATACGAGCCCCCGAGCCCATCGTTGGGCTCGCTGTCGTTCCGGTAATTCAGAAAGCCCAAAATGGAAAAATCGGCCAGGCGAATGTTGCTTCCGGACCCGTTCAAATTGATCCGGCGGGAGGGAGTATTATAAAGTGAAGCGCTTCCGATCAGTTTCGTGGACCACATTCCGGCCCCTTGAATGACCGTGCCCGTCGGAAGATTGATAGTGCCGGTGATGAGGTAACTGCCTTGCGGTATCCAAACGGTCTTGCCCTGTGGTTGCGCGGCGGCAATGCAGTTCTGCAATGCGGCCGTGCAATCGGTTACGCCATCTCCCAGCGCACCATAGCTGGTTACCGAAAGCGAATTTGCCGGCACACCGAGTGGCGCGGCCACATTCTCCAAATCCACCAGGTCGATGATATAATGCGCCGCAGCATCATTCGTGTCTTTTTGTAAGCGTACGGTGTCGCCAGGTTGAATCGTGAGGCCTGGCACACGAACCTCGTCATAAAAATTCCTGGCCGATCCGGATGAAGGCGTGTTGTTAAATGGGTACGCGCCATACAGCCAGGAATACTTCGAAGTCACCGTGAGTTTCTGTGCGAACGTTCCGTTGGTGTAGAGGCTGAGCGTATAATTCGTTCCTACTCCGTCGGTCGTGTCGGGAACGCTGTAGCGAACCACCATGGCATTGGCGGATGCCTGCGCAATGAATTCAATGTATTGGCCTGTCGTGCTGAGTTGAGCGCAGCGCCGCCCCGACGCCTCGGCTGCGGGAATATTGGGCAAATACTGCGGACCAAGAATGACCCCGCCGGAAACGATCATGTCCTCGGCTTCATACGTGGTCCAGGGTACAACCGCGCCGCGCGGGGACGAGCCGGAAGTTTGGGCATTGGCCGCGAATAAGACTAATATGACAAAACCTACCAAACCGGAGCCTATTCCTGTACTGTAGCGCAGGCCTCCGAGCCTGCTGTATCGCCGACTTCCAGTCGGCAGGGTGTTCGACCCCGCACCGGCCTCCGCAGGTTGGAAACCTGCGATACAGCAGGCTCGGAGGCCTGCGCTACTTCCAAGGGCTCGGCCTGTAGACAGTCTCAACCTCATTTAACGGTGATCCCCACCTCTGTCTTAATGATCCAGGTCATGCGCCGGCAACCGCTCTCCTGATAACAAATTTCCGTCGAGCCCGCAATGACGCGGACTCGACGGATACCCATTCGCGAGGATTGTCAGCCTCTGACGCTCTCGCTCACTCGACTCACTCAATCTCCAAACGATAGAACCGTTGTTTCGTCCCGGGCGCATCCGGCACGGTAATGGTCGTCCCGGTACCTGTATTCGTGCTCAGGTTGTGCCAGGTGCTGTCCGTGAGGTTGGTCTTATACTGGATCGTGTAATTATGGTTGATCACAGAGGGGAAACCCAGGTTCAGGTTGGCTCCTGAGCGCGCGCCCGCGAGCGGTGAATAGACCCTCACTTCGCAGGCCCCTTGCGTAATCGGATTCGTGCTCGAATTGTCCGGACCCCAAACGGCAAATCCATATTGAACGTAATTCTTGCCGGTGGTGGCGGATGCCGGGACCGTTAACACGAATGGCTTCCCGGCAACCAGGTTCGTGTCGTATCGGTTTTCGACGCTCCAATCCTGGCTCACCTTGATCCAGGCCGTAGCGGTGTATTTCGGGTCTAGGCTGTTACTGGAGCAATAGCCGGCAAAGACCAGCGTGTCCGTCGCGAGGGAATTATTCTGAATGTAGAAGTCCTGTTCCAAATACGCCGCCGATGACCCGTCAGGATTGATATAGTTCGGATCCATCGCATTCGTGGCGTTATCATAAACATACGTGTTCGGTTGCAAGGTAATCACGTCGTTGTTCAGGTTCATGTTGGCTCGCAGCAACGAAGTCGGCGCCACCGCAAAACCAAAACTGGCCTTGGGCGAAGTGCCGGCATTTCCGCTCGCGGGCCGGCTGCTGATAAGGTTCGCTCCGTTCCACACGTTGATATAGCCGTTGAACGGATTAAATGCGCGGTCGTAATACAACCAGCCTGGGTTGAAAACATAGATCGGAACTGCATTCGAAGCCGTGTTGCCACCGGAGTCCTTGATGACCAAGGAGTACAGCCCTTGCTGCGTGCCTTGCACATTACTCAACGTCAGTGCGCTGCTGGTAGCGCCCGAAATACCTGGACCATTCACCAGTTTGTCTCCGCCTTTGCTCCATTGAAACGTCAACCCGCTGCCCGTCGTGATGGCGGTGACGGTGATATTGGAGCCAATCGCGACCTGGGCGGGATTCGGATTTATCGAAACGATGCCTACGGCGGTCGTGGTCAATTGGTTGGTCACGAGCACGTAACCAAGGTTGCCAACATAGCTCGCAGCCGCAGGGTTGGTGCGCGCGGGTGCGCCGATCCATTCAAAGCCGTACTGGACGTGACTGCCGTCGCCGCCAATGACCTTGGTAATCGAAAACACCTCGCCATTGGTGAGGGTATTGAGATTGACCATTGCCTCGCCGTGCCAACCCCAGGTGCTGTCGAAGTCTTTGATAAAGGCCACAATGCTGCTGTTGTACGGATCGACCAGAGAATTGGTCACCAGTTGACCCGAGAAAATTACCGTATCCCCGTTCTTTGCGACTGAAGCGGTATCCACATAATAGGTGCTGTCCGCCGTCAGACCGGGCATGGCATCGCTCAAGCCGGTGGCGTCCTGCCACACGGTGGTGTCAGTATGGGCGAGCTTGTCCGCTCGAAGGTCGGGCGCGCAACGCACTACATCAGCAGCGGACGTGGTCCCTTGGATGTCGCCCGCATTAATATCCAGGTATCCGGTGGCGTACGGCACCGTCATGGAAGTCACTTGGTAGCCAACCCAGCGCTGGTTGTGGTCGATCGATATATTTACGGTTTTCGGTCCAGGAAG
>CAZUVM010000085.1:0-48476 GCA_964623885.1 uncultured Verrucomicrobiota bacterium
CGGCATCGGCTGTTTGTAATACTGACCCCTCCAGCTATCCCAGACCCGCCGCTTGATTTCTCGGCGGTGATCGTACGCAGTTTTGTAGTCCAACCAATTGGGCAGGATGCTCTGGGCGTTGTGACACCGGGAACAGCGGCCCATCACGATAGGCAAAACATCGCGCAGATACGTGGCGTTCGCGTCTGATAACGCGGCAGCCGGAGCGTGAGCTGCCGGTGCTGGTGCAGCCGCGGCTTTGGTTGCGTTCCGGGCAGCCTCATCCGCCTGGGCAGCGAATTGACAGGCCATCAGGGCGGTGATTGCGATTCCGGCGAGTTTCAGCGGGCGATTTAGTTTAATTGGCGTGCGCATAGGCTTTCTTTCAGTTCAATGCCGAAAGGGAGTCCACTTCCGGATGAACCTTCTGGCCGGCGCGCCGGACGTGCCCGCAGCGGAGCGTCTGGCCGAAGAGTTGAAGTGGACTTGGCTTTCAATGAATCCACGGTAGGCGCGGTCCACGGATCGCACTACACATCTATTGCTAAAATCAGGCCAGTTTTTGGTGTTAGCGCAATTTAGTGCGTTAGGGCGGGCGTTCTCCAATGATAAGTAACTAACATTTTATACGATACTAAAAGCAAGATATGCTAACTCATGCTGGGCAAGACAATTGTGGCAGGAATATTTAAGACAGAAGAATTGAAGACAAGGCGCGATCTGGCTCAGGTTTCGATTAGAGTTGCGCCTTTAAGCAGTTCCGCGGGATGGGCAATACCGACTCCAGGTCCTTGCGGAACCGTGATTGCACCATCCACCACGCGGAGTGCAGGTTCGAACCATTGGCCGTAGGTTTCGACGCCTTTTTTGTATTCCTGCCATGGCCCGATTTGCGGGGTGCAGGCTGCGAACGAGAGCGTGTAGACGAAGCCGAAGCCGCCGGAGAGATGGACCGTAGTCGGTAGGCCGGCGAGCTCGGCCATGCGGGCGACGCGGCGAGAACGAATCAGGCCACCGTAATAAAACAAATCGGGCTGCACGATATCGGCGACGCGGTTGCGAATCATCCATTGGAACCGCCACTGGCTGGATTCCTGTTCACCCAGCGCGACCGGGATGGTTAACGCGTCGGCGACTTTTTTCGTGGCGTCGAAATTGTCGAACGGACAAGGTTCTTCGTAGTGAATGCAATGGATATCTTCGAGTCGTCGGCCGATCTCGATGGCCTGGGGAGGGTCATATGAGCTGTTGGCGTCGGCGAGGATGACCATTTTGTCACCAAGCGCTTGGCGGGAAAGGCTGATGAGCCCGGGCGTGCATGCGCCCGCCGAGGCGGTACTTGACCGCTTTAGCGCCGGTCTGATCGATCAGACTTTTCAAGTAATCGACTTCCTGTTGCGGGGTGGTATCGCGGCGCTCGCTGGCGACGTAAAACGGCACGGTAGTCCGTATCACGCCGCCTAACATTTGAGGAATGGATTGGCCGGTCATGCGGCCGAGTAAATCCAGGATGGCGAACTCAACGAGCGCGATGGGGGACCACAACGCGAGGCCGAGCAGCTTGTAATTACTTTTATAGCGATAGACCTGGAACAAATGTTCCTCAAGATCGCGCGCGTCTTTGCCAATGAAGTAGGGAATGATCAGTTGGGTTAGGATTGGTCGCAGCACATCGATGCGGCCATTGTCGACGGAAATGCCTTCGGCTCCATTTTTGGCGCGGACGCGCAGGAACCGATCGCGGCCTTTGCGGAGGAGCTGAATGGACTCGATGAGGACGGGTTCATTCAGGGATTTGAGCTGGAGGACAGGTTGCGCGGCGGCGTTTTCGAGGGCGGTATCGCTCACGTTTGCAGGCGCGGGTTTTGAAGCCGGCGCGGCGACTCCGGGTGGGACGAGAGACAGAGCGCTCGCACTGGCGGCGCGGGTCAGGAAACGACGGCGAGAGAGTTTCATAGGAGAGCCCGGTTATTGGGATTCGGCCTGCGGTGCTTGCATAAGATAAATGCAGGTTAATACAGAGCGGGGAAGAGCCAAAGTGGGAAGTCGTAGACGGCCTGGAGATCCGTCGTGGAAATTGATCAGGGACGCCGCGGACGGCGTCCCTACCGTCCGGCGGTTTCTATTGTTTCAGGCGGTAGAAAGCGGCGGGGGTGGGGGCGGGCAAGACGACGCTGTACGCGTTATTGGTAAGCGAAACGCTGTTCGTGACGTCCGTCCAGGCTGCGACGGAGAGGCTAGTGCAGCTCTGCAAATGCACGCCTCCGGAGTCACTACGCCACGAGAGAATGAGGTTCTTTCCGGTACGGGCGATGGAGAGCGTGGGGCGGAATGTAACAAACTGCTGGTCGGGGCCGGCGGAGTAATGGCTGGCGATATCCTGATCGCTCAGGATTCCCGCCCAGATGCGGAATTCGTCAAAACTGCCGTTGAAATAGGGATCGCGGTCCCACTGAGAACGACCGAGCCAGCTGCTGTAATCGGTAAACCGGCTGGTGGGATTGAAGGTGCCGGAGGCAGATGCGGCCAGGGTCCCGTTGAGATACAGTCGCGCCGATCCGGCGCCTGGGTCGTAGGTAATGGCGACATAAACTTCCTGGCCAAGAGGGAACGGTCCATTACCGGTTAGCACGAGGGCATCCGGGTCCGTGGTGTTGCCGAACGGGTTCACGGTGGTTTCTTCAAACCCGGGCAGTTCGGTGCCGCCTACCGCGGGAGTGAAAATGACGTAATTGGTGCCTTGCCCGTTGGCGTTGGTGCCGCGATCGGATATGCCGAAATCAAACACGCGCTGCCAGACGTTGGTGGCCGGTCCGTTCCATGTTACCCAGGCTTCGATTGTAAAATTGGAGAGAGCGGAAATAGGGCGTGGCGGCAAGAGGACGCAACCACTGGCGCCGTTGAAAACCAGCGTGCCGTTGCCGGTGAAACCACTGCCGTCCGGGACGCCGTTGGTGTACGGAGGTTCGGCGCTGCCGGACACCAGCACGCCGTTGGCGCCCCGGATGGAGTCGGTTACCACGCTACTCTCGGGCGAGCCATCAAAGCTGTAGCGGTGGCGCAGCACCAGCCCGGGCTCAGGCGGCGCGCATTTGCCGGCGGCTCCCGCGTGGAATAGAGCGGCTACCTCTAACGCCGTCAAAGAGCGGTTGTATATCGAGGGTTCATCAATGACCCCGATGAAAGGAAACCAGGCGCCGGTCGTTGCCGGCCAGCCGCCGGTGATTCCCGTCCCGAGCTCGTAGTAGTAACTCGACCCATAACCTTCCTGGGTGAACGGCGTGCTGCCGATGGCGGTACCATCCAGGTAGAGGATCTCGGTTGTGCCATCGTAAGTGACGACAACGTGATGGAACAGGCCGTTGTTCACGGCTCCAGGGCTAATGAGCTGCGGTGCCACTGATGACCAGAACAATTGGGCGTACAGCAAACCGTTAGTGCCGACGTAAAGAGCCGGCACAAAACCACCGAGGTTACTGTTGAAAGGTGGCAGGTCCTGTTGCCCCAGAATGACCCCGGAAGCAGAAGTTTGGAACCAGACTTCGAATGAGAACGGTGAGTTGCCAGCGCCTGAGGTGGGCACGGGAAAAAGATTTTGCGGCAGCGCGATGTAATCGTCACCACTGCCGCTGATCTGAAACGCGGTGCCTACTTCACCCGTAGTGAATTGCACGCCGCCAACCAGGACGGCATCGCCAATCGACACCGAATCAAAGCCGTTTCCTTCACCGCGCCACCAATGGACCAATCCGGAAGGTGGGGTGAGGCAATTCTGAGCGCCGGCGGAAAATGCAAACGCTATGCAAATGCCGATTGTCAACGTTATCCCTGAGCGAAATGTTTTCATGCAATTGAGACCCCTGGTTCTTCACAGCCAAAGCCGGTGAACAGATCCGCGGGTCCAGCGATACTCTCGTGAATGATCTGGGCGCGCTCAATGAGGTGAATTGCTGAAAATTTGCTGTATGAGTCCTGCCGGGAAAAGCGCTACTGGAGCGGCGCGACGTCCCGGCGCGGAGCGGCAACGAGCCAACAAGAGCATTGGAAAGTCCTGAGCGCATCATCCTATCGGAGCGCTGCGGGCCAGGACGTCCCGCGCTCCACACAAGTCATCCTGCCAGACCTTCCCGTCTGCTCCTCAATGCCTTATTGGCAGTGGGCTGAATCCGGGCACCGCTGCGCTGTGTTTATGTGTGGTTGACTTGAATTATTACGGCTAAACTGGCCGAACTGCACCATGTCGACCAAACGAAAAGGGCGAAACCCAGCCTCGGCGCCAACCGTCAGTAAGGGTCCGCCTTACTCGGCCAAAAAGCTGTGGCTGTTTCGGATTGTGGCGTTTGTGGTGGCGCCTTTGGTGTTTGCGGGGTTGTTGGAGCTGAGTCTAAGGCTCTCGGGTTATGGTTACCCGACATCTTTTCTACTGCCGATTTCGTGGAGCGGGCGAGATGCTTACGTGCAAAACAACCAATTCGGCTGGCGCTTCTTTGGGGCGCAGATGTCACGATTGCCGGAAGCGCTGTTTCTCTCCCGGCCTAAGCCGCCGGAGATTATCCGAATTTTTGTTTTTGGAGAATCAGCGGCGAAAGGGGAACCCGAGCCTGCGTTTGGCTTGCCGCGCATGCTCGAGGCGATGTTATCGATCCGGCACCCCGGCGCGCGGTTTGAAGTGGTTAATGCGGCGATGACGGCGATCAACTCGCACGCCATCCTGCGAATTGCCAGCGATTGCGCGGCAGCAAATGGAGATATCTGGGTGCTCTATATGGGCAACAACGAAGTCGTGGGACCGTTCGGGCCGGGCACGGTTTTTGGCCAGCAATGTCCGCCGCTGCCGGTCATCCGGGCGACGCTCGCAGCAAAGGCCACGCGGACGGGACAATGGCTGGACGCGGGACTGGAGGCGCTGGCAAGGAAACCCGCGGAAGCGCGGGAATGGCATGGAATGGAAATGTTTCTCGGCCAGCAAGTGCGCCTGGACGATCCGCGGATGGCGGCAGTTTACGCCCACTTCAAAAGAAATCTGGGGGACATTCTTGCGGCGGGGGAACGGGAGGGCGCCGGGATCGTGGTCAGCACCGTAGCGAGCAATTTGAAGGATTGCGCGCCGTTTGGCTCGACGCATCGCGCCGGTCTGTCGGAGACCGAGCATACGAATTGGGATCGGCTTTATCAATTGGGCACCCAGGCGCAGGAGGCAGGTAATTTTGCCGCAGCCGCCGAGCAATTCGCGGAGGCAGAAAAAAACGATGGCTCTTATGCCGAATTGCGATTCCGGCAGGCGACTTGCGAGCTTGCGTCGGGCAAGCCGGACAAAGCGCATGAAGATTTCGTGGCGGCGCGCGAACTGGATACGCTGCGTTTCCGCTGTGATACCCGATTAAACGAGCTGACAAGGCAAGCAGCGGCAGCGCATCAAGATGGGCGCGTGCTGCTGGCGGACGTGGAGCGGGCGTTCGCTGAACACAGCGCTGAGGGATTACCGGGAAGCGAGCTCTTCTACGAGCATGTCCACATGACTTTTAAGGGGAATTATCTGCTGGCAAAAGCGGTGGCCGAGCAAGTCGAAAAGTTGCTGCCGGCGCGTTTGACCAGCGCCGGTGCACGACCGGCAACGTGGCCATCCGAAGCCGACTGCGCCCGGAGGCTGGGGTGGTCCGAGTGGAGCAGGGTAACAGCGCTGCAAAAGATTCTGGAGCGCGAGAGCGCCGCGCCGTTTACAGGACAGGTCAATCACCAGGCACGAATGGAGTTTTTGACAAAAGAGATCGAAGAAGGCTCAGCAGCCCTAAAGGTTGATGGCCTGGCAGCGGCTCGGACGGCGTGTGAAACAGCACTGGCAACGAATCGGAACGACGCGGTCATCGTTGGACGATTAGCGTATCTCAAGCAGATGTCCGGGGACATTGGTGGAGCGGTGGCGCTGGCCCGACACGAGCTGGAGTTGCTACCCAGCGATTCGCAGGGCTGGCATCGGCTGGGATTAATGCTGGTCGGCCAGGAAAAGCTGGACGAGGCGTCCTCCGCGTTTCGACGGGCGATTGAATTGGACCCGGCGGATGTGCTCAGCCTGCAGAACCTGGCGCAAGCGGATTGGCTGCTGGGCTGGCGCGAGGAAGCAGCTGCCGAGTTTCGCCGGTCGTTGAAGCTGCAGCCCAATTTTGCCGTGGCCTGGCTCAGCCTGGGACAATTGTTGGGGGAGATGAAGAACGCCGGCGCGGAAGATTGCTTCGAAAAGGCGCTGACGTGCCGGACTTCGCGGCCAACTGACTTGGTTGCAAGGGCGCGATTTTGCCGCAGCCGCGGCTGGCCGGAAGCAGCAGTGACGAATTATATGTCGGCGATTGCGTTAAGTCCGGCCGACACCAACCTGCGACTCGAAGCCGGAGAACTGTTGCTGTTGCTCAAGCGCTACAGTGAAGCGTCCGGACAATTTGCCGAATGCGTTCGACAGGAACCGGAATCAGCGCGGGCGCATCAGCTCTATGGGTCAGCACTGGGCCAGGCGGGCCAAGCCGCCGGGGCGGAGGCAGAATTCCGTGAGGCGTTGCGGCTGGCGCCGGAGTTACTGGAAGCCAGACTCAATTTAGGCATAGCGCTGATGAGCCAGAGGCGAGTGAGCGAGGCGAGAACATGCTTTGAGGAAGTTCTGCAGAGAAGTCCCACGAATGAATTGGCGCTGAAGTACCTCGATATGCTGCGGGGCAAAACTGAATCAGGGAAGTAAGAACAAAAAGACTGGGCGGCGGCCAGAAGAACGGGCAAAAGTGGTTAAGCAGCACAGTAGTCTCCGTGCCACCCCGCTGAAGCAGCGTGCTAATTGTAACTCTTCGACAAACCGCTGAAGCGGTTGGAATCCAGAGCGCATTCAATCACCCACGCTGAAGCGGGGTGTTAATGAGAGCCGGTGAACCGACACGTAAAAAGGTCGGATTCGCCCGGCCAGGTGACAAAGCGGGAGTGTTGGGCAAAGCGAGTTCGGAAAAGAACTGCGCCGCTGGAAACAGCGGCGCAGGTGTCAACGACTCGCTATGCACTTGACCGGCATCCGCGCGCTTCAGATACGCGAAAGCCGGCCAGCAATCACGGAGCATTAGTGCTGTAAAGCTGGAAGAAGGCTTTGTTCGGATAGTCCGCGAGAGTATTCGTATCCGCAAAAATGGCACGCCGGGTGCCATGGTCCAGAATGGTGTAGCCCGGGTCGACCCATCCCGACAGGAGGTTGGAGGATATGTTGACGCCAGTGAGAAAGCCGTCGGGCTTGTTCCAATCGATCCACCAGGCATCGTGATCCACAACCTTCAACGCGACGGCGCCGGCATCGTTTTCGGCTGTCCAGAGAGTTGAATCAATTTCGTAGAAGGGGTCCTCGAGCGGGAAGGTGTCATCAAAGACGACGTTGGTACCGTCGGTCATCTTGATCTCCGAATACACCATTTTCTGGCCGATGTTGGCTGGATTGTTCGGTTGATCACCAAAATAAGTGGCCATACTGGCGGCAGGTGCGAAATACGCTATCGCATCTGCGCCCATATCGAAGTTGGTGCCGACGCCACCCGGGCCCACAATCGTGATTTGGCTGTTATTGGTAAAGGTGACGCTCCAGGTGCCCAGGATTGACGGAGCGGTCATGGACATGATCGCGCCGGTCCCGAAGAAGCCGCTGTTTCCGGTGCCATTGCTGTTGGGCGAATTGGTCTTAAACCGGAAATTGCAAATACCCTGGCCGGAACCATTTTGCTGAAACTGAACGTAGATCACGTTGGGATTGTTCCAATCCGGCTCGGTGGTGCTGCCGTCGGTGGAGAGGAAGATATGGCCCTGGAAACCGCCGTACTTGGCACCGCTCGGGAATTCAGAAATCGTGACCGAGTAGGTCACCGGGTTGGTGTTGCCATACCACCAGTCCACATCGGCGGGAATGGAGCGGACGCCATTGCGCTGGTATTGCCCGCCGGATTGCGCCGCGATGATGTTCAAACCTTTCTTGGCCTTCTCGATCGCCATGATCGGTTTGGGTCGGACAGCGTTGGTATTATAGTTGAACTTGATGTTATCAACAAAGAAGGACGATACCGTGCCTTCATTGGCCGCATTGTAGCCCATGTATTTTTTGAAAATAACGCCGGGAATCGGAGGCCAGGCTGGGTCAATCGGGATCACGAAATGATGCCACTGTCCATCGTTGAGGAGGACCGGCTGGTTGGCATTGGGCACCCACGTTTGGCCGTACTGTGTGGCTACAAATCCAAAACCAAAACCATTCGGATCTCCTCCCACCATTTGGTTGGTGATATTGATCGTGGAATTGGTGTCCCACAAGATGTCCATCTCCATATTGGTGTAGTTGAGAGCGGCGAGGGTGGTATCCAGGCCGTAAGCGCTGACGCCGCCTAAGGACAGGCCGACCGAATATTGGTAGTCGGCAGTGGATCCCGTGGGAAAGGTGGCCGCGATGTGGATAGACCCCGACGTCGGGTCATTATGGGCGTCATTGGTAACCCATTCCTGAACGGTGGTAGCGCCGCCCCACCAGTGCCAGGCCGCTTTAAGGCCATTGGTGGCGAAATTGGAATTGGTGCCAAAGTCCAGAAGGACATTTTGCGACCGGGCCGAGCCGGCGAATGCCAGCAGCGCGGTGCAAAAGAGGGCGCAGGACCTGGCGGGTGATACGAGGCGATGGAGTTGTTTCATAGTGAGTTGATGTGTTTATCAAGCAGCGCGGCGGACGCGAAGAAGCGCTGCATCGGCGCACCGTCGGGCTGGGCGGGCGGGTTGACGTTGCCGCATACTGCTAAACGGGTAACTAAGGACACCTTACCATATGGATAAGTGACCAACATGTCATCAAAAATCATGACATTCATTAACAGTTTTTGTGATGTCCCGCGGAGGTGGCCGGCGACGATTCCCGGCCTGGGCGTACGCCCTCAGAACAAAAAAAGCGCCGCCCTCGCGGGCGGCGCCTGGGATATTGTGGCAGCGGGGATTACGGAACCGTAATCGGGCTGCTGGTATTTGGCGTGATGGTGGTATCGGTCAGGTCGGAAGCAGTGATGGTCGTGGAACCGCTGCTGATCAACGTGACCTGGACGCTTGCGGTGCCGCCCACAAGCTTCATCGGGTTCGGGTTGGGCAATATCGCCATGGAATCGCTGCTGGAGATCGAGATGTAATCAGGAGTAGGAACGACATTCCAGTACTGATCCACCGCATTGACCGTAATGTTGAACGGCACCCCACCAATCTGGGTGTCAGGTGTGCCGGTCTTGCCGGTCGGCGTGTTGGGAGCCGCAGTCTCGCCCGGAAGCAGGACCTGCAGCTTCACGTACGGATATTTCGCCATCTTGAAGAAGGCGCTGCCTCCGGCGGGCAATGCGCTACCGCCGATGGCGGCATAAACGTTTGTCCCGCTCTGGTACTGGTTCAAAACCGTGAGAGGATTCCAAGGGCCCACGGCTGAGCTGGCCACGTATGGATTGAATCCGTAAGCAGGCACCGACCAGCTGACGTTCCAGATGGTCCCGGGAACAACATATTGAACGACGCTCGAGTTGCTTCTGCGCCAGGCGTATTTGTTCGTTAGCGAGAGGCCGCTGAAATCGTCGTCAATAGGTGCGTTCAGGCCGTTAATCGTAACGTGGCTGAAGGTGCCGGATGCGGTGTTGTTGTGCCCATCGTTGGCGCCATCATTCTTGAACATCCCGAAATGCACAAACGAGGTGACCGGGCTGAAATTGGCCGCCACAGCATCCGAAGGCAACGTGAAGTTGGTCGTCGTGATGCCGGGACCACTGAGAGAACCATGAGTGGAGTCTGTGAAAGTCACGGTCCACGTGCCATCCACGGCCGGCGGGAAAACCACTACTGGAATGTTGGTCGAGTTATTAGCGGGATAATTGGTTTTCCATTGGATCTGGGCCATGGCCCCGTTGGCGGTATTCTCAATCCGGAAAAGCAACAGGTCCGGACTGTTCCAGTCGACCGAACCGCTGGTGTCGTTGCCGGACCCAGCGGTGTCGCCGTTCACGATGTACATGTGCGCTTCATAGCCAGGATGCTGCGCCCGGGCCGCAAAGTTTGTGATTGTCATGGAATAACTCACCGGATACCCGCCTTGAGCAGTCCATATAGAAGAACTATTCGGAGAAGGTGTGGAAATGCCTTCGCGCTCCCACTGGCCGTTATTATCCATTTGAACCAGGACGCCACTGGGTCCGGACTTCTTAAGCCCCATGGTCGGAGGGATTATAATCGGGTTGGCGTTCGTTTCAAACCAGATATTATCGATCCAAATCGTGATGCCGTTTGTCAGGCCGATGGGGGCAGCGCAGCTTCCCCAGGCGGACCACATCTGGAATCCCAGAATGCCACAAGCCTGGTATGTTGCCAGGTTGCCGGCGACAGTCTGATCGATAGGCATGGAATAATCGTGCCAGGTGCCGTAATCGCTGCCTACCCATTGGCTATCACTGGAGGGATTAATACTGACGTCTCCGCTCCAATTGGACTGCCGGACGTGGGGTCGGATGGGGCCGAGTTGGCCGGCGCCCCAATCCGAAAGATGGGCCGAACTGGGATCCACGTAGACGCTAAAATGAAGTTTGGTGAACTTGGTCAGGTCGATTGGGGCGGCCAGCACTTTTTCCCAGTCGGTTTGGTTGTTCCCGCCCAGGGTGCAAAGATCGAATGGGGCGATCATTTCCAAAGCCCCCGCGCCCGCACCCACGGGCCCACGGTTCATGGTGGGGTCATTCGAAAGAGTCGGAACCGCACCGCCATAGTTAAAGGCCCATCCTTGGACGGTGCCGTCATCGAACTGGCTCACGACGTAGTCTTGAGCTGTTTGAGCCTGGGCCAGGCCGGCGGCACAAACCAAGGCCAGCGTGGCGACCCCTGGTCGCAGCCAGGTGTTTTTTGCATGGGGTTTCATATAGAACATGGATTTTGCTGTTTACTAGTTACGGGGTGTCCTCAAGGAACGAAGATGAGAAGGCTGGCTTGCCAGCACTTTCCCTTACCGTGGCTTTTGCCAGTGTACGGAACCAGGAACTAGCCTCGGTAGTCGTCATCAACGTTCACTTTCGAGGCAACCATCCTAGCATTCGTCCCGGACAGGGCATGTCATCAAAACTGGTTACACGACCGCGTCGTATAATTAGTATTATTTCTTTAATTGAGTAGCCCGCTTTATCGGATAGCGCAGAGTTGTCGTTGCCATAAACGTCCTTTCGCGGCAACCTGCCCGCATGGCTGACCGAAGGCGTCCAAAGGCACCTTCCGGGTCCGCTCCGGCGCCCCCGCGGAAGCGTTTGGCGTTCATTGCGGCGGCGTCATTGCTCCCGTTCCTGCTCCTGGCTGTCGTTGAGTTGGCGCTGCGTCTTTACGGCTTCGGGGGTTACCCGCCCATGTTGCGAAAGCTAGGCCCGGTCCCGAGCGGCGTCCTGATGCAGGCGGCGCAGGGCGGGGCTGAGTCATGGTTTTTGGGCGGCGCCGGGCGGGTGGGCACGAGCGAGCAGTATACGTTTGTCGACCCGAAACCCACCAACACCATCCGAGTCATGCTTGTCGGTGAGTCCGCCATCCAGGGTTATCCGCAGCCACGGCACCTCTGCTCCTCGGCGTTTCTGCAATTGATGCTGCAGGACGCCTGGCCGGAGCACCGGGTAGAAGTGATCAACCTGGGCACGACCGCGATCGCGAGCTACCCCGTGCTGGGCATCCTGACCGAAGCGCTGCCCTATCAACCCGATTTGGTTGTGATTTACACAGGTCACAACGAATTCTTCGGAGCTTATGGAGTGGCCTCGGTTGGCCGAGCGGGCAGCCGGCCCTGGATGCTTGGGGCGAACCGCTGGCTGCATTCCCTCGCGCTGGTGCAGGGATTGCAGAGCGCGACACGACACGAAGCGGCGGCGCCCGAGCGCACGTTGATGGAAGACATGATGGGCGAGACGTTCATAGGCGCACAGGACTGGCGGCGCCGCGCCGCCGCAAACATCCTGTATCATGACGTCGACTCGATGATCCGACGTTGCCGCGCGCGAGGTGTGCCGGCATTGGTTTGTACACCGCCGACCAACGAGCGCGGTCTTGCCCCCATTGGCGTTGACAAGGTCGATGATTTGCCGGCCGCAGCTCAACAGGAGATCACCGCCCTGCTCTCGAGCGCTGAATCGCAGAAGTCGACAAGCTCGAGCGCGGCGATTCCGGCCTTGCAGAGAATCCTGCAACTCGACCCCAACCACGCGCGCGCCCATTACCTGCTGGGTCAGTCCTTAACAAGTCAGGGCCGCCAAAGCGAAGCGCTGGAACAATACGTCGCCGCCCGCGATCTGGACACGATGCCGTGGCGCGCGCCGTCGGAGTCTTTGGAAGCAATCCTGCGCGCAGCGGAAGAACAGAAGGCGCCGATTTGCGACCTCGTGGCGGTATTTCGGACCAACAGTCCAGGACAGGCTATTGGCTGGGAATTGATGGACGACCACGTGCATCCGACGCTGCGGGGCCAGGCGCTTGTCGCGGAGGCCATCGTCCATAGCCTGGGGCAATTCGGGGGCACGCTGCAGATCCGTTCGGAAGCCAGGGCGCGGCTGCCGGATTGGGAACAATACGCTCAACGCCTGGGCACGAACGTCTACGACGAATATGCCGTCGCACATAATATGCAAATGGTTTTCTCCGCGCCGTTCATGCGCCGGAATAACCCCGACGCGTATGCGCATTTCAACGAGCTCGCGACTGGATTGGAAAGGCAGTTCGCTCCCGAAATCCGCGACGTGTTGCGGCAGTGGCAGGAGACTCGTCCGTTCGAGGGGTCGCGCTGCCCGGTTACCGCAGCAGTTGCGCAGTTGTTGCTTAAGCAGGACAATTACCAGGAAGCCTTGGGACTTTACCAGATTGCCCAGCGGGCCGTCCCGCAATACAGCTCCTGGTATCTCGAGTACACCTATTACGCGCTGCTTTGCCGACAGAAGCTTAATGGCCAGCTTGGGATGCTGGATAAGGAGCAGGCCCGCGCCGCCATCGCACAGGGTGATTTTCTGATCCAACACATCCGCTCCGGCACCGATTTTACGCCGCGCTACACAGGTTTCCTGCATTTGTTGTGCGGCGAACATGCGGAAGCGATTCCCTGCTTCGTGGCCATCCAACCGCAGCAAACCGGCGTCGACCGGCTGGCTATCGATGAAGCATTGTTCGTCTGCTATGTCCAGACCCGCCAGTTTGGCAAAGCCCGCGAAGTATTAACCTCCGGCGCGGCCGGCGCTGAAACGTATGCGAAATATTACCGGGCTCGCCTCGAGCAGTTGGCCGCTTTCGAAAGGTCGCAGGCTGGCCAAACCAATGACAGCGTACGGACGTCGGACTGAATTTGGATGAATGAAGCGAACAGGATGAACAGGATAAATGCTGCGGAATGATTTTGGCAGTTGTATGAGCGAAGGGGATCCACACAATTTGCAGCGGTTCGTCACAGCGCAAGCTGAGGATTATCAAGGCGCTCTCCGTGAACTGCAGCAGGGGCAAAAGGAGTCTCACTGGATTTGGTACATCTTCCCTCAAGTTGCCGGGCTGGGCCATAGTCCCACCGCGCAAGAGTACGCAATTCGGTCCCGGGATGAGGCGGTCGCTTTCCTTGCTCATCCTGTTCTCGGCGCCCGGTTGCGACGGTGCTGCCAGGCGCTACTGGAGCACAAGGGCAAGCGGATTCAGGACATCATGGGATTCCCAGACGATCTGAAGCTGCGCTCCTCGATGACTCTTTTTGCCGCGATCTCTACGCAAGACAGCGTTTTCCACAAGGTCCTGGATGCGTTCTATTCTGGCCGCGTGGACGACAGAACACTGGCGTTTTTGGAGGCGAATCCATAAGAACTGCGCCCAAATCGGATTATCGGTGCTGAGCGAGAACCACACCCGTTGAGCCAGGTGTTTGCTTATACACCCTAGTTATTTCGCTTAGCTGGATGTAAAGCGTTTCCTTACAGGATTATCAGAAACTATCGGACAGACAGCTTGTTCCAATGATGCTAATCAATCGGGGTGAACTTAATCAAGAGATGGCTGACCAAAAAATCCAACAATTCACCGTGTAGCAGACGCAATGGGGTCCAGTTTTTCCTTCTGTCTACGTTGCTGGTCAAATCATGCAGCGGCGCCGCCACCGTGCGGTACGTGAACGCGACGAATTCCAGCCCGGTTGCGCCCTATATTACCTGGGCGACGGCGGCCACGAATGTCCAAGACGCGATTGACGTTTGCCTGAGCGGGGATCAGGTGTGGGTAAACGACGGCAATTACCAGTATGGCGGGCGGGCTGTCTATGACGGTGTGACAAACCGCGTGGCGGTGGATTTGCCGTTGGTCGTCCAAAGCTTGCACGGCCCAGATGTTACGACGATCAGCGGGTACCAGGTGCCAGGTACGATTAACGGTTCAAATGCGATCCGAGGGGTTTACCTGACCAACGGAGCGGTGCTTGTCGGGTTCACGATCACCAATGGTGCGACTGCCAATACGAACGACAATTCCTGGACGTTGGTATACCTGCCGCCCCAGCCTTTTGCGGGAGGCGGCGCTTTGTGCGAGGCTTCGGCAACACTCTCCAACTGTGTGATCACGGGGAACTCGGGATTCAGCCAGGGCGGAGGAGTCTTTGGCGGGACGCTGACTTCGTGTACTTTATCCAATAATTCTTCGTTCGGCGACGGTGTTTATGTTTCAGGCGGTGGCGGCGGTTGCTATAAGTCTGCACTAACCAACTGCCTCGTCATGGGAAATGCCACTGGTGGTGGCGGCGGGGGAGCCGTGTTGAGCTTCTTCACCAATTGTGAGGTATCAGGTAACACTGCGCAAACCGGCGGGGGCGTATACGGGTGCACCTTAATTAACAGCCAGATTTCGGACAATACAGTGCTCGGGAATGCAAGCGGAGTGGGCCAGGCAGCGGGGGCATGGGATTCATACATGACCAACTGCAACATCCTTAACAATATCAATTACGCTGGTTTCGGATGGGGTGGTGGCGCCAGGGGGGGAGGATATTACCACTGTACCTTCCAGGGAAACCAGGCGTTTAGTGGTGGCGGGGTCTATGGTTCAGGCGCTGTCAATTGCACTTTTGTTGGGAACACCGCTGGGGAAGAGGGCGGTGCGTCATTTGAAGGCAACCTTGATCATTGTTTGCTCAAAGAAAACTCCGCTGGGTTCGGCGGTGGCGGGGCATTTAAAGGCAAGCTAATTAACTGCCTGCTTACAACGAACACAGCGGGTTATATCGGCGGCGGCGCTTCGGTCGCCACATTGGTCAACTGCACAGTGGTGGGGAATACCTCTGCGGTCGGCGGTGGGGCTGACAACTGCGAGCTGGAGAACTGTATCGTGTACTACAATTCAGCTCCTGGCAGCGACAACTATTCAATGGCTATCAACTCGAAGCCAATCCATTACTGCTGCACCACGCCTTTGGCTCCCTACGGCATCGGCAATATCACGAACGAACCGGGGTTTGTGGATTGTAGCAACGGTAACTTTCTCCTCATATCCAACTCGGCTTGCGTCGATTCAGGAGGCAACCCTTACATGACTAACAGCACGGATTTGGCTGGCCATCTCCGCATCTCCGGGGGCATTGTCGATATGGGGGCGTATGAATTTCAAAACTTCGGACTGACGCGGTTTCAGATTTGGCTCCAGTCCTATGGCTTTCCTATCGATGGCTCCGCCGACTTCACGGACCCTGACCACGACGGCATGAACACTTGGCAGGAGTGGCGCTGTGGAACTGTCCCTACCAATAGTCTGTCCATGCTGAAGGTGACCTCCTTCATCAGGAACGCGTCGGGAGTAACGCTCACCTGGCAAAGCGTTACTAATCGCAATTATTTCATCCAGCGCAGCTCAAACCTCACGTCTCCATCCGGGTTTAAGCTCATTCAGGGGGAAATCATCGGACAGCCGGGCAGCACCAGCTTCACTGACACGAATGGGGCGATGCCAGGTGCCTTTTACTACCGCGTCGGTGTGCCTTGAGTCGTTAAAGCGAAACTTCGGACCGCGCACAAGTAGTCCGAATAACTCGGTGCGGTGTCGTTCCAAGGCTCACAACACCGCTCGGATCTCCGCCTTATGCCAGCACCGGTTTCCTGCGGCTAGACGCGCGCTCGGTTTGTCCCTCGTGAGCGCCTTCAGCGATTTCCTCGATCATCTTTTTGTTGAACGCGGGCAAATCGGCAGGTTTGCGACTGGTGACCAGTCCTTCATCGACGACGACTTTTTCGTCGACCCACTCGGCGCCGGCATTGCGCAGGTCGGTTTTGAGCGAAGGCCATGAAGTCAGGCGCCGTCCAGAGACCACTTCGGCCTCGATCAACGTCCATGGTCCATGACAAATGGCCGCCACCGGTTTGTGGTCGCGGAAGAAATCTTTGACGAAATCGACGGCCTGTTTGTCCTGGCGCAGCTTGTCCGGATTCATAACGCCGCCGGGCAGTACTAAAGCGTCATAGTCCTCGGCGCGCGCTTTCTTCAAGGGCACATCGACTTTGAAACTTTTGCCCCACTCGGTTTCGTCCCAGGCGCGGACTTTTTCGCCGGCGGGTGAGACGATATCAGCCTGGGCGCCGGCCTGCTCTAAAGCGGCCTTGGGTTCGGTCAATTCGGCTTGCTCAAATCCTTGAGTGACGAGGATTGCGACTTTTTTGCCATTTAACTTTTCTTTCATGAAAACACCTCCCAAGCTTTATCTAATGCATCAGCGCCGAGTTACTGCCGGGGTGACCGCCTACTAAACTGTTGAAACAGTTTCGGCCGTCGCAACTTGTCCCCTAAAGCGCGGTGTTAATCAGAATGCAGCGTGAACTGAGCCGGAACGATGCGGTTGTCTTCGGGGATCTCGCCAGCCCCGGTTACGGGGTTTTCAGGACCAGTTGATCGTCAATGCGGTCTACGCCCGGCAGCTTATCCAGCCGCGCGTGGAGGGCATCACGGTCCGCGCCGGGCGGCAAGGTGCCGCGCAGTAGGACGACGCCCTTGGTAACCTTAACGCGGATTTGGTCGGCAGCGGGGCCCACCGTGGGCTCCTGCCGCAAAGCAGAGCGAACCTCGCGGGCGACGGCGTAATCTTCGGAGATGGGCGCCGGGGGTGGCGCGGTTTGAGGTGGGCCGTTGGGGCCTTCCGCGCTGGGGCCAGGTGGGCCGTTTGCGACCGGCGTGGCGATGGGCGGCGGCTCGGAGTGGCAGCCCGCGAAAACGATGGCGAGCAGGGTGAACCAGACTGAAAGATTACGCTTCATCAAAAAAGCAACGGCAGGCTCAATATGCCTTAGTTACATGGAGCTGGCAAAGGATCAGGTCTAAGAGGTGTCTATGCAGTTGAAAACCACGGATGGACACAGATGAACCCAGATTTACTGCAACCCCAGTAACACTGCGCAAGTCGATTGCGGATTCACCATACAGAGATAGTGCCGGCGATGTCAGGAACCGTGCTCGAAGCCCTCTTTATCCGTGCTTATCTGTGTGAATCTGTGGTTCAACTGAATCGTTCCGGCCAAGCCGGTATGCGAATTCCTTAATTGGCGTCGATTCGCATTCATTCGCGGTTAAATTGTTCGCGGCCTGTGACGAAATCTGGCGCGGAACGCGGATATTCCTTTCCGCAGCAAGCATCGAGCGTTGCTGCGGTCAAAACTGCCCGCGCTCCGAAGAAACCCGCCGGCAAGGATGCCGGCGCTCTCAGGTCCGGGCGCTTCCGGTAACTTAGCGTTCTTTAGGATTTCGGAATTCGGATTTGGAACCTAATCTCAAGTGATGAGCAGCACTGAAATGCCCCCAGCGAACCAGGTGTTTCGCGTGCGTGCGCTGACGAAGGTTTACGGCATGGGCGCGGCGGAGGTCCGGGCATTGGACGGTGTGGATCTGAATTTATACGCCGGCGAGTTGGTCGTGCTGCTCGGACCGTCGGGCAGCGGCAAGACCACGTTGCTCAATAATCTCGGCGGGCTGGATGTGCCGAGCTCGGGCGAGTTGCGCTATCGGGACCTGGACCTGACGGCGGCCAACGAAAGCCAGCTCACTCAGTATCGGCGGGCAACGGTGGGGTTCGTGTTTCAGTTCTATAATTTGATCCCGAGCCTTACCGCGCGGGAGAACGTGGGTTTGATCACGGAAATTGCCGACGAACCTTTGCCGCCGGAAACGGCGCTCGAGATGGTAAATCTGGGCGCGCGGCTCGACCATTTTCCGGCGCAACTTTCGGGCGGAGAGCAGCAGCGTGTGGCCATCGCGCGGGCGATCGCCAAAAGGCCGAAAGTGCTGCTGTGCGATGAACCAACCGGCGCGTTGGACGTGAAGACGGGAATCGTCGTGCTCGAAGCCATCCAGCGGGTCAACCAGGAACTGGGCACGCTCACAGTCGTCATTACTCATAACGCCGTCATGGCAGACATGGCCGACCGGGTCATTCACCTGTCCGACGGCCGGGTGCACCACTTGCGAGTCAATGAGAAGCGCGTTGCCGCCAGCAGCCTGAATTGGTGAGCAATGAGACATCTGGATCGCAAGTTGTGGCGGGATTTGAACCGGATGAAAGGGCAGGCCATTGCGGTTTCGTTGGTGATGGCTTGCGGACTGGCGATGATGATCATGGCGCGCAGCCTGATCCATTCGCTCGAGTCGACGCGCCAGGAATATTATGAGGCTAACCGATTTGCCGAAGTTTTCGTCCAGCTCAAGCGCGCGCCAAATTCGGTAGCGTTGCAAGTGGCGGCTCTCCCCGGTGTGGCCGCGGTCCAGCCCGGGATCTCGGTGCAAGTCACGCTGGACATTCCAGGTCTGGACGAGCCGGCCAGCGGCACGGTGCGCTCGCTGCCGGATTTCGGGCTACTTGAGCTCAACCGTTTGTTTCTGCGCTCAGGCCGCTGGCTTGCGCCGGGCAGTCGCCGCGAGGTGCTCGTGAGCGAGGCCTTTGCCGAGGCAAACGGGCTGCGGCCTGGGGATAAGATCGCCATGCTGCTGAACGGTCGCAGACAGGAATGTCGCATCGCCGGCATTGCGCTGTCGCCGGAATTCATTTTCGAGTCGCGTCCGGGCGCCGCTTTGCCCGATAACCGCACCTATGGAGTGTTTTGGATGCCTTACAAGGAGTTGGCGACAGCCTTTGACCTCGATGGCGCGTTCAATTTCCTGTCACTCACACTGGCGCCTCGCAGCGGCGATGAAGCTGCGGGAGCGACACACAATGATGAAAAAGAGGTCATTGCGAATTTGGACCGCCTGCTGACTCCTTACGGCAGCCGGGGCGCCTTCGGGCGCGCCGATCACCCGTCGCATATCCGCGTTTCGGATGAGATTCGGGTGCTGCATATTCTCTCGATTGGTTTTCCGGTCGTTTTTCTAAGCGTTGCCGCATTTATGATCAACGCGGTCCTCTCGCGGTTGCTGGTGTTGCAGCGGGAACAAATCGCGATTCTCAAAGCGTTTGGATTCACGAACCGGCAGGTTGTAGTGCATTACTTGAAATTTGCATTTGTGATGGTGGCCTTGGGAACGGTGCTCGGAGCGATTGGCGGCGTAGCGCTGGGCCACCGGCTGGTCATGCTATATCATCGGTTCTTTCGCTTCCCAGAACTTGAGTTTCACCTCGATCACCTGGCATTCCCGTTGGCGTTGCTGGTCTGCGCGGGCGCGGCGATGCTGGGTGTGTTTAGCGCCGTGCGCCGGGCTGCGCGCCTGCCGCCCGCTGAAGCGATGCGGCCGGAGCCGCCGGCGAATTATCGGCCGGCGCTGGTGGAGCGGACCGGGATCGCCCAGTGGCTTTCGCATACTTTCCGCATCGCTGTGCGCAATCTCGAACGCCGGCCGATGCAAGCGCTATTCACGGTGGCGGGTCTGGCGCTGGCGACAGGCATTTTGATTGTGCCAAACTCGTTTCGCGACGGAATAAATGAGGTCATGGATTTTCAGTGGGACGTCATCCAGCGCCAGGATTTGCGGGTGGAATTGGTGGAACCCAACGAGACGCGGGTGGCGCATCTGTTTGCGGAATTGCCTGGCGTTTTGACAGTGGAACCGGTTCGAACTGCGTTCGTGCGCATCAGCCACGGAGCGACTCGGCGACAACTCGCGCTGCAGGGTTTTCCAGCTAACGCGCGTCACAATCGGGTAATCAACGGGGCAACCCGGCAAGTTCAGCTTCCGCCCGACGGATTGGTGTTATCGGCCAAGCTGGCGGACGTGCTGGGGGCGCGAATAGGTGATCCGCTTGTGATCGAAGCGCTCGAAGGCAAGCGGCGTGTGAAGTCGGTATTGCTGACTGGCCTGGCGGAAGATTTCACCGGAATGGCCGCATATATGGACATCCACGCGCTCAATCGGCTTTTGGACGAAGGAGACATCATGACCGGGGCCAGCTTCACGATTGATGCAGCGCGGCGGAGTGAATTCCTGCATGCGCTGAAAGGCATACCGCGCGTGAGCTGGGTCGCGATCAAGGAATCGTTGCGGGAAAACTTTCGCCAAACGACGGCGGCGAGCATCGGGTTGATCCAAAAAATCTACATGGTGTTCGCGCTCGTGGTCGCGTTTGGCGTGGTCTACAACAATGCTCGGATCTCGCTGGCGGAGCGCGCGCGCGAACTGGCCACCTTGCGCGTCATTGGTTTTTCGCGGCGCGAGGTGGGCAGCGTGTTGATCACGGAACTGGTCATTCTGGCCATCATTGCCGTGCCGCTAGGGCTGTTGCTGGGCACCGGTTTTGCCACTGGGATCATCAACGAAGTTAACACCGAGACCATCCGTCTCCCGCTTGTGTTAACCGCCGCCAATTACAGCTTCGCCGTGTTGGTGGTAACGGTTGCGTCCATCATTTCCGCGCTGGTGGTTCTGCGGATGCTGAGCCAATTGAACCTCGTGGGCGCACTGAAAGCGCCGGAATGAAGCGGACGCGCCGCACGCAAAACCACTCATAGACACCAATGAACACTAATTCAAACCTCCTGCACAAATTCGTGTGGATTGGTGTCCATTCGTAGTTACCCTGCACTCGGCCAATTTGAAATTTACAATTTAATACTTACGATTTTCAATTATTTCCGTTGATGAGTACCTCCGCGCGTCCTTTGTCCAACCATCGCACCCGCCGGTGGCTGCCTTATCTCGGGGCTGTCCTGCTGATCGCGGTGATCGTCGCCGGCCTCTGGCCCCGGCCTGTGCCGGTTGAGACAGCCAAGGTTTCGCGAGGCACATTGCAGGCCACGGTCAATGAGGAAGGCAAGACCCGCATCAAACAGCGTTACGTGGTTTCAGCACCGGTCGCCGGACAGCTCCGGCGCATCCCTTTCAAAGCCGGGGCGGAGGTTCAGTGCGGCCAGACCGTGCTGGCCATAATCGATCCGGTCGCACCCACATTACTGGATGCCCGCACGCGAACTGCCGCCGAGGCGAGGAAAGACACGGCGGAGGCCAATCTTGAGAAGGCTCGCGCGGCGCTGACGTTTGCCACCAGCGAGCTGCATCGCTTCGAAAAGTTGTACGCGGAAAAGACGGTCTCGGTGCAGGAATTGGAATCGGCGCAGTGGCGGGAAGCCGCGGCCGCCAAGGAGCAGGCGGCAGCAGAAAGCGCGTTGCGCCAGGCGGAAGCTGAACTGGTCGAATTCACCTCTGCCGCGGCGACAACTAACGGAGTAAGCCCACGAGAGGTGCTATCACCAGCCAGTGGCCGCGTTCTAAAGCTTTTTGAAGAAAATGCCCGCACGGTAACCGCCGGCACGCCGCTATTGGAAATTGGGGACCCAACCGATTTAGAGGTCGTGATTGAAGTCCTCTCGCGCGATGGCGCGGTGATTGCGCCCGGCGCCCGAGTGGAATTCGACCAATGGGGCGGAAGTGAACCGCTGCAGGGCAGAGTGCGACTGGTCGAGCCGGCGGCGTTCACTAAGGTTTCGGCGCTGGGCGTCGAGGAGCAGCGGGTGAACGTAGTGGCCGATTTGCTCACGCCGGCTGCCGCAAGGCCGCAAGTCGGCGACAACTTCCGCGTCGAGGCGCGCATTATTGTTTGGGAATCCAACAATGTACTGAAAGTCCCGGCGGGCGCGTTGTTCCGGCGCAGCAACGATTGGGCAGCGTTCGTGCTGGTCGACGGGCGCGCACAGCTTCGGCCGGTCAAGCTTGGCCGCAGTAGCGGCGCGGAGACGCAAATTCTCGAAGGGCTGAAGGAAGGCGATGTCGTAGTGCTTTACCCCGGAAGCCGCATTCACGAAGGGCAGCGAGCCAAACAAATTGAGATTTGAACCGAAAAAAGCGGGGGGCGGGCAGTCTTGCCCGCGGCAACGCTCGATGCTTGCTTCGGACAGGACTGTCCGCGCTCCGACCCAGAAAACGTGGTGCTTGCGCTTAATAGCTCTGGCCGTGCTGCTGACGGGTGCCGGGGTTGGTTACGCGGAAACGAACGATCTGCAAACGGTTCAGGAGACCCTGGGCCACCTGGACGCCAAGCTTACGCGCCAGATGAATCAACTCCTCTGGTTTCAACGACTGGGCGACGTCGCGGTGGTGGATGAAGTGCGGTTTACGGGACCGCCGCCGCGTGGCAGCACCAACGACGTGTTGATCTCGGCGCTGACTTTTCTCCCGCGTCAGCGCTACCACGCTCGCAAACTGCCGTTGATTATCCAGGCCCACGGTGAAATCCACGGCAACATTGCCACCGACGAAGACGCCCATGTGATTAACGAACTCGTGCTGCAGGGCTATGCGGTGATTGCACCGGACTATCGCGGCAGCAGCGGTTATGGCAGCGACTTCTGGAAACAAATCGATTACGGCGGTCTTGAGATCGAAGACGTTCATGCCGCTCGACAGTTCATGCTCGCCCGCTACTCCGATCTCGACGCCAATCGCGTTGGCATCATTGGCTGGAGCCATGGCGGCGCGATTGCCCTGCTCACGGTGTTCGCCCACCCTTCGGATTACCAAGCCTGTTATGCGGGTGTGCCGGTGAGCGATCTCGAGGAACGAATCAAATCACGAGGCGGTGACTATGAGCAACTGTTTGCCGCACCGTATCACTTGGGAAAGACCATAGCGCAGGACCCTGAGGAATATCGCCGACGCTCGCCGGCCTGGAACGCCGAGAAACTGCGAACACCGCTCCTGCTCCATGCTAACACCAATGACCAGGACGTTACCTTGCCGGAAGTGCTGCGGCTGATCCATGCCTTGCAAGCAGCGGGAAAGGATTTTCAATACCACATCTACACCAACGCGCCGGGCGGTCATCTCTTTAATCGGATTGACACCGTCCCCGGGCGGGCCTCCCGCACCGAGGTTTGGCATTTCCTGGCCGGCCGCCTTCACCCGCCCAAGCCGGCAGAGTAAGAGCCCAGGGAGTAGCGCAGGCTTCCGAGTCGGCTAGCGCTGGTTCACGGCGCCTGCTTCAAGCGTTCGCAGGCTTGGAGTCCTGCGCTACCTTTCGCTGCGCGTGAGGAGGTCCTCTTGGCCCGGTCCAAATGAGTGGAAAATCGTAATGTAATATAGTTATGGGTGCCACTCTGATTCTGGTACCGGTGGTGGTTGCGGCTTGGCCGGCGTTCAGCGCCGCAGTCGTTGCCGCGGCCGCTTCGCTTGGGTATCAGGTGGCGGAGCACTCGGCTAAAGACCATGCACGCACCGCTAAAAAGCAACCCGAATCCGTCAACGTGGAGATTGAGCGCAGTGAAGTCGTTACTAACCAGCTAGGGCGCGACCAACGACTGTCGGTCACCAAGCAAGGCATCACGGTCACTTTCTCCCGGGATGCACGCGGCAAGGCGTCCCTCTGCGTCACCGGCCAGGGGCACGATGCCGAAAGCCTCCGCGTTTTGGGGGAGGAATTGAGCCGGGCGGTGGTTCAGCAATATGTTTACCAGAAGATTACCGACGAAATGCGGGCGCGCGGTTTCGTCGTCGTCGAGGAGGAAACAACTCAGGAACGGGCTATCCATTTGAAGGTCCGTCACTGGGAGGGATAGGGAATATGGCGCAACGCGAGTTCAACATTACTATTGGCGCCGATGGCAGCGTTCAGGTGGATGTCAAAGGCTATAAAGGCCGAAGTTGCAGCGAGGCGGTCAAGCTTTTCCAGCAAATCGTGGGCGAGATCCAGTCGGAACAGAAAACGAGTGAGTTTTACGAACCGGAAGAACTGGTCCAGTTCCGAATCGACCAAAGACACTGATAGATGGATTTTGATGGCTAAAATCGATTCGCCGTATTATCCGCCGCGGGCGTCATGGTATGCGCCCCTGCTGGCGATGGGCGACCGCCTGCGGCAACGGTTGGCATTGGAGCGGTTTCGTCCGCCCTCGGGGATTCCGTGGCTGGAGGTGCTGGCAAGTGTACCAGTGCCCGGCTTGGGCTTTTATCTCCGAGGACCGCGAACCTATGGTCAGGTGGCGATGGCGGCTTCGGGTTTGTTGTTGCTGGTTTTCGTGGCTGAATTAGGGCGGCCGATCGGCAACTTCGCCTTTGGCTTGCTGCTCGCGGTGCATGCGACGGGGATTCATTATCTGCTCGCTCCATGGCTTGCGGGCGTTCGGTTCCGATCGCGCGTGATACTGTCCATGGGCGTGATGTTCACGCTGGGGATGCTGGTTTACTTGCCGGTCCAGAACTTCTTCAACGCGCATGGTGTGGTTCCGCTGCGGATCAAGGATCGCGTGGTGGTCGTAAGGGCATTGGGGCATAATCCTACTCTTCATCGAGGTGACTGGATTGCGTACTCGATTCGTGAAGGCGGCGATCATAATGGCTATATCCAGGCGGGACTAGGGCTGGGACCGATTCTCGCCATAGGCGGCGATCGGATCCGTTTCAGCCCCGCCACGATGGAAATCAACGGCCGGTCTCAATCGCGTTTGGCGCACATGCCGGAATCGGGCGAGTTGGTCGTGCCGGGAAATGACTGGTTTGTATGGCCGGAACTTGATATAGGTGGTCACGGCAACGTGCCGGAGCCCACTCTGGCGCAGACCCTGCTCTCGATGTCGACCATCGGCGAATCGCAACTCGTCGGCAAACCGTTCAAACGGTGGTTCTGGCATCGCCAATTCCCCTTATGAGCCGCTTTATCAACCTGGAATTTGGCGACGAATCC
Organism: uncultured Verrucomicrobiota bacterium; assembly: GCA_964623885.1. Taxonomy (GTDB): domain Bacteria; phylum Verrucomicrobiota; class Verrucomicrobiia; order Limisphaerales; family UBA8199; genus CAZUVM01. Next base: position 25,115 of record CAZUVM010000085.1, read on the forward strand.
GAGGAGCAATCGCATCTCCAGGCAGGGCCTAAGGATGAGGATTACTACAGCCGCGAAGGGCGAACGGCTTTCGAGAACGGCAAATTCGAAACCGCCCTGCGGTTGTATTCAAAGGTGCTCGAATTCAATCCCCAAAACGCCGCCGCGTGGACGGCCCAGGTGCGAATGTTAATCGAACTGGGGGAATTTCGCGAAGCCAGGTTATGGGCAGACAAAGCCCTCGAACGTTTTCCGCATGAACCCGAATTGCTGGCGGCCAAGGCTGTGGCGCTCGGCCGCAGCGGCGATTTGCAGGGAGCCATTGCGTTTTCGGACGCGTCGATCGAGGAGCGCGGTGATACGCCGTACGTCTGGCTGGCAAGGGGCGATGTGCTGCTGGCTCGTGAAGAAGCGCGCGCGGATTATTGTTTTGAAAAGGCCCAACTGCTGGCCCCGAACGACTGGTTCATCACCTGGCTGGCGGCGCGAGTCCGTTACTATTACGAGCAATTCGCCCTGGCTTTGAAACTCCTGCAACAAGCCGTGGAGTGGAATGCCGCGCATTTCTTCCTTTGGCTGGAACTTGGCCAGTGCCAGCAGGCACTCGGGTTGGTCGGTCCGGCCCGCCGCTCCTTCACCACGGCCCGCCAGCTAAACCCGCAGTGCAATGAGGCCGGCTTGGCTCTTGCCCGCCTCTCTGAAACCGGTCTTTGGTCCCGCCTGCGCGGATGGTGGAGGAGATTATAAAATCCTAGACTTAATAAACTAAACTCGAATCCAATGTCCGCCTCAGACAACCTCGACAGACTCCTGTCAGCTGCGAACGATTTTGACGCGTCCGACCTGCATCTGGTCGTCGGGGTCCCGCCCGCATTCCGGGTCAACGGTGAAATTATTATTGCCGATGAAGATTCGCTGACGGAGGGAGAAATCACGGGGATCGCCGAGTGCCTGCTGAACGAGCAGCAGAAGAGAAAATTCGAGCAGGAATGGGAGCTTTGCATTTCATTGCTGCATAAAGCGGCGGGGCGCGTGCGCGTGACCTTCTATCGCCGCAATGGGCATCCCGAGATGAGCCTGCGGTTCTGCGGCGATCGCATTGCCTCACGGGAACGGCTCGGCTTGCCGGAAAAGATCGACGAGCTGGCGCGCAGACCCAATGGCCTGGTTTTGGTCACCGGACCGACCGGCGCCGGCAAAACCACCACGCTCAATTACATGGTGGATCTCATCAATAGCGAGCGGCGATGCAAAATCGTCACGATCGAGGATCCCATTGAGTTCGTGCATGAGAACAAGCGCGCTATTGTCGTGCAGCAGGAGGTGCTCAGCGATGTCCGCTCGTTTAACCGGGCGCTCATCCATGTATTGCGGCAGGATCCGGACGTGATCGTGGTGGGAGAAATGCGGGATTACGAAGCCATCTCGACCGCGCTAACAGCGGCCGAAACCGGCCACCTCGTGCTGGCCACCATGCATTCGCCCAACGTAGCGCACGCGATGGAACGGATCGTCGGGGTTTTCGATGGAAACGCCCAGCGCCAGATTATCCTTCAGCTAGCCAACGCGCTGCAGGGAATCATCGCCCAGGAACTGCTCCCGGCTGCCGACCGGACGCGGCGGGTCCTGGCCTATGAAATGGTAATCGCCAACAACGCCGTCCGGAATCTGATTCGTGAAAACCAGATGCATCAGTTGGAGAACTCGATCCAAACCGGCCGGAAAGACGGCATGCTGCTCATGGACAATTGCCTGTACGACCTCTACTGCAAGTGCCTAATCACGTACGACACGGCCGTCAGTCGCGCGCGGCATCCGGAACATATAGTGAGGCAGAAAGCCTGATTTTGATTTTCGGAATTCGGCGATTCACACTCGCATGACCTCGAATACCGGCGCCTTCATCCGCGGCACCCTCCTGCTGATCGCGTCGGTCGGTTTGGTTGGCTGGTTTATCGTTCGCACCATTCGCCGGGCTGAAGATCCGGCGGCGATGGTTTTTAAATGGATCATCACGGCCTTGATTGTTGTCTTCATCGTGTGGAAAGTAGCCCCGCTCGTGGGCCAGGGCGGCTACTCGGGGGCATTTGGCGGTATCCCCCTGTCAGCGGTTTGCGGGCTCGGACTCGCGATCATCTGGCGCCAACATCTCGCGAACCTGGTCGCGAAGCCGTTGGGTTCGCTGTACGATGGCGGCGATACCCCACCCGAACCCGCCCCAGCTTATTCGATTGCTCAAGCCAGGCAAAAACAAGGGAAATATCTCGAGGCGATCGTTGAGATTCGCAAACAACTCGACCAGTTTCCGACGGACCTGCAGGGGCAGATGCTGCTGGCGCAAATCCAGGCCGAAGATCTCAAGGACCTTCCGGCCGCTGAGCTGGCGATCCAACATCTTTGCGCACAACCCGGCCATGCCCCGGCGAACCTCGCCTTCGCCCTGTATTCCATGGCGGATTGGCACCTGAAATACGGACGCGACCGCGACGCCGCTCGCCGCAACTTCGAACAAGTGATCGCTTTGCTGCCGGATACCGAATTCGCCCTCACCGCCGCCCAGCGCATCGCGCACCTTGGCGGCGAGGAGATGGACAAACCGAAAACCTTCAACGTCGTCGAAGGGGCACGCAACATTGGTTTGGCTCGCGGCCGCGAAATTGTGGCGCAGCCGCAGCAGGACCCTGGCTTGATCGCCGCCGACCTGGTGAAGCACCTGGAAAAATTCCCACTCGACGCGGAGGCGCGCGAAAAATTGGCCTCGCTCTACGCTGACCATTATGGCCGGCTGGACCTGGCAACGGACCAACTCGAACAACTGATTCAGCAGCCGCACCGACCCGGCAAACTCATCGTTCGCTGGCTCAACCTGCTGGCTGATATTCAAATCCGTTGCGGTGGCGATTACGAAACGGTAAAGGAAACACTGCAGCGAATTGTCGATTTAGATCCGAAGCTCGCCGCGGCGGAGGCCGCCCGTAACCGAATCGCGTTGCTCAAGCTTGAACTTAAAGCCAAGCAGGAAAAGGCGGGCGTAAAAATGGGCGTGTACGAACAGAACCTCGGTCTGAAGCGCGGGCCGGCCCGGGCGGACGACTAGCTCAGGACTTTTTCCAAAGACGACTGTAGGGGACGACGTGAGGAGTCCCTCATTGGGATCAGAGACTCCTCACGGGCTTGTTGCCCAAATACAATCTCGGTGTCTATCTCAACTTTAGCGCAATTTCCTTGTCCACTTGAGCGGCCAGGTCGACGTCGGCTCCGCCGCCGGAGGTGCGGGCCTGGACGAGCACCGAAGTCACCTTGGGATCGACCGCGGTTACCCGGATCCAGACGTTTCTTTGATTAATCCTGCCTTCGACCGTTTTGACTTCGTTCGTGCTGTACAAAGTGCCTTCGCGCACCAGCACGCCTTTGTCTTTGACGACTTCTTTGGCTGCCTCAAAGACCTGCGTTACGGGGCGCTCGTACCGACCCTCGATTTTGTCTTTGACGAACGGCATTCCCGCCGTGGTCCGCTCATTGACGGTGCTCACGCAACCAACCAACAACCCGACCAACCCCATCGAAATCGCAATCGTGAATACTTTCATGCAGGTTATTGCAATCACATCCTCTCGCCGGGTCAAGGCGAAAGGCGACAGGCGAAAGGCGACCACGGCCCATGACCGGGTGACGGCTGGCTGTCGCTCAGTTTTTTGGGAATAGTGGAGTCCTGGCGAATGCGGCGCCCATTGACAATGTCGTGTCGCGATATATCATGAATCCGGATCCGAATTCTGGGAAAATCTGCATTTATGGGACATATTTACAACGATATCGTCGAAACGGTCGGCCGCACGCCGCTCGTCCGTTTGAATAAAGTCACTCAGGGTCTCAATGCCACCGTGCTTTTGAAGTGCGAGTTCTTCAACCCACTGGGAAGCGTGAAGGACCGGATTGGCATGTCGATGATCCGGGCGGCGGAACAAAAAGGGGTACTGAAGCCGGGTTCGGTCATCATCGAGGCGACCAGCGGCAACACGGGGATTGCGCTCGCCTTTGTCGCCGCCGCCAAAGGCTACCAACTCATCCTGACGATGCCGGAGACCATGTCGATGGAACGCCGGACGCTGTTGGCGATGCTGGGGGCAAAACTGGTGCTCACGCCCGGCAGCGAAGGGATGAAAGGCGCGATTACGAAAGCCGAGCAATTGGCAAAAGAAACGCCCAACTCGTGGATCCCGCAGCAATTTGAAAATCCGGCCAACCCGACCATCCATGCGCAAACCACCGCCGAAGAAATTTGGGCTGATACGGACGGCAAGGTGGACATACTGATTTCCGGAGTAGGAACGGGCGGCACGATCACGGGCTGTGTGGAGACGATTAAGCCCAGAAAGCCGTCGTTTCAAGCAATCGCGGTCGAACCGAAAGACTCGCCGGTTATTTCCCAAACCCTCGCCGGTCAGCCGCTCAAACCCGGGCCCCACAAGATCCAGGGGCTCGGTGGTGGTTTCATCCCGAAAAACCTCCACTTGAAAGACGGCAGCGGCAAAGCCCAGATTCTCGAGTGCATCGAGGTCACCAATGACGATGCCTTTGCCATGGCGCGACGCCTCGCAAAGGAAGAAGGCATTCTGGCCGGCATTTCTTCCGGCGCCAATGTTTGGGCGGCGCTGCAGGTGGCAAGGCGGCCCGAGAACAAGGGAAAAATGATCGTGACCGTAGCCTGCTCGACCGGTGAGCGCTATCTCAGCACACCCTTAGCCGCGGAAGCGCGCAATCAAGTCGGCGGTTAGCAAAAACGTCGGGTTCCGATCGCCGTTCGCTGGTGAAAGGGCGCAATCTGCTTTGCGCCTACTGGGCTTCACGCTAAGCTGGCGCGGATGGGCAGCGACAGCCAACTCACGCCGATGATGGCGCAATATCGCCGGATCAAGAGCGAGTTGCCCAAGGACGCTTTGCTGTGGTTTCGCCTCGGAGATTTCTACGAAATGTTCTTCGAAGATGCCCAGGTCGGCGCGCAATTGTTGAATGTGGCGCTGACCAAACGCGGCGTGGTCCCGATGTGCGGCATTCCGTTTCATGCCGCCAATACTTACATCGGCAGAATGTTACGAGCCGGGCGCAAAGTGGCCATTTGCGATCAAGTGGAGGATGCGCGTCCCGGCCAACTGGTCAAACGCGAGGTCACCCAAATCCTCAGCCCGGGCACGCATTTCGACGAGCGGATGCTCGCGGCGGAACGAAATAATTTCCTCGCGGCCATTTACAGCATGGGCCAGACGGTCGGTTTGGCCTTCGCCGATCTGACGACCGGAGACTTTCTCGCCACGGAAGTCGAGGGCGATGACGCCGCCCAGGCCGAACTGCAGCGGTTGCGACCGGCGGAGATTATTTACCCGAGCGAAGCAGAACCGTGGGCACGGTTGCTGGGAGCGAGAACGGAGCCAGGCTCGCCGATGCTCAATGGAAAAAACCGAGTCGCTAGTGGCGAATCGTCCGCGAGCAAGGCTCCTGTATCAAGGGACGGTTCTCCGCTGCGTCATCCATCCTCACCATCTGGCTGGATCGTTAATCCCTACGATGACTGGGTGTTTGCACCGGAAACAGCGCTGTTTACGGTGCGTGAACACTTCAAAGTGGCCTCTTTGGACGGCTTCGGTCTTAAGGATCGTGTTGCCGCGATTGGCGCAGCCGGCGCGGTCTTGCATTATCTAACTCAGCACTTGCGGCGCGACGCCGCCGGCCTAACCCGCATTACCTTCTACCAGCGCAGTGATTATCTGTCGCTCGACATTGCGACTTTGAGGCATTTGGAAGTCCTGGATCCACTGCATCACGATTCCCCCAGGCAGGCCACCTTATACGGTGCTTTAAATCGGACGGTCACGCCAATGGGGGCGCGGCGCCTGCGGGATTGGCTTTCGCAGCCGCTGGCCACCGCAGAACCAATTCGACAGCGGCAGAGCGCAGTGCAGACATTTCTCGATCACGCAGATGTGCTACGGGATCTGCGGACTCGGCTGGCGGAAGTGCGGGATTTGGAACGCACGCTTGGCCGGCTCAGCTCGGGCGCCGGTACAGCCCGGGATTTGATCGCGTTGCGATTGGCGCTGGAGCAAATCCCTGGTGTGAAGCAGTTGTTGAGCTCGCTGACGGAAGGGCCATCGACTTTAAAAGATCAGAGCCTCCTTACGGCTCCTACAGACCGACCTGGAGGCTTGGTTAACGAGCTGGTGAATCAGATTACTGAACTGCCGGATCTGGCCGCATTGATCGCGCGGGCGATTATAGATGAACCGCCGCTGGCGCTTAAGGAAGGCGGTCTCGTTCGCGATGGCTTCGATGCCGCGCTCGATGAATTGCGCGCCGGGATGCGCGACGGCAAAGATTGGATCGCGCGGCTGCAACAGGATGAGATCGTCCGCACGGGCATTCAATCGCTCAAGGTCCGTTTCAACTCCGTCTTCGGTTATTACCTTGAGGTCACGCGCGCCAATCTGGACAAGGTGCCGGCACATTACGTGCGCAAGCAAACCATTGCCAATGGTGAACGGTTTATCACGCCCGAGCTGAAGGAAATGGAAGGAAAGATCCTCGGCGCGGAAGAGCGAAGCGTGAAACTGGAGTACGAGTTGTTCCAGCGCGTGCGCGAGCAGGTGCTGGGGCATGTTCCTGAAATCCAGCGAACCGCGGGCGCCCTGGCGCAATTGGATGTGCTCGGAGCGTTCGCAGAAACGGCAAGTCTTTGCAATTATTGCCGGCCCCTGATTGGCGACGAAGGTGTACTGGCGATCCGTGATGGCCGGCACCCGGTGCTCGAACAAACGCTGGTGGACGAACGTTTTGTCCCTAACGACACCGAGCTGAACCCGCAGGCACAAATCGCGCTCATTACCGGCCCGAACATGGCCGGCAAGAGCACCTATATTCGCCAGGTGGCCTTGCTGGTCCTGCTGGCGCATACCGGAGCGTTTATTCCCGCCGCTGAGGCCCGCATCGATCTGGTCGATAGGATTTTCACGCGCATCGGCGCCAGCGATGATTTGGCGCGCGGGCAATCGACCTTCATGGTCGAAATGTGCGAAACCGCCAACCTGCTGAATAACGCGACGCAGCGCAGCCTGATTGTTTTGGACGAAATCGGCCGCGGCACCAGCACCTTTGACGGCTTGAGCCTGGCCTGGTCGATCGTCGAGCACCTGCACAACCAGGTCGGGGCCAAAACACTGTTTGCCACGCACTATCATGAGCTCACCGAGCTTGCAGGCCGGTTGCCGCGATTGAAGAATTACAACGTGGCGGTGCGCGAATGGCACGACCAGATTGTCTTCCTGCGCAAGATTGTCGAAGGCGGCACGGACAAAAGCTATGGAATCCAGGTCGCGCGGTTGGCCGGTGTGCCCCGTCCAGTGTTGGAGCGCGCCAAAGAAATTCTGGCCAACCTTGAGGAATCGGAACTGACACCTGAGGGCAACGTGCGCCAATCCACTCGCCGCCAGCGCGACCGCCAGAAGCTGCAAAGTCTCGCCCCGCCACCGCAGATGGATTTGTTCCGCTAAGCGCTCGCAGTCACATCGATATTGTCATCGCGAGGCGTTTCCCTAAACTTGGGTCCGTTAGTCAGATTGATTCAGCCGATCAACACCTCCTTAACTTTATGAAAATTGATGGAACAACCCTCCCTCAAGTTTGCCTCGGATTCATCTTATTAGGAGCAGTGGCGCTGACGGGAAATGCGGCGACGGAACCAGGTCAGTCCTTTGCGCTTACGACTGGACAACCCCAGTATGACCAGGCCTACGATAAAGCGCGGCGTGTCATTGCCGCTGACGTAAAGGACGGGAAATTCCTCGCGGGCCAGAACTGGGCGCAGGTTTGGACACGCGACACGTCCTACTCGGTGGAGCTGGCTTGCGCTCTGCTGCATCCCGACGTTTCCAAGACCACGCTGTTGGGTTTGACTCAGGATGTCTCGGGCATCGGTGAATGTTGGTACCAGGATAAATGCGGCCACTTCGCCGGCTGGCCGAATCTCACCGACGCAATCGTAGGCGCCTCAGGCCTGTGGTCGCTGTATCTGACCACGGGCGACCAGGAACTCGTCCGCCCCATCTACGATAGAACGCTGCGAAGCTTGCAGCGGGCCGAGCGCGATGCGTATGACGCCAAGACAGGTTTGTTCAAGGGCTGCGCCAGCTTCATGGAATCCAATAGCGGCTATCCCAAGCAGTATGCCATGAAAGGCGAAATGATCGGCAAAACCTGCGCGCTGAGCACATGCCTGCTGTATTACCGTGGCTATGTGATCGCGGCGGGAGCAAAATACTCGGTGAAAATGTCCGCCCGCTTCAGGACAAAGCTGCGAAGCTCAAGGACGCCATCAATAAGCAGTTTTGGCTGCCGGAGAAGGGATTCTACGCCTACTTCCTCGACGAAAATGGCCAACTGAATCCCCGCATGGAAGGTTTAGGGGAAGCGTTCGCAATTCTCACAGGTGTAGCCGGCGAGAAACGGGCGCAACAAATTCTACGCTCAACTCCGACGACTTCATGGGGCTTTCCCTGCCTGTGGCCGCAATTTGAGGAGTGGCGCGACTATAAGCGCGATTTCGCCCACTACTATCACAACGGAATGATTTGGCCCTTCGTCGAGGGCTATTGGGCCTGGGCCGCCGCGCGGATGCACGACACTGCTACCTTTGGACGCGAGCTGGACGCCCTGGTGAAACTTTCGGAGAAGAACGACACTTTCATGGAGCTTTACCGGCCCGAGGACGGACGGCCGGATGGTTCACCGCGGCAGTTGTGGAGCGCCTCGGGTTTCCTGGCGATGATTTACCACGGCCTGTTTGGGATGGAGTTTACTGAAACCGGAATTCGCTTTGCTCCGGTTGTCCCAGAACATTTTCAGCAGTTAACCCTGGATAACGTGAAATACCGAAACGCTCAGTTGCGTATCGTTATCCGAGGCAACGGCGCAAGAATTCACGACTTCAAGGTCGACGGCAAAACCAGCAAGCCGCAAGTACCTTCGGCTCTGAGCGGAGAGCATCTGATCGAGATTACGCTGAAGTAGGGTTCACTCGGATCCGTGAACCTTCAGTCCGCCCAGTTCGGCTGTTAGCTTCTCCAGTTCGGCTTTGTTCTCGGGCAACTGCCCGGCGTTAAATGCCGGCAATAATTTGTCCCAGACGACGTTCAGTTCGGCTTGCATGTCGTGCGTGTTAGCAGTGATGGCGACAACGGCATCCAAGTCGGGTAAAACGACGCAGAACTGACCATCTTTTCCGTCGCCGCGGAATGCGTTGTGTCGGCAGCGCCAGAATTGAAATCCGTAGCCCTGGTCCCAATCCCGCGTGGGATCGCTGCCATTGGAAACCTGTTTCGAGGTGGCTTGTTCGACCCAGGCTTCTGGAACGAGCTGTTTCCCATTCCATTTGCCTTTCTGCAAATAGAGCTGGCCGAACTTGGCAATGTCCTCCGTGCGAATCTTCAATCCCCATCCACCGCAGGAGATGCCTTGTGGACTAGTGTCCCATTGTGGGTTCTCGATGCCCAGGGGTTCGAACAACCGCGGCCGAAGATAATCGAGCACTGTTTGGCCGGTCACCTTCTGGACAATGGCCGAGAGCATGTAAGTGCCCACGGAATTGTACAGGAAATGAGTGCCTGGCTTGTGCGGCACGGGGTGGGCAAGAAAGGCCTGCACCCAAACCTCGTTGGTATCGTGCTTCGGTTCCACCTGGTGCCCGCACGTCATCGTGAGGAGATCGCGCACGCGCATGGCTTTGAGATTGGCTGAAGGCTCGGCCGGACAGTATTCGGGAAAGAACTTCAGAACCAGGTCGTCGACGCTCAGCTTGCCTTCGGAAACCGCCAGGCCGACGGCAGTCGAAGTGAAACTTTTGCTCAATGACCAAAGCACATGGGGCTTGTCGGCTGCCTCGGGCTTCCACCAGGCCTCGGCAACAACGTGTCCATGCCGCACGAGCATGAAACTGTGCATGGTATTCACCTGCTTGTCGGCGGTCTCGACATAATCACGAATGCCGGCGGAAGAAACCCCCTGCGCCTCAGGTGAGCTGCGCGGCAGGCCGGCATCGGCGGCCTTCGTGGTTATAGCGGCGGGGACAAGTCCAAGCAGGGCCGCCGTGAGAATGAATTTGCAGGATCGTGCTTCTTGTGGTTTCACAAGCGGAGTGTAGCTTCCATAGGAGTCTGCGCAAGAATGACCCGCGGACCGATCATTTGGTATGTTTCGAGGTTCTTCTCCGGTTAGCTTGGGCGCGGATCAAGGACGACCAGTATCACTTGACGTTAACGGTGGTTTACGGGAATTGTGTTCAGTCAATTATGCCGCCAGAAATCTTTCGTGCCAGCCGGTGGACCCGGGGCAATTTCCTTTTCCCCACTTATATCGAGGTGACAGACAAATCAGTGACACGGCGCAAACGTTCGTGGTTCAGCATGGACGAAATGTCGATCAGCATCGGCAAAGTCGCGTCGGTGCACATCAAGACCGGCCTGATTTGGTCCGAAATCCTGATTGAATCCTCCGGCGGGACAGACCCGGTTGCGAGCCACGGACATTCAAAGGCAGACGCCGAGCGGATCAAGGAGCTCATCAATAACGCTCAGGCAGCGATGGGACAGAAACCGCAGGAATAAACCACGGGCTGGCTCAGCTCGCATCGAGGCGGCCGTACTTGCGGATTTGTGGCCAGATAAGCGCCACGGCCATGACGACAATGATGGTGCCGACGCCGCCGGACACGACCGAGATCAGCGCACCCGTGGCAATCGGGTTCCCAATCGTGCGGCCAAAGATCTGGGCCACCACTCCGGATTCAAACCCACCGAGCTCGTTGGATGTGCCAATGAAAAGGCTATTGACGGCGGAAACGCGTCCGCGTTTCTCATCCGGGGTGAGCAACTGAACCAATGTGTGGCGCACCACCACGCTGACGTTGTCGGCAACGCCGCAAACGAACAGCATCAACGCCGAGAACCAAAACGAGCGTGAGAAGCCAAAGAAAATGGTGGCGGCGCCAAAAATGGCCACAGCCCAGAGGAGGGTGCGCCCGGCTTTTTGCAAGGGCGGCCGGTGCGCCAGGATTAGAGCACAAAGAAGCGAGCCCAGCGGCAGAGCAGCCTGCAGCAGACCGAGGCGAAGGGCAGCCGGATCGACTTGCAAATCCAGCGTCTTGAGCAGCGCGTGTTGCAATAGGCCCAGACCCGTCGGACCGCTCAGAATATCCTGGGCATAGATTGGCAGCAGCGCGGTGGCTCCGCCCAGCAGGACCGCGAACAAATCGAGGGTGATCGTCCCGAGGATAATGGGACTGGCAAAGACAAACCGGAAGCCGACGATGAGGCTGGTCAATGTCATTTTCTCTTTGGCGGCAACCACATGCCGTCGACGGATCAAGGCAACGAGGGCCAGGCAAAGCACCGAGGCCAAAGCATTGAACGCATAGACCGGGGCCGCGTGGTGCGTCAGGGCAATCATCGCGCCGCCCGCGGCGGGTCCGATCACGGAAGACAACTGGAAGCTGCCGCTGCTCCAGGTTACTGCGCGCGAGAAATCCTGTCGGGATACCAGGCGCGGCAGGAACGCCGAGCTGGCGGGCCACAGAAACGTGCGGCCGGTCCCGGCCAAAAACAGACAGAAGTAAATCCAGAGAATGTCCGCTTTGAACCATGAGATTAGCGCCAGGCCGGCACTGGCACAGGCGATAATGAAGGTCATGCCGATGATGATTCGCTTACGGTCGTGATTGTCGGCGAAGTGCCCGGCCGGCAGCGTGAAGAGCACCATGGGCAGCATCTGGGTGAGGCCGACGAGCCCAAGGTTCAAGGCGGAATGGGTCCTAATATAGAGCTCCCAGCCCACCGCCACGGTTAGCATTTGCTGGCCGAGAGAAGCGATAAACCGACCAACCAAATATAGGAGCAGGTCCCGGTTGCGCAGCACGGCATAAGGATGATCCGCCGAGGACAGGGGCGGCAGATCAGCGGAGTCAGGTGAGGCGCCGGGATTGGTCACGGTGGCAGGACTATAGCGGCTGGAAATCCGCTTCAAAGCAAAACAATGCGGCGGCACCCTCGCGATGCCGCCGCATTCCAACAACAACAACTCGCAGCTCCCCCTTGGCGAGTTGCGGCAAATAATGCTCGAAGTGCAAAGATTCGCTATGGGGCAGATACCCCAGGGTGGAAATCCGCAGGTCGAAGCGAAGGGACAGCTTACTTCAGCCGGTACGTAATGCGCGCTTTGCTTAAGTCGTAAGGCGACATTTCAATCCGCACGCGGTCGCCAACGGTGAGGCGGACGAAATGTTTGCGCATTTTACCCGAGAGATGGGCCAGCACCTCATGCTGGTTGTCGAGCTTGACTCGGAACATGGTCCCCGGAAGCACCGTGGAAATGGTGCCTTCAAGTTCGATTGGTTGTTCGGTGCTCATTTGCAGCGGATACCGGGTTCCGTCAAGCCCGACAAATTTCCCATTTTTCCAGTTGAAAGCAAGACGTTTGTAAGCCGGTTGAGAGCAATCTGCCAGCCCGTGAGGCATGATTCGGAACCATGGAAGAGCCGGAAACAACTCTTCAACAGCGGGTCATCAAGCATCCGCTTTTGTCCATCCCCCGTCCAACACCCGCCAGATCTGGCGCTGGTTATCGTCGCGCAGTTCGACCGGCAACGCTGACTGGGGAAAGTTTTGAAAACAAACCGGTCGGGCGAAGCGTTTAATGGCGGCGGTGCCTACCGAGGTGGACCGACCGTCGGTGGTAGCGGGATACGGCCCGCCGTGCTGCATCGCCGGACAAACTTCGACTCCAGTGGGAAAACCGTTGAAGACCAGCCGGCCCGCTTTTTGTTCGAGCAGCGAAATGAGTTTTTGATGCCGGCGGAGGTCGGCTTCGGTGCCGTGGATTGTGGCAGTCAATTGACCCGGAAGTTGGCGAGCGATTTCTCCCAGTTCCTGAGAGGAACCGCAAGCGACCAGGAGGGTAGCCGGCCCGAAGATCTCGTCGCGAAGGATGTCATTTGCCTGGAAACTCGCAGCATCCGTGCTGAGAAGAACCGCTGGAACTTGTGCCCCGGTTGGAGCGGCCGCAGATTTAGCAAGCCCACGCACGCCGGGCGCGCGTTCAGCGCGACCAACGCTATCGGCAAATCGCTCGCAGAGCCCGGGGTAGAGCATCGTCCCGGGCGAAGCAGCCACAACTGCCTTTGCCGCCGCAGCAGTGAATGCTTCAAATCCCGCGCCCGGCGCAGCAAACACCAGGCCGGGATTGGTGCAGAATTGACCTACGCCCAGGGTGACGGACTGAATCAAACCTTGAGCGACAGCTTCCGCCCGTTGTTCGAGCGCGCCGGGCAAAATGAACACCGGGTTGGTGCTGCCCATTTCGGCATAAACCGGGATCGGCTCGGGCCTCGCCGCAGCGGCATTGAATAACGCACGCCCGGCGCGCTGAGATCCCGTGAACCCGACGGCCTTGGTTGCCGGGTGCCGAACGAGGCGCAGGCTGACTTCGTGACTGCCACCATGACCATGCAGCATCGAGAAGACCCCAGCCGGCATACCGGCCGCGCCGGCGGCGGCAACGATTGCACTCGCCACCAATTCGGACGTGCCGGGGTGACCGGAATGTGATTTAACAATCACCGGATTGCCCGCCGCCAAAGCGGAGGCGGTGTCTCCACCCGCGACGGAGAAGGCCAAGGGAAAATTGCTCGCCGAGAAAACCACTACCGGGCCAATGGGGACAAGCTTGCGGCGAAGATCAGGTTTGGGCAACGGCTTGCGTTCCGGCTGAGCGCGATCGATGGTTGCTTCGACCCAGGAACCCTCGCGCACCAGATCAGCGAACATTTTAAGCTGGTAGACGGTGCGCGCCCGTTCGCCGGTTAATCGCGCTTCCGGCAGCGCCGTTTCCGCGTGGGCGCGTTGAATCAACGAGTCGCCGAGCTTCATGATTTCTTCCGCGATTCGGTCGAGAAAGGCCGCGATCTTGTCGCTCGGGATCTCGCGATAAGCTTCAAAAGCAAGGACTGCGGACTCGAGCGCCAGATCAATCTCCGCTGGAGTTGCCTCATGGAATTCCGGTGGCAGAGCGCGGCCGTCGGCGGCCGAAGAGGCGCTAAACTTCGGTCCTGCGCCGGTTGAGATCTTGCCGGCAATTATATTTTGACCATGCAATGACATATGCGGATCCGTTAACAACCCGAAGCGAGTTGGGTTGTGGGTTGCACCATATCTGAATGAGCGCACAAAGCAAGTGAGGCGGCAACTCTTGCGGTCACGGAGCTTTGCTCTTGGCACCTTGTAAGCCTTCTGGTTAGCTCGGCGCGCCGCATGAAACACCTCGTTGTTCTTGTCGCCCTGCTGCTGTCGGCGCTCCCGTGTGCTTTGCGGGCGCAAGAAGCACCACAGGTCGAATGGGACATCCGTTCGCGGCGCACCGGCACGGGCGAGCAAGGGGTGTTGATCAACATGAACACTGGCGACTTTATCGCCACCAATGGAGTTATGGTTCGCTATGGTGAAGCCGTGCTGACGGCCGAGCGGGTCGCCGGCAACCGAAATACCGGACAGGTGGTGGCTGACGGTCAGGTCCGTGTTCAACAAGGCGAGCAGCTCTGGGCCAGCGAGCACCTCCGCTACAATTTCAAAACGCACCAGATGGAAGCGGAACAGTTCCGCACGGGTAGCGAGCCGTTTTTCGCCGCGGGCCAGGGGCTCCACGCCGATATCACTAATCATGTGTATGTCGGCACGAACGCGATGATTACCGCGGATGACATTGCCGAGCCGGCGATCAAAGTGCGCGCCAGCCGCATCAAAATTATCCCGAACAAAAAATTCGAAGCTTACAACGCGATCCTGTATTTGGGGGATATTCCGGTATTTTATTTTCCGTACTACACACGCAACCTGGGCAAGAACGCCAATAACTTTAACTTCCTGCCCGGGTATCGCAGCCTTTTCGGGCCTTTTATTCTGGGCAGTTATACCTGGTACCTGGCGCCGGAGCTCAGCGGTGTTACGCGCCTGGATTACCGCGAGAAACGGGGCCCGGGCGTGGGACAGGATCTGACATACAATTTGGGGCCCTGGGGTGAAGGCACGTTCAATTACTACTATACGCATGATAAGGACCCGAATGCAGATGAGTTGGACGTGCCAATCCCTGAAAATCGCCAGCGGGTGGACTTTTCATACCAGGCAAATCCCGCCACGAACCTTTACGTGAAAAGCGTAGTGCGCTACGAGAGCGACGCCGCAATGGTGCGGGACTTTTTCGAAGGCGAGTACCGCAAGGATCCGCAGCCAAACAGTTATTTTGAAGCCAATAAGTTCTGGCAGAACTTCAGCGTCGACGCCTATGTCGAGCCGCGGTTGAACAGCTTTCTGGAAACCGTCGAGCGGCTCCCGGACATCAAGATCACGGGTTATCGCCAGGAAATCGGCGCCACGCCGCTTTACTACGAAAGCGAAAGCTCGGTGGGTTATTACCGGCGGGTGTTCGCTGAAGACGCGGGTTCGAACGGACCGCCGCCGGGGTTGAACTACGAAGCCGCGCGCGCAGACACTTTTCACCAAATCGTGCTGCCGGAAACGCTTTTCGGCTGGCTCAATGTGACCCCGCGCTTGGGCGGGCGCCTGACTTACTACAGCCAGGCCACTGGACCGGGAGCGACAACCGACGACGAGTATCGCGGGGTTTTTAATACCGGCGCAGAGGTCTCTTTCAAAGCTTCCCGCGTGTGGCCGCAATTCCAAAGCCAGCTTTTAGAAGCAGACGGTCTGCGGCATATCATCGAGCCTTCGGCGGATTACGTTTATGTGCCGAAGCCCAGCACACCGCCCAGCCAATTGCCTCAATTTGACTACGAACTGCCCAGCCTGCGGCTGCTGCCCAATGAGTTTCCGGATTTTAACTCGATCGATTCAATTGACAGCCAAAACGTAATTCGCTGGGGATTGCAAAACAAACTACAGACCAAACGTGAAGGGGCCGTGGTGAACCTGCTCAATTGGAATGTCTACGCAGATTGGCGCCTGACGCCCAACCCGCAGCAGACCACATTTTCGGACATTTACTCGGACTTTACCATTCATCCGCGTTCCTGGCTTACCCTTGAGTCGCTGATCCGCTATGCACCAAATGACGGTCATTTGAATATGTCCTATTCGACCTTTACGATTCGGCCTAACACGATTTGGAGCTGGAGCCTGGGACAGTATTATTTGCGTGACGATTTTAGCGGCCCGCTGGCGATCGGGCCCGGAAACAACGTTTTCAGCAGCACGCTGTTCTTCCGCCTCAACGAGAACTGGGGCTTTCGCATGGCCCATTACTATAACGCCGATACCAGCACCTTACAGGAACAGTCCTACTCGGTTTACCGCGATATGCGAAGCTGGACAGCCGCGCTCTCGTTTCTAGTTCGCAAGAATGTTTTTGGACCGGAAGATTACACCGTAGCTTTCACATTTTCTCTCAAGGCATATCCGCGCTTCCCGTTGGGCGGGGAAACGGGCGCGGGCCCGTACTCGCTGCTGGGCGGTTGAGGCTTTGCGGCTTCGTCCAAAGTAGAAAATTAAACTGGCGCGGGCACAATACCCCATGGCCTGCCGGGTGTGCGGGCGTACTCTAACCGGAAGGAAAACTATGGGTAATTTCAAAAAATGGATGGTTCTGAGCGGTTTGGGCATTGCCGTAGCAGGTGGTCTAACCGGTTGCGCGGAAATGCACGAACGCGAAGCAAGAAACACTGGCCGAACAACGGCGCAAGTCGTAACCGACGATGCCACGGATCGGCGGGTAAAGGACGCGCTGCACAATTCGCCGATTTACAAGTTCCCCGGCGTTGGAGTGCAGACGTTTAACAGCGTGGTTCAGCTCAATGGGTTCGTCGACAGCGACAACCAGAAGCGTGCGGCGGAGGACATCACCAAGACCGTTCCCGGGGTGCAGCGGGTGGTGAATAACATCGCGATTAAAGCCGAGGTTGCCCCGACCGGCCGGACCGACGGTGCTTATCGCGCGCCAATCATCAATTCCAATCAGGAAGCGCCGCAACCGCAAACGGCGCCGCAAACAGAACCGCCGCCGCCGCAGAATTCGGCCAATCCGCCACCGCGATAGATGGGCGATGAATGATTGGCGGTAGGACGCCGTCCCCGGCGTCCCCGTCTCATTTACTTGCTGCCGGGTTTTTGAGGCGGCAGCGCGGCGAGATCCGCGGGCAGTTGGTCGGCGGGAAAGGCTTCGACCTGCAACGTGATTAAACTAGCCGCTGGCACGCCGAAACTCACAGCGCCGCCGGAGCGATCCACCGCCATCGCGACACCGACGACGTGACCACGGTTAGCACGCACAATGTCGATAGTCTCCTGCACGCGACCGCCTTTGGTGACGACATCTTCAACGACCAAAATCTTTTCTCCAGGAGCAATCACAAACCCACGGCGCAGCGCGAGTTTGCCGTCTTCTTTCTCGACGAAAATAAATCGCAGGCCTAATTGACGCGCCACTTCCTGGCCGAGCACGAGGCCGCCCATCGCGGGTGACACGACGGTTACAGCGCCAAGCCCGCGAACTTTGTCGGCCAATTCGCGGCCGAGCTTTTCGACTGTGGGCATTTGTTGCAGCGCCAGCGCGCACTGGAAGTATTGCCGGCTGTGCAACCCGCTACGCAGGACAAAATGGCCTTCCAACAGCGCTCCCGTGGAACGAAAAACTCCCAGAATTTCTGATTGTGTCATGCCCAAAGACTACGAGGGCATTCGGGAAATCCAAGCAGGAAGCCGGAATGGCACAACCAGCCTCAGCTGGCAGGTATGGCAGGTTCGCAGGCTTCCAGCCTGCGGGCCAGGGGGTAGACTTGCACTCCGGACTAGTCGAGTAGTTCGCCGACTCGGAGGTCGGCGATACAGCAGGCTCGGAGGCCTGCGCTACGGCTGTCGCCGCTCGATTATCTCCTGCTCCGCCCGATTTTTCACGATGCGATTCGGCGGCAAAACCCCGCGCCAGTTCGTGTTAGGGTACACAACCGAACCACGACCGATGATGGTGCCGGGGTTGAGCACGGCGTTGCAGCCAACGTCGGCATTGTCACCCAGCAGCGCGCCGAATTTTCGAAGCCCGGTATCAAAGCGTTTGCCGTCGACTTCCACCAGGATATTTCCCGGCACGAGTTTCACGTTGGAGATTTTAACGCCAGCGCCCAGGTGCGCATGATGGCCCAAAATTGAATCGCCGATGTAGTTGAAATGCGGCGCCCCTGCTTCATTGAAAAGAAGCGAGTTCTTTACTTCGCAGGAATTGCCGATCACGCACTTGTCACCCAGTATGACGTTCTCGCGCAAATAGGCATTGTGGCGGAGGTGGCAATTACGCCCGATGATCGCCGGTCCTTTGATCATTACGCCATCTTCAACAACTGTGCCTTCCCCGATGAAGACACGCTCGCCGATGTACGCCACGCCGTCACAGCGATTGTGCAAGGCCGGTCGCAGATGCGTCTGCAAGTAGGCTTCGATGCGTTTGAGCGCATCCCAGGCATACTCGCAACCCTCGAACAGGGCCGCGTGCTCGGTTTGGCCAAGATCAAACAAATCCGCCGGTTTGAACATGCGGGCACTTTGCGGCAAGACAGGGCGAGTGGGAAGCCGGAAAGCGCTTCCGCGAATTCCGAAGGCCGAAATCTAAGGGTCGAAAGAAATCCGAGGTCCGAAATCCGCTGCGCTCCCGGGGAAACAAGGTTGTCGGTACGCGGAACAGTTTCGGGCTTCGGAATTCGGCTTTCTTTTGGGTTTCGGTATTCGGGTTTCGGGCTTTCACCCATTACCCACTATTGACCGCGAATTTCTTTTAGTTAATCTGCGTCAGATCTATTGCAGGATCGCGAATACTTAATTATGGAAACTACATCAACCTCTTCGCCGGGCGGGTTGCCGCGCCGGGATTTCATCAAAAAAACAGCCGCCGCGGCGGCAGCAGTCGGAGCGACGCGCCTTTTTACGCCAGTCTACGGGCAAAACCAGGCGCCCTCGGCAAATGTGACCGGCGCCAATAACCGGATCGCGGTGGCAGTGGTCGGTGTGGGCTTCGGCATCGGCCAGAATCACCTGGTGGGCATCCACGAGAAAAGCAACGAAAACAACACGGTGGTGGCCGCGGCGTGCGATGTGTTTAACAAGCGGCGTAATTTTGCCAAAGAGAAAGCCGGATTGAAGGATTCCGCTGTTTACGAGGACCACCGAAAAATGCTCGAGCGCAAGGATCTCGACGCGGTGCTGATCGCCACGCACGATCCGTGGCACGCGCAGATCACCATCGACTCACTGGAAGCGGGCAAGCATGTGTATTGCGAGAAGCCGTTGACGCGCTACCTCGGCGAGGCGTTCCAGGTCCATGACACGGTCAAAAAGACGGGAAAGATTTTCCAGATCGGATCGCAGGGTTGCTCAGCCGATGGCTACGCCAAGCTGGCGGAATGGGTCAAAGCAGGCAAGCTCGGCACATTGGTTTGGGCGCAGGTATGGTACTCGCGCAATAGCATTGGCGGGGAATGGAATTATCCAATCGAAAACGAGACCAGCGCCGAGAATATTGATTGGGAGCGCTGGCTGGGCAAGGTTAAGGAGCGCGGGCCGTTCAGCGGTGAGAAATACCATCGCTGGCGGAAATACTACGAGTTTTGCGCGGGGCCGCTGGGCGACCTGGCACCGCATCGGTTGCACCCGGCGATGCTTGCCACCGGCAATCCGGAGTTTCCCGTGCGCGTCTGCTCGGTCGGCACGCGCAACGTGCACGCCGACCTCACGACGCAAGGTACGCCGGAACGGCAGGTGCCCGAGCACGCCCAATTCCTGGCGGAATTCCCGAGCGGTTTTGTCATTATGTGCACCTGCTGCACGGTCAACGCCAAGAGCCCCGGCCTCACGTTCTACGGCCACAAAGCCAACGTCGATATCGACTCGAACGGCGTGAAACTCGCCTTGCTGCCGCAACGCGAGTTCGGCGACGAAATCGATCCGGAAAACTTCACTGGCCAGCAGCCGGAAGATATCCGCGTGCACGAAAAGAATTGGTTCGATTGCATCCGTTCGGGCAAGCAACCCAATGCCAATATTGATTTGGCCATCCGGGTGCAAACGGTCCTCGCCATGGCGGAAATGGCAGACCGGCTGAAGACCACGCTATTATTCGACGAAAAAAATCGCAAGATCACTGACGGCGGCGGCAAAGAAATCACGCCGATCACGTACGGCACGTTGCCGCTGTCCTGAGCCGAAAACCGGCGAACACCTGCGCGCATAACGCAGAAAACCTTCAACGCGCCGGCAGTCATGCCGGCGCTTTTTTATGACCACCGTCACGCTCGCGTTGCACGCGATGGCTACGCGGTTCGAGCTGGTCCTGCCTGGTGAAGAACCTGGCCGGCTGCGCGCCGCCGGCGAACTCGCGCTGGCGGAGATTGAGCGCCTCGAAGCTCAGCTCAGCTTGTTTCGACCCGCCAGCGAGCTTTCACTCATCAACGCTCGCGCCGCGCGCGAGCCGGTACGTGTGTCGATGGAGCTTTTTTCTTTGCTGCTACTTGCCCGAACGCTGCATGACGAAACCGGCGGCGCGTTCGACATTACCATCGGGCCGCTGATGCGCTGCTGGGGATTCAGAGATGGGGCCGGGCGCGTTCCCAGCACTGAGGAATTGACCGACGTTCGCGAACATGTCGGCATGCATTTGGTGCAACTGGATCCGTCAACCTCCACGGTTAGGTTCGCGGCTGAGGGCGTAAAAATTGACCTGGGCGCGATTGGCAAGGGCTACGCCATCGACCGAGCGGTGGATTTACTTCGTGAGTCAGGGATCGCTTGCGCCCTGCTTCATGGCGGCACCAGCACCGTCTATGGCCTCGGCCACCCGCCGGATACAGATGCATGGAAGATTGCGATCGAAGATCCACGCCGCCGGCTGGAGCAGGGGATGCTCGGCGCGACGGTCGAGGAGGGCACGGACACGCGCGCCCCGACTGCGCCCTTTGCCACCGTCGTTCTGAAGGACGAAGCCCTTTCAGTTTCGGCAATTTGGGGCCGGGTGCTCGAAGTTGACGGCCATCGCTACGGCCACATTCTCGATCCGCGGACCGGCCAACCGGCCATGGGGGCCGTCCTGGCCGCTGTCGCACTGCCATCCGCCACTGAAACCGATGCCCTCTCGACGGCATTGCTGACGCTGGGGCCGGACGGGCATGAGCAGATTGTGGCGCTACGGCCAGGGATCCGAACGCTGGTAGTAGGACAGGATGGAGAAAGAACAGAGTCAAACGGCATTATTCCAGAATAAAATATTGGTGGTGTCGCCGTATGTATTGACTGCGCCTTAGCGGCCATCCCTCAGGTTTCACGTTTCACGCATCACGCATCACGCATCACGTTTCAAACCCACATTGAGCAATCAGTATCCAGCATCGTGTCCATCCTGTCCTCTCCGCGATCGCTCCGCTAAAAAATCGCTTTCTTTGTTACTTTGTTAGTTCGTTGTTCAAATTCATCCCCGGAATTCCTATCCTTGCCCAGTGAACAAGACAGGCGACGGTTCTTGGATTTCCCTCAAAGCGAATCCGGAAAATGCGGGCGGAGCGCGAGCGGTCCACGCTCGCAGCGGCCAGCGCACACTTTTCGCATGCGCTACAGCCGGCAATCCGTCGCCCTCCGGTCTCAACTCGCCATTTTCCAAACACGCACGTTCCAGGCGCAGTCGGGTTAGGTCGCGAGCGCCCCTCCACCTCACGCTCACGTTGGCCACGCTGCTGCTCACCGGCGCGCCCTCGCACGCTCCCGCGGAAACCGATGTTCGCCGCGACGCCACCGTCAATGCCGTCGAGCAGGTCATGCCCAGCGTGGTGAATATCGGAACCGAAACCGTCGTCGAGTATCACGAATTGTATGATGAATTGCTGCGCCAGTTTTACGGCTGGTCGCACGCGCCCCGGCACCAGCAGAAACTGTTCAACCTTGGGTCCGGCGTCATCATCGATGAGGACGGTTATGTGCTCACGAATTTTCATGTGGTCCGCCGCGCCGGCCGCATCCAGGTCAAACTTTGGGACGGCCGCGAATACGATGCCGATCCGTGGGTGTATACCGAGGCCACGGATATTGCCGTGCTGAAGCTGCGCACCAAACCGGGGGAAAAGTTCAAGCCCATCAAATTTGCGGCCGGCGACGACCTGCTGCTGGGTGAAACGGTGCTCGCCCTCGGCAACCCCTACGGTCTGGGCGCCGCCGTCACCAAGGGCATCCTCAGTTCGAAAAACCGGCGTCCGGCAACCGGAAACGAGCCGCTCCAAATCGAAGACTGGCTCCAGACCGACGCCGCCATTAATCCCGGCAACAGCGGCGGTCCGCTCGTCGACCTTCGCGGCCAGCTCATCGGGGTCAATGTGGCCGTTTACCGCGATCCTCAGCAAGGCGAGCGCGGTGTGGGCGTCGGTTTTGCCATTCCCATTAAGCAAGTCGCCGCAGCGCTGTCGCGCTACTCCACGCCGGAGCTGACGGATTCCCTTTGGTTCGGCGCCCAGTTCAAAGCCGGGACCGGCCCGCTGGTCGTCAGCTCCGTGCAAACCGGCAGTCCCGCCGCCAAAGCCGGGTTGAAAGCCGGCGACGAGCTGATCGAGCTAAACGGCCAGGCGCCTCGCACCCTGATCGCCTGCAACCGGCTCCTCTGCTCCGCATCAGAACATCGCGCCTCGCTCGTGGTGGCCCAAAACGGAGAACGACAAACTCTTACTGTTCAGCTCCGTCCCTTTGAAGACCTCATCCGCCAAAGGCTCGGGCTGACCCTCCTGGAAGTCACGCCCACCGCCGCCGAACGCCTCGGCATTAAGCCCGGCGAAGCCCTTTATATTGACTCCGTGGACAAGGGCGGACCCGCCGACGATGCCGAATTGCAGCGCGGCTACCTGGTCGTCGCCATCGAGAACCAGCCCGCCACCAAACTGCGCGCCGTGGCCGAGGCGCTGCTCGATCGCAAGAAAGGCGATGCCGTCCAATTGACCGTCATCGTCCCGCGCCGCTTTGGCGCCAGCTACATGGAATTCCGACAAGGCACAGTCGAGCTCAAGGTGCGATGAGCAAAGCCGGAGTCACAAGGATTCGTTTTACACGCTTCGGATTTGAGCTGGTGAATTAAACTTTATATTAGCAGGAGACCGGCGAGATGATTACACTTCCGGCTGGGTTACATCCATGAACAATGGAGTAATGATTGAAGTTGCGAACCTGACCAAGCGCTATGCCGGCCATACGGCCGTCTCGAATATTTCCTTCACGGTCGGGCGCGGAGAAATTGTCGGCCTGCTCGGGCCCAACGGCGC
>CAZUVM010000086.1:0-7738 GCA_964623885.1 uncultured Verrucomicrobiota bacterium
TATGTCGGAGTCTCCATCCTCGCCGGCTTTGTGGTGTTTTTCTGGTATCCCTTGATCGCGCGCCTGAATAATCCCGTGCTGTGGTTCGATGCCGTGGGCCTGGCGTTTTTCGCAGTCGCGGGTGCGCAAAAGGCGCTGGTCCATGGAATGCATCCGGCGATGGCGGCACTGCTCGGCATGTTAACCGGTATCGGCGGTGGCATGCTGCGCGACATCCTTGTAACTGATATCCCGGTCGTTTTGCGTGCCGACCTGTATGCGCTTGCTGCACTTGCTGCCGCGATTGTTGTGACTGTAGGGCACCTGTTCCACATCTCGCCAATTGTCACAACGGTTATTGGCGGCATTCTGTGTTTCGCGTTGCGCTATATGGCCATCCGCCACGGCTGGCATCTGCCCACTACCTGGCCGCCGCGAGGCCAATCCGGAAATTCATGAAAGTATGAAACCAATTCAAGGCTACCATATTATTGAGCCGAAAGATCTCTTCTGGCGCCCCTCGAACTTGATGCAGATCCCCAACGCGGACTATCTGGAGCGCACCAGAAGCGAAAATATCAGCGCTCGGCTCTGGCGACTGCCACCCAAAAGCGCCAACACGCTGCACAAGCATATCCGGCAGGAGGAGTTTTACTTCGTGCTGGAAGGAGTGGGCCGCATGCGGGTGGGCGACAAGACGCTAACGGTCCCGAAGTACGGCGGCGTGCTGGTCGGGCCGGACCAGTTGCGCCAGGTATTCAACGACACTGAAGCTGAAGTGCTGTGGCTCATCGTTGGCGCGCCGGAGGAACTTGAGTTTTTGCTGGGCTCGAAATCGAAGATGGATCTTTCGCTCATTTACCCGGTGGATCCCAAACAACTGCCCGAGGAGCTGGCCGACGTGGAGTGGCCGCCGAAGAAGTGATGGAAAACAGAACGGGCCAGGTCGCGTTAAATCGAGCCTCGCTGCTGTAAAATCTCAATCGTCCTCTGGTCCGGTTCGCCTTCAAAATACTGGTCGAGTACCCGACTGAACACCGAATCAGCAGGTGAAGCACTCGCGAAAAGCGTCATGCTCGAACGCAGTTTCAAATCGTCCGGATAGCCGAAGATTTCCGCCGCCGATTTGCCTTCGATCTCCAGCAAGGCCTCAGCACATTCGCGCAGGCGTTTTCCAAGGAGAGGGTGATCGAGGTATCCCTTGACTTCGTCCTTGCTCTTGATGGCGTAGAACTTGGCCGTTGAACTGTAGCCCAGTCCATCAATCTGAGGAAAGATGAACCACATCCAATGGCTGCTCTTACGCCCCAGCCTTAGTTCGGCCAGTGCACGTGGATAAACCTCCTCCTGCGCTTGAACAAAACGACTCAGATCAGAACGATCATCGGGCCCCGTGACCATGGGAGATTTATGGTCCGCAGCAACCGTGAAAGCAAGTGAACAGGCGGCCAGTGGCGGAATCGCTTGTCAGCAGGGCACCAGTTGGGAACCGAGCTTGTGCGCCGTTGGCTGTCGGTGCCATCTTGCATTATGCGTTACATGATGAAGCAGAAGCTGTTTTCCTGGGGCGACGACTTCACCATCAAGAACGAAGCTGGCGAACCGGTTTACTTCGTCGATGGCAGAGCCTTTAGCATCGGCGAAAAGCTTTCGTTCCAAGACATGCAAAAGAACGAATTGGCCTTTATCCGTCAGAGACTGCTGTCCTGGGGACCAACTTACGAGATCACCCGGAACGACGAGCTGGCGGCAGTGGTTAAAAAGCATTTATTCACTCTGTTTCGCTGCAAGTTCACCGTGGATGTGCCTGGACCTGATGACCTGGAGGCGCAGGGCAGTTTCCTGGACATGGAATACACGTTCAGCCGGGCGGGAGAAACCATCGCCGAGGTATCAAAGCGGTGGTTTTCATTTACCGACACGTACGGGGTGGATATCAGCGAAGGCCAGGATGATGTGCTGATCCTGGCCAGCACCGTTGTTATCGATATGGTTTGCCATTCTGATCGCAAACATGGTTGACCGGTTCACTGGCCCACTGCAGACACTGCTCATGAAAATCCATCTGCAAACCTGGCTTGCTCTGGGTATGCTCTTGATGGCGTATTCCCCGATAGCCCAAGCCGCTTCCTCGGAGAGTCCGGCGACGAATTGGGTTGTCCGAACCTTCCGCGAGGTGGACACAATCTTTGCCAATCCCGGCCAGGGTTGGATGAGCCAGTCCCGCACTCCGAGCACTAGTCCACGCTTCCCGTGTTCGGTGGTCTATATCCGGTTCAACTGGGCTGACATGGAACCGGAGCGAGGCAAGTTCAATTGGCGGATCATTGATGACGTGATCGCCGCCTGGAGACCGCACGGAGCCACAGTGGCGTTTCGAGTCATGACCTGCAATGCCCATAGTTCGGGCTATTACGCTTCGCCCAAGTGGCTTTTTGACTCCGGTTGCAAAGGTTTCGAGTACCTGGTTGGCGGTGACGACCCGACCAGCGGCGGCAAACGCATCCCGCGGATCGAACCTGACTACGCCGACTCACTCTATCTGGCAAGGCACGGGGAGTTTTTGAAAGTCTTGGGTGAGCGTTACGACGGGAATCCTGGGGCGGCATTCCTCGATATCGGTTCCTACGGTGTTTGGGGTGAATGGCACACAAGTCACCCAGCGCCCGTCGAAGTGCGAGAACGGATCGTGGATCTTTACCTGCAAGCCTTCCGCCGGACGCCCATGGTGTTCATGTCCGATGATGCCGAGGTGTTGAAATATGCCCTGGCGCACGGGACCGGGTTTCGCCGGGACGGTGTTGGGTCGCCCTGGCACGAGCAGAACTGGATTGGTTCAAAGAGGTATGCCGGGGTGCCGGATATGGCCGAAACTTGGCAGCGGGCGCCGGTGGTCTTTGAATGGTTTGGAAACTACGAGTATTTGCAGTCGAAAGGGTGGTCCTTCGATGCGGCGGTCAATTTCATGCTCAGCAACCACGTTACGCTGATCAATGACAACATCGGGCGTTTTCCACCCGAAGCCATGCCCCAACTGGAGAGGTTGGCGCGCCTGGCGGGCGCTCGGTTGGTGTTGCGCGAAGTGGCGCACGAGAAAGAACTGACACCCGGCAGCGCGCTTCATCTGCAGATGAAGTGGGCCAACACTGGCGTGGGCAAGCTGTATTGGCCGTACACCCTGCAAATCACGCTGACGGACTCCTCAGGGAAGGTTTGCTTTAGGACCGCTGGGAAGGCTGACCCCCGCCAGTGGTTGCCAGGAGAGCATCCGGTCTCGGAGTCGCTCGAACTCCCTGCCACGCTCCGGGCTGGCGAATATGGGCTGGCGGTGGGGTTGGTCGATCCCGCGGGCCAACGCGGCCCCTTTTTGTTAGCAATCGATTCACCCGAAAGCGACGGTCGCTATTCCGTGAGCCGGCTGACGATCAAGTGAGGACCGGCTAGTTCACCGTCGATTATCGAGCGGCCCCTGGATGGGGGTGACTGTTGATCTCACGTATTCGGCTCTGCCTTGACGTATATTTCTCTCGGCGCTTTATCGAAATACTTGAACAGCGCCGGGCAAAGCCAGCCTTCCATTTTGAAATCGGGGGAAAAATACCAGTTGCCGCCATACTCTTCACGCGCCCACTCCAACTTCACTTTGTAGCCGGGGAATGGTGTTGCAGAAAAGAGCAGGCGAAAGCCTTTCTCAGCGTTGGGGATGTCGCTCACCAGGACATCGATCATTGTGTCCGCGCCTGAAACGAAGGGTTCTTTGTCGAGGCCGACGCGCGCATCGTCGAAGACCCACATGCCCTCATATCGGTAAGGAACGATGAGGTTGATGGCGTTCATTTGATCAAATCACGCAGCCATAGTGGAATTAGCTCGGCGGACCATTCCAAACGACCATTTTCGAATACCGCGACTATCCGGAACGGCGACTTTAAATCACCGTTATCGAAGATTAGAACGTACGGCAACTGGCTGATCGCCGCCTTTAAATTCGCCATGGTTCGTGGAAACCGCGACACCAACTTCTCCGAGGGCACATCGTGGCCTCCTTGGGACACGCGCATCGCCACTCGCTGCTCCGATGTTTCCGGCCCGGCTATGCCGATAAAGCATAGCACGACCGTATATCCGGATTGGGCCGCTTCTTTTAGAAATCCCACTTTGTCGCCGACGGGATCGGAGAAAACGGTCTCGAACACAAAGCTCTCGTGTTGCCTAACCAATTCCTGCCGTAGTTGCGTGATAACCTTGGCAGCTTCGTACGCCTCGATTTCCAGTTCCCGCGCGACTTCATCCGCATTGAGAAAACGCAAACCGGCTGGTTTGAGATGGGAATGAAAAAACGTTGTCTTGCCCGCGCCATTCGGCCCAGCCAGGGCGACGAGAACGGGCCGACGGTCGAGAACCTGGCTCAGCTTTGCCAGTCCTTCTGCTGGATCGGACTTGCGCCGACCTTTCACTTGCGCCCGAACTTGGCTTCCTGGAACTTGCGGTTCACGAACCTGCCGGTAGTGCGCCTGCCATTCGCCTCGATTCTCACCAGCAGTCCGGGTGAGCCGGACGCCGGCTCGTAATGAGGATAGGGCAACGACTGAAGATGCTCGGTGAGACGTCTGCGGCCTTCGGTTGAATCAATTGAATTGAGGCACGCGGAAAGCGGCTTAGCTTTCCCAGCTTTGCACAACGACAGCATTTGGTCGCCACGCAACAGAGTCTCGACCGCGCGCCCCAGCCTGGCCCAAAACTCGATCTGCCCGGCAATGGAGCGCTGGGTCGCCTCACCCATTAGGCGCGCGTCCAGGACCAGCGCGTCTGAAACCTTCACCGGTTGACTCATGGCAATAAGGTAGCAAAATGCTACCTAAATGTCAATGAACGGACGGTCCTTCATCTTTTAGACCGCTTATGCTTGCCGCCTTTGGCGGACGCTGCCACGTCGATGGCCCTTTTCACCCACCTCTCCAGTTGAGCGACATCTTCCACCACATCGGCCGGGACCTCGTAATAACCCATCGCGCTATCCTCGCCGAATGGCCGAAACGGCTCCATTCCCCGCTGTTCGAAATCGGGGCGCGTGGCGTCATCCACTTTGAAGTACAGCCGGTCCTCCGCGATCAGGGCGAAGAACAGTCCATGGGCATAAATCCCAACGCCGCCAAACATGGACTTACCGGTCACGGGTGTGACCCGGCCCAATTGTTAGAGCACAAACTCGCGATAGCTTTGAGATACGGCCATAGGTTATTCGGTTTCAGTGGTGTTGGGATCTGGCCGGCGCCAAATGCGTTGTGCATCTTTATAAATCTCGCGCACGCGATGGAAGGGTACTCGATGCACTTGGCCTTCCGGATCCATCAATTGAAACGTTGAGGGGCTGTCCTCGGGAAACGTCAACTCCTTCAGCGGGACCATGATGATTCGGTTCTTTCCTTATTTCATCCCAACTTTGTTGCAAGGTCGAACGCACATGCCTTATAAATAGGGGGCGTGGGCGTTTTTCGCGTCCGTCGCCGGAAGGGGATAGCCGACAGAGTGTTTTCTCATCTACAAAATACCGATCGAAGCGGTTCACAAATCCACGCTCCTCACGGCGAAGGCGTCCATTCTCCCAGGAAGGGCTGTAGTATAGTTTTACTATTAGCAACGTGAAGCTCCGAGGCGTAAGACGGCGGCTGACCGGCCATCGATTTTCGCCGTGCATGCCGATGTGAAGGTGGGCCGCTGGATGCATCAGCCGGACATATGCCGGACAATCTAGGTCGAATCGGATTAGAGGGCGTGTCACCTCGTAAGGCTGCTCCGATAGCAGGTCTGAGTATTCCTCGAAATTAATCACCCCCTCTTGAAGGAATTCGTCGAGTTCACGCGCTTGCGTTTCGGTGTTGAGAAATGGGTTAGGGTAATAACCGAACCTGTAATGATGCTTTTCAGCGTAGCTGAACTGCAGATAAGAATAATCCGCCAGAAGAAAGTTATAGTCCGAGTTGCGGAGCCCGCACAAATAAAGGTCTCGATACAAAGTATCAGGCGTCAAGGCGAGTTCGCGGAAAGCGGCCGACGCGGTTAAGGACCGAAGGGCGGTCGTATTCCGCCGAAGGTTCCCGAAACGCAGATACTAAGATCCTCACACTCCCGTTTGTCCTTCCGCCTGATATTGAATCTTCAAAGGAAGATCTGTCATCGCGTAGTGCACAAATTGCCTTCCAAGTGCGGTCAATTCATACCGATCATCGTCATCGAAAGCCGATGTGTATTGTCTTGCTACCGATCCTTTGGGGCGACGCTGCGGCGTTTTCGGAATGAAATTGCCGTGGTAATCAACATCTCGATGCTGGCGGATTACGCTGCCAGTGCTTAAGTCGCGAAAGAGGAGCTTAAACAAATCCGCCTCAGCAGAGTTTTCGGCCACCGGGTCTTTTCCGAGTTCGCTCCAAACCTCTCCCCGCGTAATGCCCTCAGCACTATGCCGGTAAATGACACCAATCACTTTGAAATGAAGTTCTGAATATGCAGTGAGCCAATCGATGAACAGCCTGACAACATCATCGCTGACCAAAGCGCAGGCTGCGGCGTTGGCGAGAATGTTCCTGATGTATACACGTTTCTCTTCACTCTCTGCGCCGGCCCATTGCCGAAATGTCTTCTTGAGGAGCGATTGGTATTCTGGGCTTTCGATCCTCTTCGAGGTTTCTTCGTTGTGCAGATCCAATCTGGCCATGATCTCAAGAATGGTCTTCTCTTTTTCTTGAATTTCATCCTGAAGCATTTTGAGCCAATGCGTGATGAAACGATTTGCTTTGTTCTGCTCGTGTTCAGACCAAGCGCCAGCAGCCGCAGAGAATAGACCTCCTGCGAAAGGCACCAAACCACCGACGATCTGCAACCCTGCTCTCGCTGCCATTGCAGTCGAATTCGCCTTCGGTTCAACATTTTCTCCTTCGTTCATAGCGACGAACCCCGATTCTGATTTGCTCGGCGCTGGGGAAGATGAATCCGAGGCGCTGAGGGTGGGTACTAAACTATTCTGGTTTTCGCCTGACATAACGGATCGAACTTCCGGTAACCCTCACCCAAAGACAATTACAAATTGGTTACCTTATTGGAAAAACAAAAACCCTCCAGCTTTAACTGCCGGAGGGTTCTCGTTTGAATCGAACGCGATTTAGGCCGCCGCTTTCATCGAATAACGTCCATCATTCACCGCAAACACCGCCTTGGCGCCGGTGGATTTCTTCTTCAGCGTGCTTTTGACCTTCCAAGGGGAAAACACGTCGCCTACCGCTTTGACGATCTCGTCGGCAGTCATTGGTTTTTCGTTCGCCGTCAGGATCTCGATGATCTTGGCGTCAGCCTTCGGTCGCAGTGAAGCCGGTTTCCAACTCGGATCGAGTTCACGGATTTGAGTCGCCATGTCGGTCAGTTCCTTTGCCATTTCGGCGTATCGGTCTTTCAACGGCTGAGCGAGACTGACCCGCTGCTGTTGAAGTTCGACGATTTTTTCGTTTATTTCGGCGAGAGCCGCTTGTGCGTTCTTGTTTCCGGTCCCAGTGCTTTTTGTATTTTTCATATGTGCCTGGACCTGTCCGCAGCGCACGTCAAAATGTCAACAGCATTGGCCGGAAATGTTTTGATCCGCTTTTTCGGATTTCACTCAGCGTGTTGGGCGATTCGACGCGAACAACCTCGATCCGTTTCGAGACGAGCTCTGGCATGAGCCCCCAAAATTCCTGGCAATCCTTTACTGGCACTGCCCTCATGTAGT
>CAZUVM010000087.1:0-7693 GCA_964623885.1 uncultured Verrucomicrobiota bacterium
GTTCGCGAAATGGATGCAGCGACCCAAGCGCTGCGGAGCTCGGCACAACTACCGGAGTTCAGAAAAATCATTGGCGGCTCGTCGGTTGATTTCTTCGGCTACAACCAGATTTACATCCTGTTCAATGAATTGAATTACCGGCCGGCTCCACTGATTCAGAGCTTCATGGCGTGTGATGAAAAACTGGCCCGTTTGAACGAGGGATTTTACCTTTCGCCAGCAGCCCCGGAATACGTTGTATTCACGTTAGCATCGCCGGACCGGAAATTTCCTCCGTTGGATGATGGACGTTTGCTGCGAGCTTTGCTGTTCAATTACGAGCTGGCAGGAAAGGAAGGCCGTTTTCTCCTGCTGCGGAAAAAATCGATTGAGGCGCCCAAGTTGACATTGTTGAAACAAGGGGTGATTGAGGCTTCCCAACCCATCGACCTGCGTAGTTACCAAAGTCTGGACTTGTGGCTGGATATTGACATGAAGCCCTCGTTGATTGGCCGAATGAGGCAAATCCTTTACCGTGCCCCCACAGTGCGACTGGCAAGCTGGCGTGAACCACAAATCGGGCTGCTGGATCGGCGTCGTTCGCCGCCTTCGAACCTGGCGGCCGGGTTTGTAGCCAGCCCGTTACTGGTCCGCACGGAAAGTGTTGAGGCTCTGTTTGGAGGCAAGGAAGAAACCAGGCCAGGGGCCTATTCCGTCGAGCTCGGCACCAACGACGAACGTTGGTGGGAGCGCTCGATTCGGTACCGAGTTTACAGCATTCAGCGGGGCCCGTGAAGGTTATGGCTATTCCGGCTGTTTTGCCAAAACGTTGCGCAAGTACAGCCCGGTATGGCTGGCGCTCGAACGTGACACCGTTTCAGGAGTGCCCTGGGCCACGATTTGGCCGCCGGCCTGACCGCCTTCGGGGCCAAGATCGATGATCCAATCGGCAGTTTTGATCACGTCGAGATTGTGTTCGATGACCAGAAGCGTGTTGCCCGACGCGCGCAGTTTGAAAAGCACTTCGAGCAGCTTGGCAACATCGTGAAAGTGCAGACCGGTCGTGGGTTCGTCGAGAATGTACAAGGTATGACCGGTCGCCTTGCGGCTGAGCTCGGCAGCGAGTTTAACGCGTTGAGCTTCGCCGCCACTTAGCGTCGTGCCCGACTGACCCAGGCGGATGTAGCCGAGGCCGACTTCGGCTAAAGTAAGCAGCGGCTCATAGATTTGCGGCACCGCGCGGAAAAAAGTGACCGCTTCATCGACCGTCATGTCCAGTACGTCCGCGATGTTTAGTCCTTTGTAGGTGATTTCGAGGGTCTCACGATTATAGCGGCGGCCGCCACAGGCTTCGCAAGTTACGTAGACCGGCGGCAGGAAGTGCATCTCGATTTTAAGCAGTCCGTCACCCTGGCATTTTTCGCAGCGACCGCCTTTGACATTGAAGCTGAACCGGCCGGATTCATAGCCGCGGATGCGCGCCGCGGGCAAGCGAGCGAACAGATCGCGGATGTGATTGAACATGCCGGTATAGGTGGCCGGATTGCTGCGCGGCGTACGGCCGATGGGCGTTTGGTCAATTACGATAACTTTGTCGAGCCGCTCAAAGCCACGAAGAAGTCGATGCGCACCCGGGCGTTCCTTTGAGCCGAAGAACTTCCGAAACAATGCCCGTCGCAAAATGTCATCCACCAAGGTGCTTTTCCCGGAGCCGCTCACGCCGGTCACGCAGGTAAGCGTGCCCAAGGGAATGCGCACATCGATGTTCTTCAGATTATTTTCGCGCGCCCCCAGGACTTCAAGCCAGCCGCGATCCGGTGCAGGTTTGACGCGCTGCCGCGGGACAGGAATCGAGAGTTCGCCGTTCAAATAGCGAGCGGTGAGCGATCGCTGGTTGGCGAGCACTTCAGCGAGCGTTCCGCCGGCCACCAACTCGCCGCCGCGGACGCCGGCGCCAGGACCCAGATCGAGGATGTAATCGGCGTGGCGAATCGTGTCGGCATCGTGTTCAACGACCAGGACGGAATTGCCAAGGTCGCGCAGACCCTCCAAAGTGCGCAGCAGGCGATCGTTGTCGCGCTGGTGCAAACCAATGCTGGGCTCATCGAGAATATAAAGCACACCCACCAGGCCGGCGCCAATCTGCGTGGCCAGCCGAATACGCTGGGCTTCGCCACCACTTAAAGTTCCGCTTTCACGATTCAGCGTGAGATAGCCCAAGCCAACGTTTTTGAGGAAACCAAGACGCGCCCGAATTTCTTTAATCAATTCATGCGCGATCTTCTCCTGGAACTCCGATAGTTTGAGGTTGGCGAAGAATTCGTCCGCCTGCTCCACCGAAAGCGCGCAAACATCCATGATAGACAGACCGGGAAGCTGGAGAGAGGCGCGGGTTGCGGGTTGCGTGGCTCGAGACGTGGTACCTGCAGATGGTTCGTCTATCGGTTTATCGGTGGCGCCATCATCGGCCGAGCGATATGCAATCCGCAGTACGTCCGCAAATCTTTTCCTGCCTTCCACATTGCCGAGTCGCACCGCCAGTATTTCGGGCTTTAGCCGTTGTCCATTACAAGCGTCGCAGAACTGCGGACTCATGAACCCCTTCAAGCGATTGCGGGTGAATTCGCTTTCGCTCTCCTGATACAACCGTTCGAGATTGGGAAGAACACCCTCGAAGGGGCGCTTGAGCTTGCTCATTTTGCCCGCCCGCCAGAAAGTGAATTCTACCTCGGTCTCGCCGGAGCCATAAAGCAGGACGCGTTTGAACTCAGCCGGAAGGTCCTTATAGGGCTGTTCCATGCTCTGCTGATAATGGGCGGCCAATCCGCGAAGCATGGCCTTGTAATAAACCACCATGCGTTTCCCGCCACGCCGCCACGGCAAAACCGCGCCTTGCTCCAGCGATTTTTCCTGGTCCGGCACCACCAAGTCTTCATCAAACACCATTTTCTGGCCCAGCCCATGGCACACCGGACAGGCACCGGCAGGCGCGTTAAAAGAGAAATGTTTGGGAGTCAACGGCTCGTAACTTTTGCCGGTCGCAGGACTCAAATTGCGGTTCGAGTGCAGCGTTTCCTCCCACGGTTGCGGCGGCTGACGGGAACCATTCGGCACGGGCGCCGAGGCTGCATTGCGGCTCTCAGCACCCGTCCCATCGGTCGGCACTTGGTGTAGAGTACGTATCGTGCCTTCGCCCCACTTGAGCGCGGTCTCCACTGAATCACTCAGACGAATCCTGATTTTATCATCGATCACCAGACGATCTACTACAGCCTCGATCGTATGCTTTTGCTTGGGATCGAGCTTGACGCGCACTCCATTGGCTAACTCGACCAATTCACCATCAATACGGGCGC
Source organism: uncultured Verrucomicrobiota bacterium (assembly GCA_964623885.1). Classification (GTDB taxonomy): domain Bacteria; phylum Verrucomicrobiota; class Verrucomicrobiia; order Limisphaerales; family UBA8199; genus CAZUVM01. The sequence continues at coordinate 3,336 of CAZUVM010000087.1, forward strand.
GAACAAAACCTTCACGTGCCAAGCGCTCAACGACGTCGCGGAACTCGCCTTTCTGCTCCCGGATGACAGGCGCGAGCAGCATGATTCGGGTGCGTGGCGGCAGAGCGAGAATATTATCGACGATATCGCTGGTCGTTTTGCGGACGATCGGGACACCAGTTTCAGGGCAATACGGTTGGCCGATGTGGGCGTAGAGAAGGCGCAGATAATCGTACACTTCTGTGGTCGTGGCGATGATCGAGCGGGGACTGGAGCCGGAGCTGCGCTGCTCGATCGCAATGGCGGGCGACAGGCCTTCGATAAAGTCGACATCCGGCTTCTGCATCTGATCGAGGAACTGGCGGGCGTACGCCGAGAGCGATTCGACATACTTGCGCTGGCCCTCGGCGTAGATTGTGTCGAACGCCAGAGACGACTTCCCCGAACCGCTTAAACCAGTGATTACCACCAGCTTGTCCCGCGGGATATTGAGCGTCAGATCCTTGAGATTGTGCTCACGCGCGCCACCGATCTTGATAAACTCTTTGCTCACGGACCTGGATTTCTCGATCTAAACAATCGAAAAGCATAATCCGAGAGAGAGCGAAATGGAAGGAATAACTAACGGATAGCTAATTCTTCAAGAGATCACCACGGGGGAGACCAACTCGGCTTAAGCGTTCAAGACGAATGCTAACGTTGACGCTGCCTGCGGAACGCGACCAGCACGGCTGAAAGCGCAAGGAGAGTTGACGTAGCCGGTTCCGGGATGCGGTCGTAGCGAAAATTAGGAGCCTCCAGCATCGTTCCACTAGCGCCTTTGCTGTCTGGAAAGGTGAACGAGCCGGTACTGGAACTGACAGCCAATCCCCCCAAGCCGATATCCGAAGAGAGAGTCGCCCCGCCGCCGAACCCGGGTCCGACTGCGTCGATGAGCATTCCACCTGGGGAGAAAGCGCCAACGCGGTAAGTACTGCCGCCGAGCAGCACGATCGGATTCACGAGCGCGACATAATGAGTCGAATTCACCAGAGTGTTGGTGGAAAAGACCTGGCTCTGCGCGAGGAGCGTGCCGGAATCAGTCCACAGACCGATGTCGATGGGGCCTTGAGAGGTGAAAACGTAATCGAGACAGCCGAGATGGGTAACCTGGATATTGATCTGGGGAGTAAAAGACCAACCAGCCGTGCTCGAGAGGGTGCCGGGCGTGGCGTTGGAATAATTCAACAATGCCTCGTAGGTCCCTTGGGCCTGAGCGGCAGCAATACCACACAACAAGACCGCGACGTGAGCGAGATATTTCATAATACCTTGCGGAAATCAGCGGTTCAAGTGTTATGGCTTGACCCCAAATGTTGCAAGCAAATTCGGATTTTATTACTGCGGCGGAAGCTGGCTCAGGCGGTAAAATCGGACCGGTCCCAAGCCGCCGGATTGGGTGCCGTCGTCGTAAAAAGAAAACCCGCCGTTGGTCGAGGTAATCAGATTCGTAAAGGCCTGCCAGAAGGCGGGTGAAAGTGATGGCGCCCACTGCACCAGGAATTGATTATTGGTCAGCGCTCGCCATTGCAGCGATACACCGTTTGGCCGGACCGTAATGCTGGAGATGGTGGGCGGAGGGAAACCCAGGACCAATCCTTCAGAGATCCGGAAATAATGGAATGGGGATGGGAGCGCGACACAATAGCTGGCAATTACATCATTCGCGACAATGGTGGGGGACACAGGGATCCACTTGGCGTCGGTCAGGGCAGTTTTGCCCTGGACGAAGTAATGAACGTTCGTTAGCGAGCTCCAGGTGATACAGAAACTGGTTGGCGTGGCGGTCTCGCCGGTAATGAGAACATTAGTCCCATAAACAGGAAACTCAGTGGCAGTGACCGAATATGCAGCGGGGATGCCGGCCGCATTAGCGACGGCAAGATACCACTCGCCCGGCGACAGCGGGACCGGACGCGAGTAGTTGAAAACGACGATCAGTTCTTCGTTTGTTCCCGGATTGGCGCTCTGGTAGTCGTAGCTTGAAAGACTCGGCAGCGGCAGACCGCGACGCGCAATCAAAGTTAAATCGGCGCTTGGGGAGTCAATCTCGAACTGGGCGCGAACCGCGTTGGTGGAAACCACATAGCGATAAAAATCGCGAGCGCCCACTGGCCCTGGGTTACTGGTGGAGAAAGGAACACCGCTCTGGAGTGTGACGACATTCGTGATATCAAACGCAATTTCGAAAGCCAGCGAAACCGTGGTGCTGTTAGTATTCTGGATGCCAAGGTAATAAACCGTGCCCGGAAGCAGCGGTGGCGAACCGTTGGTAACCAGGACCAGGCGTCCAACTGTCGCGCCAGTGAGAAAATACAGATCACCGGCGTTGGTGCCGGTCGGGGGCGCAGAAGGATTGTACAGGAGATTGACCGGGGCCGAGGCTGACAACAGGACATTGCTGGCGAAGCTAACCCAGGGAGGCACCGCAACAGAAAACCACTGAATCTGTCCCGGTCCGAGCAGGTTGGTCCAGCCCTCGGCGGGTGCCAGCGGGAGTGGTGGCGGGCGTGTGCTTTTGAAACGCAACATCAACTCCCAAGTCAGCAGCATCGGTTCAGGGTTAGTGGCGCCGCCACGAGTATCGGCGATTTCCAAGGTCCAGTTTCCGGCGGCAGACTGGCCGGTCAATGCGCTGAGCGATTCTTCCGGAAGATAGAAAATGCCGTTCGTGGGGACTGTGGAGCTGGTGTAGGTCACATTCGTAAAGGGCGTCGAAGCGAACTTAACCGGGGTAGTAGTGAGATTGGTGTTCTCGGTAAAGCTGAAGTAAAGCGGCTGGAGTCGCGTGGAAGTGAAATTGTAGAACCAGGCAGTATTCGCGTTTGTATTCCCGCCCTCATTCATCACCACCGTGATGGAGGTCGACGCGCCGGGACCAAAAACAAGATTGGTCGCGCCGGTGAAACTGACCAAACCGGAGTCAAAAAGCAGGTTCGTCTCATAGTACACCCGCATGTCATCGGGCAGAGAGTAAAAGTCCCAGTTGATGACAATCGTGCCGGCGTTTAGGCCGACGTCGAAGATATTGGTTACGGCATCAGGTCCACCGGAAAACGAAACCGGGGTCATGTTGGTCACGATCACGTCAACTCCCATGCCATTGGTGGTTGCCCCGCCGCGATTTTCATCCAAAAGCACACGCGTGCCATTCGGACTGATCAAACTCAGAACCAGGTCAGAAACACGTGGATGATTGATTCTAACGCCCACAGAGGCGGACAGGATTGGATCGAGGTTGGTGACGAGAATAGTGCTGGTAGAGACGGCGTCATCCAGGATTGGTATCGCATTGGTTGAAACAAACCGGTTCGGTGGCGGGGCACCCGGGGACAAGCCGAGGTTCGCCAGCAGGCTAACATTGGCCTGATCAGGTCCTGAGTTGCACGAGCGCACGATGTACCAGCCGGGGTTCAGAGGCGGATGCGTGTTGATGTCCTCAGGCAAAACACCGGAGGCGCCCGCCCCAATCAGGAGCATATTGGGGCAAGCCGCGGGCGGAATTTCGGCCGGCCCGACCTGAACATTAACGGTGCCCGAGCCCGAGATTACGTTCGCCGTGAGAGTCAAATTGGTGGCATTTAATGGAAGTAAAACGTAATCCTTGCGACAAGCGCCGGGAAGCAAGGTGACAATTGCACCGGTGGTCAGGTCCGGCTGTGATTCGAGCAAGATCGACAGATCCTCATTCGTGGCGGGTTGGTTGGTATCCAACAGACCGAGACGCCAGGGGCCGAACCCAGGCTGAGCCGCAAACTGGCTCAGCGTGCCCGGGCCATCCGGTGGCTGACTACCCGGAATGTCTCCCTCGTGACTATCGTCGTAAACCAGGGACTGGCCGGAGACGAGACCGTTGGTCGAATAGTTGTTGAGAACAACCGCACCGTTCTCGTGCGCCAGCGTCCCTTGCAAATCGCCCAGCGCTGACGCCGAGATAGTATTAGTGACAATAACGCGCCTTAGTGTGAGGGGAGTGGTTGCCAAACTAAAAACCGACGCAGCTCCAGGATTGCCCGGCGAGCCGCCGGGAATCAGCGCGGGAGCAGGAAAGCCGCGCAGGAGTTCGTTGTTCTGTGCGTCAGCCTGCGCGAGAGGCGTATCGCTAAACACCCAGCCAAACGTGTATTCCGCCGCTTCCTGCGACTCGGATTTAACGCCAACATAATAGGGCCCGACCACTGCGTTTGTGTAAGCAAGCAACTCATTGCCGCCACGACCCAGGGATTTATCGGCGGCGGCAATCGCGCCAGCGTCGAGGTTAGTCAGCGAAGGATCGAGCGAGACGTAAAGATCGATGTCCGCCTGAGCACGGGTTGCGTTAGTAACGAACGGAGCCGACG
>CAZUVM010000088.1:0-45118 GCA_964623885.1 uncultured Verrucomicrobiota bacterium
AGGTAGCGGCCGGAGTACTCCAGGATCATCGCTTCATGGATCATCGTCAATTCGAGGTGCGTGGCCGGATTATCAACCGGGATTCGGCCGGTCTCCGCCAGCAAGACGATGAACAAGGCGGCAAACGCCAGCACATGAGCGGGATTCAGCAGCTTCCAGGCGGGGCCCTGAGCCACGTGCAGCATTTCACTCAAATTCGTGGAGCCGGCTGCGATTGCCACGGTGAAGATAGCTAACATCAGGGCTGGCTCCGCGATTGCCGAAATGGTCATTTCCCGGCTGCTGCCCATTCCGCCAAATGCGCTGGCGGGGTCCAGCCCGCCGAGCGCGAGGAAGAACCGGCCCAAGGCCAGCAAACCGACAAACGCCAGCACGCCACCGAACAAACTCAATGGCGCAGTCGCGCTAACCAGGGGCAACATGAGCCCGGCCAGCAGCGTAGAGAGAAATAAGACATAGGGCATTGCGGAGAACACCCACGAAGCGTGCTCCGAAATCACCATGTCCTTGCGCAGGAACTTGACGAGGTCGAGGTACGGCTGCCAGATCCGCGCGCCGCGTCGGTTTTGGAGTTTGGCCTTCCAATTACGGATGCACCCGGTCACCAGCGGCGCCAAACCGAGCAGCAGCGCGGTTTGCAGGATGATGCCCAGGACGGGGTTCATAACGCGAACATCAACAGGAGCAGAAGTGTGATAAAGATATAGATCAGGTAGGCCTGGATACTCCCAGCCTGGAGTGCGCGCATGCGGCGGGAGAGGCGCAGAATGCCCCGATTCAAGGGCCGGTAGATGCGCGTGACGAATGCCTCTTCGATATGGCTTTCGAAGCGCAGGGTCTTGGCGAAATACGGCGAGTAATCGTACTCGCGCTGCACTTCACGCCGTGGCCGGAACAGGGCTTTGAAAATCATGCGGATCGGTTTGGAAAAGCCGGTGGCCGTGTACTCCATGTGGGGTGTTAATCCGCGGAGGCCGCAATCCCACGTCGGTCCAATGCGAATCTTAGAGTGGCGAGCGAACACAAGCCATAACCCCAGCGGAATGGGCAGCAAGCAAATTGCCATCAGGGCCATGCCAAGCGTCGAAACGGTCCCGCCAGCCATCTGCGTCGTGGTCAGCACGAGACCGTTGGCCAGGCTCATCCGGGCGCTCATTGATTCGCCGATGAGTTGCTGGGTGAGCGGATCGAACAGGCGCAGGAAGAGAGTCGGAAACAGGCCTAGAAAAAAGCAAGCCGCCGTAAGCACACCCATTCCACCCAGCATTGTCGGCGCCGCCTCGTGGGCCTGGGCTGCGTGTTCACTTCGCGGCTGGGCAAGGAAAGTGATTCCAAACGCTTTGACAAAACAGGCGGCCGCAAGCGCGCCCGTGAGAGCGAGCATCGCGCCGCTCAGCGGGAACATCAGTCGCACGAGGCTATCGGTAGTGCCGAACCCCTGAAGCAAAGATTGGTAGGTGAGCCATTCGCTAACGAAGCCATTCAGCGGGGGCAGCGCCGAAATGGCCACGGCGCCGATCAAAAAGAAGAACGCTGTCTTTGGCATCCGTTTAATCAGTCCACCCAATTCCTCCATGTTACGAGTATGCGTGGCGTGCAACACGGCACCCGCTCCGAGGAAGAGCAAGGCTTTAAACAGAGCGTGATTAATGGTGTGATAGAGGCCCGCGATCAAGGCCAGCGCAGCCAACACCGGATGGTGTGTGTTTAAGAACATCAGCGAGGCGCCGAGTCCCATGAGGATGATGCCGATATTCTCGATGCTGTGATAGGCGAGCAACCGCTTGAGATCATGTTCCATCAGGGCATAGAGCACCCCCAACACGGCTGAGATTGTGCCGATGGTCAAAATGGTGACACCCCACCAGTTCGGCGGCGTGCCGAGAAAGTCGAACAGCACGCGAGTCAAACCATAGATACCGGCTTTGATCAGCACGCCGGAAAGAAGCGCCGAAGCGTTGCTTGGAGCTACCGGGTGCGCCTCCGGCAGCCAAATGTGTAGCGGGATAATCCCCGCCTTTACGCCGAACCCGGCCAGGAACAACAGGAACGCCGCATCACGGCGAAGCGGCGACATTTGGCTCGCGGCCGCACGAAACCCGTCGAAGCCGTAGCCGCCCGATTGCTGGAACAGCACCAGAAAGCCCAGAATCAGGCAACCGGTTCCGATGTGCGACATGACAAAATAGAGCACGCCGGCGTTGCGAGTTTCGGTTTTTTCGTGTTCGAAGCTTACGAGAGCATAAGCCGTCAATGCCATTAACTCCCACGCGATTAAAAAGAAAAATGCGTTGGAGGCGCTGAACACCAACGTAGTTGCCAGCAAGAGCCCGTTGAAGAATGCTGCCAGAATACCAACTTTCTTCCGGCCGTAGAATCCACGCGCGTAACCGAACGAATAAAGAGAAAGCGCGAGGGCCAGAGTTGAGGCTATCAGCACGAAGAATGCTCCCAGCGGATCCAGCCGCACTGTAAGCTTCACATAGGGGATAAGCGAAGGCCAAAACTCAAAGCTCAATGGCTCCCCTCCGGACAGCAGCATCCAAACAGCGGTGCCTATCCCCAGTAAACCACCCAAAGTCGAACAACCAAAGCCTGCCACATTTGCGATCTTCTCCCGTTGGACAAACACCAAGCTGCTGACGACACCCAAGGCATAGGCAAGGAGGGTCAGTTTCAGCAGCAGAATCGGGGAAAAAGAATCCATTGGTATTTACTGCGGTGACTGAGCAGGCGCCTCAGGTGAAGCCCGCCGGAAGATGCAGCTTATTTCACCGGGCGCGCTGCTTGCAGCGCGCCCTGCCCTATCCCCCAGCTCATCCTCGTTCGCTCTGTCCGCTCGTTTTACGTTCATCCTGGTCGCAATTTGATTTGTCGGAGAACTGCCAGAATGGCTTGTGCCGTGCCAGCGGCGCGAAGCTGAACCAGTAGATTGTTCTGCTGGCCGAGTCGAGCCAGGCTTGCGAGCAGGTGCAAATAGGTCGTGGCATCGGTTGCGGGCACCGCAATCAGGAATACACACTGGACCGGCCACGATCCTTTAGCGCCCCACGACACCGGCCGGCGAGTGCGACCGAATGCGAACTGAACGTGCTTCACGCCGCTCATGCGCGCATGCGGAAACGCCAGGCCGCATGCCAGCGCAGAGTTCAACAGCAGTTCCTGATTCAGCGCGGAATGGTAAAACGGAAGCACATCGGGAACACATCCTTCGCGCTGTAGCATGTTGCTCAGCTCGCTAATGATGCCCGCCGTGTCGTGTTCGCGCAGTTCCGCCACCACCAGGCCCGGTCGGGTGAAGTCCGCCAAGGTGGCGGAGCTTACCCCATTGAGCGTGGCATCAAGCGGCATGCGCGAGGGTCTTGCGTTTGCGCGCCTTTGAGACGGGCTTGGTGGCAGCGATGTTTTCGACAAACTGAGTCTCGGTCGGATCGGGAAGATACAAATACCTTCCGCAGCTATCGCAGAGCCGAATGTCATTGCCTTGCATTAGGGTGTTAATCGTACCGATAGGCAGCCGCATATGGCAACCGGTGCAAACCTGGTTGCGCACGATTGCCACACCCTTTTTACCTCGAGCTACTAACCGATCGTAGTGGCCAAGAATTTGCGCCGGAACCTTGCTGCGCAACTCAGCCACTTGCGCCTCGGTGTACTTGTCAGGGGATTCGTCGAACTCCAGAGCCTGAAGTTTCAGCAGACTGGTGAGAAGGTCGTTCATAGTTTGTACTTACGCTAATTGCATACCAACGGCAGGGACCTGGTAGGTAAGTAGTTGGCTTGGAAGTATAAACAATTTTCAATGTGCCGGAAAACTCTGCTCCTGGCCCCGAGGCAAACTGGGTTAAAGTGCACTCTTTGCACGAAAAGCAAGTATTAAGTGCAGCAATGGATGAGAGGAACGAGTCCAAAGCACTTCCGGTAACAAACAGAACCGGCGCCGGTTCCTCTCTTGGCGCGGCGCCAGTTCTTTGCGCTATGACCACGCAGTTTGCGCGTCTAACCTTCCGTCGGTTCCTTCCGAATCGAACTTAGGCACGCTTGCGCGCACCGCGCTTATTGGGGCGGGGTATGGCCGGAGAAGGTGTTGGGTTTGCTTGCGGCGCAGGTTGAACTGCTGGCGCCGGTGTCGGCTGAGTTTGTGTTCCAGTGCAGGTGCACGAGGTGGCGGGGATAGCACTGACAGTATTTGTGGGTTCGCTCATAATTCTACAGTTTTTTATATTGTAATAGTTTGCCATTGTCGGTTTCGACAACTGTGGGGCCATGAGGCATAGCCCGTACCATGCGTCAAAGAATCCACACAACTAATTTATAGCTAGGTGCTTGAACGGACCTGACTAAATCCGGCGCTAAGCTTCCCGAGGCGGGTTGGAGCAATTCCTGCACGCGATCACTCTGAGGTTGTGCAAGTGCTGGCGTTCACCGAAATCACAGGACTGAATTCCGTAATCAACCCCGATTGCGATTTTCGTGCTTTTCTATGACCTTGTTGCCTGGTGTCAGATGGCACCATCAAATATGTCAGCCACAGCCCTGGAGCAGCAGTTTCGTTATCCTTATGAGGAATTTGCAGAGAGCATTAAAGCGATGCCACTCGTTCGCCGTTGGGAATACACCTCGCGATTCGGCTATGTAGGAACTGCCCAGAACAGTCGTGCCAACAACGCTCGAGTGGTTGAGTACTTTTCTGATTGTTATTCCGACTCAAAGGAGGCGCTTTATAAGGCCGAACTTTTCCTTTCAATGTGTGATTACCTCGGGCGGCATGCTGCGGTTTTTACCCGAAAGCAACTCCTGGAAATCGAGGCCAACGGCGTGATGTCTGTGGAATCAGCCCTGTTGCGAGCTGTGCATAGCCTATTTCTAATCGCTGCCGACCCCACCAACACGAATCCGAAAAAACTATTGCCTCTGGTCCGCGCGTTGCAAGATATCGCTCAGTAGGGGGTCAGCGCTGGGCGAAGGATAGACGAGTCGGCTTGGCCGCATCGTGCGTTGTCTTCTCGTAGATGTACGGCTTGGCGGTTTCGTAATCGATTTTGCCTTCGCGACAGAGCCGCAGGAGACATTGATCCATGGTTTGCATGCCCTCTTGTGAGCCCGTTTGGAGTGATTGGTAAATAGCATCCACTTTGCCCGACCTGATGTTGCTGCGGATGGCGGAATTGGCGAGCATAACCTCACAGGCCAGGCAGCGGCCGGACTTGTCTTTTTTGGGCAAAAGGACCTGGGAAATAACCCCAACCAGGTTGGCAGCCAATTGGACGCGGACTTGCGGTTGCTGGTCGGTTGGGAAAACGTCCACGATGCGACTTACGGTGGAAGCAGCACTGGACGTATGAAGGGTGCCCAGCACCAGGTGACCTGTCTCGGCGGAAGTTATCGCGATGCCAATAGTCTCATAGTCCCGCATTTCCCCGATCAAAATCACGTCCGGATCCTGTCGCAACGCGTACTTGAGGGCGTTCTTAAATGACAGCGTGTCGGCAGCCGCGCCGACTTCGCGCTGGGTCACGTAAGCCTTTTTCGAAGTATGCACGAATTCGATTGGATCCTCGATCGTGAGGATGTGATCGTGGCGAGTGCTGTTAATGGCATCGATCATCGAAGCAAGTGTCGTGGATTTCCCACTGCCGGTGGTGCCGGTTACTAGCACGAGACCTCGCTTAGCCTGCGTGAACTCCTGAACCGAATCCGGCAGACCCAGTTCGGCAAGTGGAGGAATCCTGTCTGAGAGACACCGAATGGCTGCGCCCACGGTCCCTTTATTTCGATGCACGTTGAATCGAAACCGGCCAAGCCCTGAGATACCATAAGCAAAATCTAACTCGTTTCGCGTGCTTGGGTCTTGTTCGAAAGCCTGCCTCTGGATGTCGGTAAGGACACTATAGATCAGCTCCTTGCATGATTGCGCATCGAGGGGCGCCAGTTCGGCGAAAGGCACCATTTCGCCCTGAATCCGCAGGCCAGGGCGCAGTCCGGCGATGAGGTGGAGATCTGAGGCTTTTCTCTCCACCATTGTTTTTAAAAGAGCATCCAGCGTCATACACAAATGACTTTGCCCTAGTTGAATCAACGATGACAAGCCGGACGTTTTTCTGCTCAAAGGTGCCACCAGATCTTTGTACAAGCGCTAATGAGGGAATGTGAGTCCAAATCCCGCGGACCACCAACAGGTGGATCCAGATCTTCCAAGTTCTTGCGTAGAGCGAGCGCCGTTCCTGCCGCTGCGAGCGGGAACCGGGCCGGGCAGCTCCTAGACCCTGTTTTCGCGTCGGAAACTCTTGGTCTCTTCCTTCACGTCGTGCCAGACAAGCGGGAGCACTAGCCGGGCCGGGCAATTATCATAGTGCAAGTCCAGGGTCTGGATCTCGACCCGTAAACGAGTGCCATCTTTGCGGCGCTGTTGCCATAGCCGTGGCGGCTCGTTATTAGAGCCGGGTCTTAGGCAGTCCTGCAGAAACGCGGGCACGTTCTCTTCTGCATAAAGGTCTCTCGCCGTGCGGACCATCAACTCGGCGGCGGTGTAACCGTATTGCCGTAGTGCGGCTTCATTAACGGCCAGAAAGCGAAGACTGCGAAGATCGAAAATCCACATCGGGAGCGGGTTGCGTTCAAAGATGAAACGGAGTTGCTCCTCGGAGGCGCTCAGTATTTTGTCCTTCTGCTCACGTTGAAGGACCTGCTGGAGCAAGTTCGCATTGGCAGTGGTCAATTCCTCGGTTTGATGAAATGCTCGTTCCAGTTCTGCCAGAAGCTCCTGTTCCCGGTGTTCCAGGCGGACACGTCCGGAAACAACCGATTCAGTATGAGCCATGCCCGCGAGTAGCAAAGCAGAAATCAAGACGTCGGTAATTCCAAAAGCTCCAACGCCAGACTGAAAAAGATGCACGGCGTGCAACAATGCCAAAGCCGCGAAAGTGTAAAAAACCCACCAGCCGACCCGATTACTGCCAAACAGCCGGTGCAGCCGAAGAGCATAGCCAGCCAAACCAGGCTGAAGAACACCCGAGAGCAGTGCGAGAATGTCAAAACCCATAAGTGCCTTTCCCAAGAGAAGCGACATCGCGCACGCCAACGTCGCCCGTTCCGTTAAACAGTACTTGTTGTAGTGATTTGATTCTAGCTAGCAAACACCGAGCCAGCCACTTGCCTCAGATCAATGGTAGGATTTGTGCGACAGAGTTGATGGAGCGGCTTTCCAAAACCTGCAGTAGTGTCACAAAAGGAGGCAACCCTGTCTCTGAACAGGAGTCCTTTGCCGAAATCTGCTACGCCGGTGCCTGACCCGATTCGTGAACCGGTTGGTCGCTGGAATCCAATAACCCGTACTCCTTGAGTTTGTACTGAAGCGCCCGGCGGCTGATACCCAACGCGCGGGCAGCTTCTTCACGGTTGCTGGTCACGTGCGTGAGAGTTTGGCGGATAAGCAACTTTTCGACTTCCGCCAATGGAGTGCCGGGTCGGACCGTAAAGGTCGTCGCAGTGCGATCGTAATCGCGTAGAAAATCAGGAAGTTGCGGCACATCCACCACGGATTCCCGGCAAGTGATCACCAGTCGTTCGATCGTGTTGCGGAGTTGACGGACGTTTCCCGGCCAGGGAAATCGCTGACAGAGTTGCAGTGCTTCAGCAGACATCCGTTTGCGGCGGCGCTTATGCTTGGCAGTGAAATGCTCGAAAAAGCTCTCGACAAGCAACGGAATATCTTCAGCGCGCTCGCGCAACGGGGGCATGGCTACGGGCACGATCTGGAGTCGGTAAAAAAGATCTTCGCGGAATTCTCCTTCATTAACCGCCTGTTGCAGGTTCTTGTTGGTGGCTGCGATTACGCGGACATTAACGTGGATCAGCTCGGAGCCTCCCACCATTCGAAAAGCGCCGTCTTCAAGAACGCGAAGTAAATCACCCTGCCCTTTAGGCGAAAGATCCCCGATCTCGTCCAGGAACAGCGTGCCGCCATTCGCCAGTTGGAACCGGCCAGGCTTATTCGCAACCGCCCCAGTAAACGCGCCTTTCACATGGCCGAACAACTCCGCTTCGAGCAGTTGCTCCGCTAATGCGGCGCAATTAACTGAGATAAATGGCCGTTCACGGCGTGAACTGTGCAGGTGAATGGACCGGGCGACTATTTCCTTGCCCGTGCCGCTCTCGCCTTCGATCAAAACTGTGACGTCGCTGTTGGCCACCTCCTCCACCAATCGGGCAACAGCACGCATGGCTTCGCTTTCGCCGATGAGCAGGCTGGGTTCGGAGCGCGTTTGGAGGCGCAAACGCAATTCGTTGTTTTCGGCCACTACGGCCTGAAACTCGAGGGCTTTCTGCACTACGACCCGAAGGCGCTTCAAATCCAAGGGCTTTGGCAAGTAGTCATAGGCTCCCTGCTTCATTGCCTCGACCGCGCTTTCGACGGTGCCATAGGCGGTCATCATGATAAATAGGGTATCACGGTGATGCGCGCGAACCTGCGAAAGCAATTCCAGACCGGTTAGGCCCGGCATTTTGATGTCTGAAATGACCAGGTTAAAGAGGCGTTCCCGGGCAAGTTTCAGCGCAGCGGATGCATCGGTGGCTGCATCCACCACGTAACCATCGCGGCGGAGCGCCTCCTGGAGGCCGGCGCAAAGGCCCTGTTCATCATCGACCACCAGGATTTTAATTTTCGATTTATCCATTAGCGCGACATCCGCTGCTCCAGGAAGTAACTAGCAATAAACTAACCGCAGATACACAGATAGACACAGATACGAAGACGTGATCATTGCAGAACAAAGGTGCTGCGATCCGATCACGGGGTGAATCCTAAATCCGTTGCATCTATATTCATCTTTGTCCATCTGTGGTTAAATAGCTCGGCTCAGCCTAAGCCGTCACCCCGATACTCCGGTCGGTCGGCAGCACAATCGTAAACACCGCCCCACCCTCCGGCGCGTTCTGCGCTTTGAGCGTACCCCCGTGCGCGGTCACGATTTGTTGTGCGATCCAGAGTCCCAGGCCAATACCTTCCGGTTTGGTCGTGAAATAGGGATCAAAAATCGATGAAAGTCTTTCCGCGGGGATCCCCGGGCCACTGTCGTGCACGGTAATGAGCTGCGAAGTGTCGGCAGCGGCAGTGGCGACGGAGATGCGGCCTTTGCGCTCCACTGCTTGCATGGCATTGATAACCAGATTCATCAACGCTTGCGTCAATCGAACCGGATCGGCCCTGAGGGGCTTCAGCGATGGGTCGGCGGCGGTTGCAATCTCGATTTGACGAGCGGCGGCCTCAGGGCGCAACAATTCGCAAACGTGCGTAACCACCTTAACCAGTTCAACCATTTCGAGGTCCAGCGCCGATGGGCCGGTCACTTTTAGGAACCGGTCTACCACATTTTCCAACCGGTGCAACTCACCGTGAATGATCTCCAGCCGAGGTGTCAATTGCTCCCGCATGGCGGGCGCTAAAGTCCCGAGATCCTCCTCCAGAAGCTGAAGGTGGACATCCAGAGAACTAAGCGGATTCCGAATCTCGTGGGCAAGCCGCGCCAGCAATCGCTCGAGCAAGTCGCGCTTTTCCGCGACCGCCGCCGGTGTGGCGTCCTGGCCGAGGGCTTTTGCCAAAATGCGTTCCACAGATCTCAGGGTAACAACCGCACCCGCGCGAGTCCAGCGAACGGGTTTATGCGTGATTTTTCTATCCGTGGTGCTGCGCATTCGACGCGCGAATCACCATTGCCCACAACGGGTTTTTCTGATTCGATAAGCCGGACGAACAAGATTGTCCGATGAATAGGATGTTTCTCATTGGCGTGCCGGTCTTCTTTGCTCTTTGGCTCGGAGTAGATCCGGAGGTCCGCGCACAACCCTCACCACGAGTCGGCTTGCATTTGGCAGGGAATTCCGCACAGGTCAGCTTGACCGGATCGGCAGGTACTATGTGGATGCTGCAGTACCAGATCGGTTTGGGATCTACAAACGTTTGGTTGCCTTTGGCGAACCTGCTGCTGACCAATAGCACGATCATGGTGGCAGATATTACCGGACCTGTCTCCGGACAACACTTCTATCGCGCGTCAAGTCCGCCTCCAATCCCCACCAGCGTAATTAACACCAACCTCGTCTGGGTCCCTGGCGGAACTTTTCTTATGGGTAGCCCGACCAATGAAGTGGGACGCGATACAGATGAAACTCTGCATCCAGTGACTATTAGCCGGGGCTTTTTCATTTCGAGATTTTTGGTTACACAAAACGATTTTCTGTCGGTGATGGGTTACAACCCCGGTTATTTCAACGGGGCCCATGGCGGAACGGATCTAAGCCGACCGGTGGAACAGGTCCATTGGTACGCGGCCGCAGGGTATTGCGCACAACTGACGGCGAACGAACAGCAGGCGGGACGCTTGCCAACAAACTGGGTCTATCGTCTCCCGACCGAGGCAGAATGGGAATACGCCTGCCGTGGTGGAACAACCAATCGTTTCAGCTACGGTGACGATCCTGGCTATCTGAATCTGACGAATTATTCCTGGTATAACGCGAACAGCGGTTCGGTAACTCACGATGTTGGGCAAAAGTTGCCGAACCCGTTGGGGTTATTTGATGTCCACGGCGATGTGTATGAGTGGTGCGAGGATTGGTACGACGTGTACCCCATCGGCTTGGCCGTCGATCCTCAGGGCCCGGCAAGCGGCTCCGGCCGAGTGTTTCGTGGCGGCGGGTGGGGCTACGGACCTCAATATTGCCGCTCCGCCGGCCGTTACAGCGGCGATCCGAGCTTGCCCGAGAATTACATCGGCTTCAGAGTCGTCGCGGCACCGAATCCATGACCGCGCCTGCCCATTTAAGCCCTGAAGCCAAGGCGTCATTGCCCAGACACGTCGCCGTCATTATGGATGGCAACGGCCGCTGGGCTCGCCAGCGGCATTTACCGCGCATCGAAGGCCACCGCGCCGGGGCTGAGTCGGCCCGCGTGATCATCCGCACGTCGGGCGAGCTGGGAATCAAATACCTGACTCTCTACGCATTTTCTGTCGAAAATTGGAACCGCCCCAAGGAAGAAGTGGACGCCCTGATGAAGTACCTGGTCCATTATCTGAAGTCGGAAACTTCTGAGCTGAATAAAAACAACGTGCGGCTGGAAGTGATCGGACAAATCTATCGCTTGCCGGAAGCTGTCCAGGATCATCTGAAAAAGACCATTGTCACTCTGTCGAAAAACAATGGCCTGACTTTGGTTATGGCACTGAGCTACGGAGGCCGGACAGAAATTGTTGAGGCAGTTCGAAACATCGCCCAAAAAGTCAGGGCCGGCCAGCTTGACCCGGCCGATGTTACCGAGCAGGTATTCGCCCAGCACCTCTACACGCGGAACCTGCCCGATCCCGATCTGCTCATCCGCACCAGCGGCGAGATGCGCGTCAGCAACTTTCTGCTTTGGCAAATCTCATATACGGAGCTCGTCGTGACCCCCACGCTCTGGCCCGACTTCCGCAAGCCGCAATTCTTTGCCGCTCTCGAAGAATACAATCGCCGCCACCGCCGTTTCGGCGGCATTTGAGCTTAGTTACTGAGGTTCTTCCACCCCACGACACCCGACACGCACACATTTATCCCCATATCCAGCACCGCTAACAGATAGAGGATAATGGCCACTTTGAAGGCGAGGCGTCGGTGCCGCGCCTCTTCCAGCACCACAACCAATGCTGTCACTCCAATCGACTGGATCATCAACGCGGTGTCGAGCATCGACCACAATTTGAAATTGAATCCCCCGGTAAAAACAGACACCACGAGAAAGAAGGCTTGAATCCCCAAAAAGATTTTCACACGCGTTAGCTCGTCAGCGGGCGTGGTGGGTGTAATTGGCTTTCCGAGGCTCGAAGCGGGAGAGTCAGCAGGAGTATTCATAAGCAGATTTGTGTGTGAGGCCTCTGACTACCTGAAAATACAGACGCACTGCTACAATGTCAAGTTTACACTGCCGCAGTTGAACGCAAAACAATTTCTTGCGTTCCTCTTTGCGAGAGATGAATACTCGGTTCGCCCTTCAGGCGATCGTCTATGAAGACCCTACCCTCACACCAACACTCCATCACTCGCAGAGAATTCCTAAAAACCTCATCCTCCACCGCTGCCGGCGCCACTATGCTCGGGGCGATGGCGGCAAAGACCCTGGCCGCAGATACACGCGGTATCGAGCGCGCCGCTCACCCAGGCGGCTCTGACGTCCTGAAAGTCGGAATGATCGGTTGTGGCGGCAGGAACGCCGGCGCCGCAGCTCAGGCATTAGCTGCCGACCCAGGCGCCAGGCTGGTGGCCATGTGCGACATCTTCCGCGACCGTATCGAGGCGAAACGGGAAGAAATTCGGGCGGCCAGGGGCGCTCAAGTGGCTGTCGATGACGCGCATTGCTTTACGGGTTTCGATGGTTACAAACACGTCATCGAGGCAGCCGATGTAGTATTGATCGCCAATGCGGCGAAATTCCATCCGTTCCACGCCATATCGGCCATTCGAGCGGGTAAACATGTCTTTGTTGAAAAACCGCACGGCATCGATCCACTGGGAGTGAAGCTCATGCAACAAGCGTGTGATTTGGCGAGGGAGAAGAAGCTTTGCATCGTCTCCGGCCTCCAAAGTCGTTTCCATGCCGGCTATGTAGAGACGGTGAAGCGGGTTCACGAAGGCGCGCTGGGGGATATTGTGACGATTGAAGAGAATTTCCTCCGCGCGCCTTATGGCGTAACCGAGCGCAAATCGGGATTGAGCGAATTGGAATGGCAATGCAGCACCCAATACCATTTCCGCTGGTTGTCGGGGGACGATGTGCCGCAGTCGCTCGTCCACAACATGGATCGAGCGAGCTGGGTCCTGGGCAACGCCGCGCCGCTCAAGTGCCATGGTTTGGGCGGCCGTTCAACGATGACCGAACCAATTTACGGCGACGTGTTCGATCATCATTCGGTGGTTTATGAATTTGACAAAGGCGTGCGCGTGTATGCGTTCTGCCGAACAACTACCGGATGTTACGACGAGGATTCCAGCTTGATCTTTGGAACGAAAGGCAAGGCGTCGCTCACCGCCTGCCGCATCTGGGGCGAGAGTAATTGGCGCTGGCAAGGACGGTGTGACCCTTATCAGATTGAGCACGATAAGCTTTTCGCCGGCATTCGCTCCAGGCAACCCGTTAATTGTGGCAATTATATGACGCGCAGCACCATGATCACAGTAATGGGCCAGATCTCCTGCTACACCGGCAAAGAAGTCACATGGGACCAAATCAACCAATCGGACTTTCATTACCCGCCCAAGCCCGACGACTGCCACGACGGTATGGAACCACCCACCAAACCAGGAGCAAACGGCAGTTATCCCGTACCGTTTCCGGGTCAAACGAAACTCATATTGGAGTTATGAAGTTCCCATTCAAAACTTCCATTCAGCGGTTCTTTTTTTGCGCTTTCGTTAGCATTGCAACTTGCGCTTCCCTCCTCTGCTGGTCATCGCAAGCAGCGGATGCGCCCGGCGCTTCTCCTTCCGCGCAACCAAAGGCTCGCATTTTACTCGTCACCGGCATTGATTATCCCGGTCACCACTGGCGCGACACCGCCCCCATTCTGTCAGAGGCTCTACTTAAGGACCCAAGGCTCGATGTTTTTACGGTTGAAGATCCGAACTTCCTCGACTCGACGGCCGTCAATCGTTACGACGTCATCCTGCTGCACTTTCAGAACAATGACCAACCCGGGCCCGGCGAGCGAGCTCGCGAAAACCTGCGTCGGTTTGTTGAAGGCGGCAAAGGTCTGGTGTTGGTCCACTTTGCGTGTGGTGCCTGGTACAATGAGTGGCCTGAGTTCGCAAAACTGGCCGGCCGCGTCTGGTTTGGCCCCAACCCCGGTCCCGGCAAACGCCAGCATGATCCCCACGGTCCCTTCCGTGTGGAATTCGTCGCGCGCGACCAACCCATCGCGCGTGGACTCCCGGATTTCGATACCCAGGATGAGCTTTATACCTGCCTGATCGGTGATCATCCTATCGAAGTGCTCGCCCAAGCGAAATCAAAAGTCGACGGTAAGGATTATCCGATAGCGTTTATTTCGCGTTACGGCAAGGGACGCACCTTTCACTGCACGCTCGGAAACGATGTTAAAGCTCTAAGCTTCCCGGCCGTGCAGGAGCTTTATCGCCGCGGCTGCGCCTGGGCCGCAGGACTGCCGTCAACTCCTTAATCCTCAACCATGCAACGGCACAAATGATTAACCTGCTGGTTTTGGCAGCGTCTCGCTGCTCTTACACAGCTATTTACGATGCCTCTGCATAATCCACTTTCTTCTTTGTCTCAAACAACCCACCCACTCTATCCCCATGTCCCGCCTCCATATTGGCATCAATCTCGAATTCATCCGTCACCAGGACAAGCCCTTTGAATGGGGCGTTGCCAAAGCCGCGGCGCTAGGCTACACGCACATTGAACCCATGGTTCACTGGGGCCGCGAACTCTTGAGCGAAGCCGGTTACTTTCATAGTGTCTCCATGCTCGACGACCCATTACGGATCCGCCGCGCCTGCGAAAAAGCCAACGTGAAACTTTCGGGTTTCTCTTCCCACACACCTCTATGCAAGCCTGAAATCGGAACCGAATATCTAAAGCAAGCAATCCGCTTCGCCGCTGAATGTGGCGCGCCGGTGGTTAACACCGATGAAGGCCCAAAGCCGCAATGGACCAGCGAAGCAGAGGATTTCGCGCTGATGCGCTACACCTTAATGGAAGCAGCCAGGGTCGCCGAACCACGACGTGTTGCCATCGGCCTGGAATGCCACCAGCAATACAGCAAGCATCCCAACGGACTGGACCGGATTTATAAGCTGGTGAAAAGCCCCAGCATCGGCATCAACTTCGATACCGGCAACGCTTTCCTGTGCGGATACGATCCTTATGACTGGCTTCGGCACGTTGCGAAACGCCTCGTTCATGTCCATGCCAAGGACATCTCCATTCAGCAGTCCGGCTCGGAACGCGGCAAGGTCACCGGCACGCCCGTGGGCTGCGCTTGCGGAGACGGCGTGATCGATTGGGCAAAGGTCATCCACATCATCCGCAAATATTGTCCGCGTGACATCGTCATGTCCGTCGAGTGCGGAACGGTCGACCAGGCGGCCAGGTCCATAGGGCATCTGAAAAAACTGCTGCGTTAACCCTTGGCCAGGATTGTCGACGACGCCACCCTTTCAGGCTCTAGTAACCCGGCAATGGCCTTGGCAGCCCGTCGGCTGGCCCCGGACTCACCCAAGGTCGCGACGATTTCAGCCACGCGCGCCCTCGTTCGTCGTCGCCGTGACTCATCGCGCAGCAGCTCCAGAGCTGCGCCAGCGATGTTTTCTGCCGTGGCTGCGTCCTGAATGAATTCCGGGAATACTTCTTCATTCCCCATTATATTTGGCATGGCAACATATTTCACCTTCGCAACTCTCTTGGCGATTTGGTAGTTGCTCCAGGACGTTTTATAAATCGCTACGGTCGGCACTCCTAAAAAAGCGCATTCCATGGTAACAGTTCCCGTCGAGGCGACGGCAACATCGGCCGTCTGCAAAGCCTCGGCCAGGCGGCCGGTCTGGATCTCAAGGTCGCTTGGGCGCCTGAAAGTCTCTGCCAGCGCGACCAGCTTTTCGTTCGGCAGAACCATTCGGATCTGAAGTCCCGGGATCTCACGTCGGACCAGCTCGACCGCCCCCAGCATTACGGGCAAATGGTGTCGCAGCTCGGCCGTCCGGCTGCCCGGCAAAAGCAGCAGCCTGGGCGTAGGTCGTGGCTCGAACGTGCCTGCCGTCGCGGACTTGCGGATGTCATAACGATCTAACAATGGATGCCCTACAAATTCGACCCGCAGTTTCGGCACTCGTTTCGCGTACCACTCTTTCTCGAATGGAAACAGGCTCAAGACCAGGTCATAGTCCTCAGCCACTTGATATGCGCGCCATTCGCGCGAGGCCCACACCTGCGGTGAGACATATTGAATTATCTTAGGATCCCAATCATGAAACCAGTCGCGGCGACTTCGAACGTATTTGCGAATGAGATGCGCCAGGCGGCTGTTGAAACCGGAGAAATCAACACAGACGACGGCATCCGGCTCGCGCTCGACCGCCAGATGATAAAGCTGGTGCAGCAAGCGACGGAATTTGAACAGGTTTTTGATGACGTCGGACAGGCCAAGCACCGCATGCTCGGTCATGTCGAAAGCGAGCTGCACTCCGGCCGCGGCCATTCGGGGACCGCCTGCGCCGAAAAACCGCGGCTCGAGGCTGGTATAGAGCGGCTGATAATCGTTTGTAGGCAAACCTTCTATGCCGGCGATCTCTTCACGCAAAGCCTGAACCAGTTCGGCCCCCAGCAGATCCCCGCTGGCCTCGCCAGCAATTAACATAAAACTCTTCGGCCTCATTGTAGTCTGGGGCGGGGACGGCTCGCCCCCGAGCGCGATTCCCCGGGATTCAACATGAAACTTTTCGATCTCATCAATGATTCAGGATCGGAACGCCCTGTTCCCGGTTGGATTTCGATCACCCGAGTCCTTTGGCACGTATTGCTTACACCCGCCAACTCCATTCGTAAAGGCCCCTCAGACCCGCAGCGCGTCCTTCCTGATTTGCGCCGTAATTTCCAAGGCCAAATCCAACGCGCGCTTGGCGGATTCGCCGCTGACCATTGGCGTGTGGTGGGTGCGGGCACATTCGATGAAATGTTGAAGCTCGAGTTTCAGCGGCTCCTCTTTGGCGATCGGCACAGGCTCGCGCACGATCTTCTTGCCGGCGAATTCACTCACGATGGTCGAATCCTTGGTTCGCAACAGCTTTTTCAACAGCGAGCTCTCCGCTTCGTTATCGCGCGCAATCCGCAAGATGTACCCTTCCTGTGCCCGATAATCCAGGGAGATGTAACTCTTGGTTGCGCCGCTGCTAAAAACGCGAATCTTGCGCATGCGCTCCGGGCTGATGCGGCTGGCCGTCAGGTTGGCGATGCACGTATTGCCGAAGCGCACTCGCGCGTTGGCGATATCTTCCGACTTGCTCAACACAGAAATTCCGACAGCGTCAACGCTCGTCACCGGCGCCTTCACAAACGCCAGCACCACATCCAGATCGTGAATCATCAAATCGAGGACCACGCCGATATCTGTGCTGCGGGATGGGTAAGGCGAAAGCCGGTGGGTCTCGATAAAGCGCGGTTCGGTGGCCACACTTTCCAGGTATTTGAGAACCGGATTGAACCGTTCGACGTGGCCAACCTGCAAAACACAATTGTTCTGTTGTGCTAACTGCACCAGTCGAGCAGCCTGTTCGGCCCCGTCCGTCATTGGCTTCTCCACCAGGACATGTTTGCCAGCTCGCAGCAGTGCCTCGGCCAATTCGAAGTGGGTGATGGTAGGGGTGACGATGCTCAGCGCGTCGCTGGCCGCAGAAGCCTCGGCCGCTGAACTGAACGCCCGGACGCGGTATTTGTCGGCAAACTTCCGCGCGGTTTCTTTGACCACATCATAGATACCGACGAACTGGACCTGGCCTGCCGCCGCCAGGTCGGCATAGATCCGAATATGTTCTTTGCCCAGTGCGCCCGCGCCCAGTACCGCAACCCGCGGTTTGTTCGCCATAGTCATCACGCCCAGTGTGCCATTGATGCCAACGTGCTGACAACTGTAACCCGCGGGCCCGGACGCCCACCCTACATGCGGATGCAGCTCGCATCAGTACCTGCAATTTTCCGCTTTCAACTTCAGACTTTTGACACCTAAAGTAGCCCAGTGCCGATTCTTGGTTACATCCTGACCGCGTTCGGGGCCTATCTACTGGGCTCAATACCGACCGGGTTCATGCTGGCGCGAGCACGTGGCATTGATATCCGCAAAGTCGGCAGCGGAAATATCGGCGCGACTAACGTGTTCCGGATATTGGGAACCGTCGCCGGTGTGGGTGTGCTTCTGGTAGATGCTCTGAAAGGATGGTTGGCGGTTGTGGTCCTGGCGCCCGAAATTGGGCGATGGTTATACCCGGGTGCAGACCCGCTTGCGCGAGAGTGGTTTCGTGTCGTGGGGGGCATCTGTGCCATCCTGGGCCATAACTACACCTGCTGGCTGAGGTTTAAAGGGGGTAAAGGTATCGCAACCTCCGCCGGCACGCTGTTGGCATTGGTGCCATGGTCGCTGCTGATTGCCTTTGTCGTCTGGTTGGTAATATTTGTCCTGACACGATATGTATCGCTTGCCTCAATCGCCGCTGCCTTCGTTCTTCCCTTTGCCACCTGGCTGACCGGCCAAAGCACTTTGTTAATCGTCCTGACCGCCGCAATGGCTTTGCTGGCAATCCATAAACACAAATCCAATATTCAGCGTCTGCTCAAAGGTACCGAACACAAAATCGGCGCCAGAAAAGGAACACCCAGCGAATCACCGAAACCCGCCGCATGAACGTTACCGTCTTAGGTGCGGGTGCGTGGGGCACTGCCCTGGCGCGCTTGCTGTATCAGGGACAAAACCACGTCACCATTTGGGGCCACATGCCCGAATGGCTGGAAGAGATTCGGCAGGTCGGCCGCAACGACCGTTTTTTGCCGGGCATTGAGCTTCCTCGCGAAATAGTGCTCGAGGCAAATCTTGCTCGCGCGAGCGTGAACGCGGAATGTGTGGTGGTGGCCGTGCCATCGCAGCCGTTTCGGGACGTCACGAATTCATTGAGTGATTTTACTGGAACGGTCGTGAGCGTGACCAAAGGAATCGAATACGACACTGGCCTCACGATGTGCGGGGTGCTTGCGGAAACTGCGCCACGATCGAAAACCGCGGCGTTGTCAGGCCCTAGTTTTGCTGTGGAAGTCGCCCGTGACATCCCGACCGCTACAGTTGCTGCGAGCCGCGATCCGCAAACAGCGGCAACAGTGCAGGCGCTGTTCAGCCGCCCGGTGTTCCGTGTTTACACGGGGACGGACGTGCTGGGTGTAGAATTGGGGGGCGCCTTGAAAAACGTGATTGCCATCGCTGCCGGCATCAGCGACGGCTTGGGTTTCGGTGACAACTCGAAGGCTGCGCTCGTCACGCGCGCCATCGTGGAAATGCGGCGACTCGGCACTGCGTGTGGCGCACAGACCGACACCTTCACCGGCCTTAGCGGCCTCGGCGATCTAATGGTAACCTGCTTCTCAAAGCTGAGCCGAAACCGTGGGTTTGGCGAGCGCGTTGGCAAGGGAGAAAGGCCAACCAACGTTGCCGCCAGCATGCTCGCCGTGGCAGAGGGATACCCGACAGCTCGTTCGGCCTGGCAACTGGCCCGAAAACACAAGGTGACTACACCGGTGATCGACGAAGTCTATGCGATGCTTTACCAGAGCAAGAATGTGGCCCAGGCAGTCCGCGATTTAATGACGCGAGATCTGAAGGCGGAGGATTAGTCCAGCATTGGATTTAGTTCAATCCCGCAGTCTTCCGGATCAATCCCAGCAAATCTTCATATTTTTCCACCGCTTTGAATTGCGGAAACTGGTCTTTCACATTTTCGGGCGCTCGAAATAGAAACCCCGTGTGGGCCTCGCTCAGCATTGCGGTATCGTTGAACGAATCGCCGGCCGCAATAACGTAATAATTGAGCAGCTTGAATGCGGCTACGGCGCGTTGCTTTTGCTCAGGAATGCGCAACTGATAGTCGACAACGCGATCGTCTTTGACCACCAAACGGTGACAGAGCAGCGTGGGCAAGCCAAGTTGGCGTAGAAACGGCGAAGCGAATTGCTCGAACGTATCGGACAGGATGATGACCTGCATGAACGATCGCAACTCATCGAGGAACGCTTTGGCTCCAGGCAACGGCTGCAAGGCGCCTATCACGCCCCGAATATCCGACAGTTTTAAGCCGTGCGCGTCCAGTATTTTCAACCGACTGCGCATCAGCTTGTCATAATCCGGCTCGTCTCGAGTGGTTCGCCGCAGTTCCGGTATGCCGGTTTCCTCCGCCACGGCTATCCAGATCTCCGGCGTCAATACCCCCTCCATATCTAACGTCACGATCGCTTGCTTCACGCCGAGAGCTTTTCAGAAGCCTCGCGGCGTGTCCAGTTGCTTACAATCCCATTGACACTCGCTCGACAGGTTCTTAGGTTCTGCGCGCAACGGTGGAAAACCTTGCCCTCGAGCCAAAGCGCCGCCGAGGTTGCGCCTGCTAAAGCAGGCAGCTTCAAGCGGCAACGTCCAGCGAGCATACGCGTGTTGCCTCGCACTTGAGGGCTTTTGTTGAATTTATGGCCAATACAATCCTGGTGGGCGCTCAATGGGGTGATGAAGGCAAAGGCAAGATCATCGATGTCCTGACGGAAAAGGCAGACGTCGTTGTCCGCACGCAAGGCGGCAATAACGCCGGCCACACGGTTCATATCAAAGGCCAAAAGTATATCCTGCACCTGGTCCCGTCCGGCATCCTGCGAAAAAAGAAAGTCTGTGTCATTGGCAACGGTGTCGTGGTCGATCCGGTCAGCCTCGTTGACGAAATAGAAGGCCTTCGCAAGCTTGGAATCAAAATCGAAAAAAACTTGTTCCTGAGCGAAACCGCCCACGTGGTCTTTCCCTACCACCGCGAACTGGACTCCCAGCGCGAGACGCTGAAAGGAAAAAACAAAATCGGAACGACCAAGCGCGGTATCGGCCCCGCTTATGGCGACAAAGCCGCCCGAACCGGTTTGCGCGTCATCGATCTAATCAACCCTGAGCGCTTTCGCCAGCAACTCGAATTCAAAATCAATGAGAATAACGAAATCCTAAAAGCTTTCGGCGCTGAACCGCTTTCCTTCAAGGAAGTTCATGCCAAGTATCGCAATGCCGGGGATTACCTTCGTCCTTTTGTCACCAACACCGTCGTGCTGTTGCATGAGGCGGTCCGGCGGGGCGACGATATTTTGTTCGAAGGCGCTCAGGGAACTTTCCTGGACATCGATCACGGCACGTATCCCTTCGTTACCTCATCGAACACAACTGCGGGTGGTGCCTGCACTGGCTCGGGTATTCCACCGCATCGGATGGACCGCGTGGTCGGCGTGATGAAGGCTTACACGACGCGCGTGGGTGAAGGTCCACTGCCGACGGAGAACGCCGAGATTGCGGATATGCTCCACGCGATGGGGCGCGAGTTCGGGGCCACCACAGGCCGGCCGCGGCGCTGCGGCTGGTTTGATTCGGTCGCCACTCGCCACGCCTGCATGGTGAATGGGATCGATGACCTGGCAGTGACTAATATCGACGGCTTGGATTCGGTCGAGACCATCCGCGTATGCGTGGCTTATCGCGACGGCAAGAAGCGTTATGATTACATCCCTAACGACATTGAAGCGCTCTCCCGTTGCGCGCCGGTCTATGCGGAGTTTCCTGGCTGGCGCACTCCCACGCACCAGGCTCGAACCTGGAAAGATTTGCCGGCCAAAACTCGCACTTACCTCAAGGCGCTGGCGGAACTGACGGGTGCCCGATTGGCGATTGCTTCGGTTGGCCCTGGGCGCGAGCAGACTATTTTCGTTTGAAGCGCGTCGCGAGCACTCGGCCGCTGGTGATTGCCCATCGCGGGTTCTGCCAGGCGGCTCCCGAAAACACATTGCCGTCCTTCTCGTTGGCCATAGCCGCGGGCGCAGACCTGGTCGAGTTCGATGTCCGCCAAAGCAAAGATCGCGAGTGGATTGTCATTCATGACGCCAAACTCGACCGCACTACAGACGCTCTTAAACGTTGGCGCGCACGACGTATTCCGGTTGCCAGCAAATCTGCCGCGGAAATACAAAGCCTTGATGCCGGTAGTTGGTTCGATCCAAAATTTGCCGGCATTAGAGTGCCGACACTGGCTGAAACACTTGCCGAACTGCCAAAGGGGACGCTTGCGCTAATCGAGCAAAAAGGCGGGCATGGCCCTGATCTTATCAAATTCCTTCAACATCACTCGTTGAGGAACCGTGTCATTGTGCAATCGTTTGATTGGGAATTTGTACGCCTGTTTCACGAAAGGGACCATCACCAGGTCCTCGCCGCGCTTGGGCCTGGACGCCGCTTGCCGGGTGGCAAACGGCCTTTGGGCATCTCGCGTAAACTCAACCGCGCCTGGCTGAACCAGGCGCATAAAACCGGCGCGAAGATTATTGTTTGGTCGCGGAAAGTTACCAAGGGCGCCGTTCGCCTCGCCCATCAACGCGGCCTTAAAGTCTGGGTTTATACTGTCAATGACGTGCGCCTTGCGCGCCGTCTTTTGCGCGCCGGTGTCGACGGTTTAATCACCGATAATCCACAGCTCATCCGGCAGGTTCAGCTCGAAGGCATTCCGGGTCCGCCACGATTCATGCGCATATTTGCGAGGAACCGTCGCAGCTCGTCCTGATGAAGGCAGACGCTTGAGACATCTCTGCTCGGTTCCTCGAGGATTTGACGAGAGGAACCCGGTGCGCCAGAATTATCGCACGATGATCCCGAGACGTAGCTCGCTTGCACATTCTCCATTGTTCACGAAGCGGCTATCTATTCATCTATTCGGCCGCGAAATACACGCATGTGTTTGGGCGAGCCCTATCACGATAGCTTGCGCCGGTTTTGCGCTGGGCACCAGCTCGACGTTGGCGGCATCGGTGGATGTCATTGGGAGCTTGCCGGGAAGCGATTATTCCACCTACATCGCTGCGCAATCGTATCGAGACTGGGGCAACGAACCGTGCGTGGCGGTCAACCCGCTCAGCCCAAACCAAATTGTCATCTCCAGTTTTGGATACGGATCCTGGATTTCGCGCTCTACGGCGCAGCTATGGTATTCGACAAATAACGGAGCGAACTGGCGCGTCGAGTTTTCCGTGCCGACTCCCTATTCCGGAGTGACGTTCTTCATCGATGATCAGTCATATGCCTACGATTCGAACGGCACTCTTCACGGAGCGCTTCTGGCTCGAGACCCTTCCGGCATAGATTATGTGTGGCATGGAAGCACAACGAATTTAACAAGTGCTCTCAATTGGAATTGGGACAACGCGGCCCTGTCGAGCGCAAACGCAGACCAGCCTTGGGTAGTTACCAGCGGCAGTACGGTTGCGGTTGCCTACGACAATTTCAATTCGGCATACACGTTTTCCGAAGAGCGCGTGGCGATTTCGACGGACTTCGGCCAAACTTTTCCGGCGGGTGAGGACCAGGCCGTAGCTTCGCCCGGCCAGGCGAACACCGGCAGCGTCAACCCAGGCCTCCGCATTGCCGCTGATGATTTGGGCGACTGCTTTATCATCTGCGGGGTGCGGACCAACAACAACGGATCGGGAATACCGCTGATTAATTATCGCCTCAATCGTTACTCGGGTGCAGCAAGTTGGGATTTCACTTCTGCCACATCCGATGCCATCGGCGGATTGGCGGTGACCAATGGCCCCTCACGGCAAGGCAACAACAGCGCCTTCTCGTTTGGTTACATTAATTATCTGCTTGGGAATATCACGGCCATCGCCGTGAACACCAATGGCAGCCGCGTCTACATCGTTTATGGTCTCTCGGATGCCAGTCAGATTGGCCATCTATTTCTGCAAAGGCTCGATGCGAACGGCGCAAACCTCGTCCAAAATGGCGCTCCCCTGCTCTTATCTTCCAGTGCTTACTCCGCAGCTCTGCCTTCCATTGCCGTTGCTCGTAACGGCGCAGTGGGGGTCCTTTATGACGAATTCGACGGTCTCAACTTTAATGTCCACCTGGCGCTCTCACGCGATGAAGGCCTCTCCCTGGCAGCCAACAATCAACTTTATAGCTTCAATACGAACGGCATGGCCTTTGGTTATGGCACTACTCCGGCTAATCACAACCGTCTGCTGGGCGACTACGACCGAATGATTGCTTTCAGCAACACGTTTTACGCTACGTTCGCCGGACGCGGGAACACAGCGGGCACCACGATCAATACTACAAATCTCATTGTGCCTTTCTTTTATTCGTTCGACACGACGCCGGCGGTCCCCGCAATTGTAGCAGTCACGCGTCCCTCGGCTGGCGCGCTGAGGATGGATTTCACGGGCTCCCCCGGGGTTATCTACTTCGTCCAGGCCACGACCAACGTGACCGCTGCGGCTTCATGGCGAACGATCTCGACTAATATCGCCTCTGCTTCCGGCGCGTGGTCGTACACCGATCCCACCATTAATTTTAATCACCGCTTTTATCGCGCGATGCTGCAGTGAACCGCGAAGGAGCAATTCATTAAGAGCCCGAATCTTTCTTCGCAGCCTTGACTTCGAGGTGCAGATCTCGCAACTGCCGCGGAGAAATCGGCGCAGGCGATTCGGTCATGAGACAAACGCCTTTGGCAGTCTTGGGGAAGGCAATCACATCTCGGATACTGGGGGTGCCACACAAGATGGCAATCATGCGGTCGAATCCCAGCGCGATGCCCCCATGCGGCGGGGCACCGTATTTGAACGCATCGAGCATGTAACCGAAGCGCAGCTTCGTTTCCTCCGGTGAGATTTGCAGGACATCTTCGAATACGGTTTTCTGCACTTCGGGCTGATGGATACGAATTGAGCCGCCACCCAACTCAGTGCCGTTGACGACGATATCGTAGTGTTGGCCACGCACGCGTTTGGGTTCGGTTTTGAGCCACTGAATATCTTCGGCGACGGGCGCGGTGAATGGATGATGGCTCGAGTACCAACGGTTTTGTTCTTTATCGAAACTCAGCAGCGGAAAATCCACTACCCAAAGGAAATCGAAACGGTCCACCGGGATATTCAGCTTTCCCTGCGCCTTCAGCAGGTCGGCGCAGTACAACCGCAATTTGCCAAGGATCTCGCAAGCGGTCAGCCACTGATCGGCAGCGAACAGAATGAGGTCGCCCTCCTCAACTGCCAACTTCTTCGCCAGGGCCGCTTTTTCAGTTTCAGAGAAGAATTTAACAATGGGGGATTTCCATTCGCCCCCTTCTACTTTGATATAGGCAAGTCCTTTGGCCCCGAAGCTCTTGGCCAACTCCGTCATCGTGTCCACCTGGCCCTGCGTCGCGCCGGCCATGCCTTTCGCATTGATGGCCTTCACCACTCCGTTGTTTGCAATCGCGCCGCTGAATACTTTGAAACTGCTGCCGCGAAATTCTTCGGTGAAATCCTCCAGTTCCATTCCGAATCGTGTGTCCGGTTTGTCGATTCCATACCGATCAATTGCATCTTTGTATACAAGACGTTTGAATGGCGTGGGAATATCAACATTGAGCGCCACTTTCCAAACACGCTTTAACAAGCCTTCGATGAGGTTGTAAATGTCCTCCCGTTCGATAAACGACATCTCGATATCGATTTGCGTGAACTCAAGCTGTCGGTCAGCGCGTTGGTCTTCGTCGCGAAAGCACCGTGCGAGCTGATAATAGCGCTCGACCCCGCCGACCATGAGGATTTGTTTGAACTGCTGCGGCGATTGCGGCAGGGCATAGAACGTGCCAGGGTCACGGCGATTGGGCACCAGGAATTCGCGCGCGCCTTCCGGCGTGCTCTTGAACAGGATTGGCGTCTCGACTTCGAGGAAACCTTGTTCATCCATGTAGTTGCGCGTGGCGGTGGCGACTTTGCTGCGCAAACGGAGATTGCGAGCCATCTCCGGCCGACGCAAATCCAGGTAGCGATACCGTAGCCGCAGCTCCTCGTTCACTTTGCTGGCCACCTCGGGGTCGTCCACCGGGAACGGCAGCACCTCAGCCGTGTTAAGCACGTCGAGTTTCGAGGCCGCCACTTCAACCTCGCCGGTAGCGATCTTCGGATTGTTGGTGCCAGCCGGTCGCTGCCGAACTTTTCCCGTAACCCGGATCACGCATTCGCTGCGTAACGCGGCTGCCTGCTCGAAAAGTTCCTTGGGCAAATCTGATGGGTCGAACACCGTCTGGGTGCGCCCCTCGCGGTCGCGCACATCGATAAAAATCACTCCGCCCAGGTCGCGCCGGGAATGTACCCAGCCGCTTAACGTGACCGTTTGCCCGATGTTTGCCGGGCGCAGCTCATTACAATGATGCGTTCGTTTCATCTCACAACAGGGAGGAACCAGGCCTCGGAAACTTCATTCCAGCACTGGAACCCGCTCTCAACGTGACCGCGGATAGTGCCGGGGAAAGGCCTAATTTGAAAGAGATTTTTCCCTGACTTTAGCCGCCATCCCCTCCGGCCCATCTCGGGGGATGCTCCAATTGATAAAGCATTTCGCCAGCCTTGGGCACCAGCAATATTCCCTGATCCTCCCGATTTGCAAAATCCTCCACCCGAATCTTCTTTAGATCGCGATAATTGAGATTTATCCGGCGGCAGGTCTCCTCAGGAATCTGCGAGGCGAGCGTCACAGTCGCTCGGCATTTTTCAGCGCCGTTTTCAAAAGTCCCGATGCCGCGCACGTGAGTTGAGTGGGCCAGTACGCCCCAGGGCAGATGTTTGAATTTGTCCCATTGTCCCAGGAAATAATCGCGGCAATGATACCCGATTGCCTCGATGTGCTTGCCATGGCTCACACAAATTTCATTGAGGTGCGGCGCAAAAATGATCAATTCCCCACCATCCGCGAGCACCGGTTCGAGTTTATACATGCACTTCCCGGCTGTCCAAAGCTCGTCGTACATGGCCGGCGCACACGACAGAATCGTGTGAAACGGGCGCGATTTGCGAGTGATATGAATTTGGCGGGAAACCTCGCTGGCCTGATCCCAGGCCACTTCAGGCGTCCCGGCAAATAAGCCGGCTAAGCTTTGGTCCGAAGCCACCACCATTGCAAAACAAAATTTGTCGATTTTGACCATCGCCCCGGCCCGATCCACCACCTTCCGCACCGGAGTCCATTTGTTACCGATGATCATCGGGTTGGTGACTACGGCCCCAAGCCAGTGGAAAAAGTTCAGGATTTGAGGCCCGGCTACGCCGGGGAAAAGGTATTTGTTGCCACCAGAGAAACCGACTACTTCGTGCGGGAACACCGGACCGATGATGATTATCTGGTCGTAATCAAAAACCAACCGATTGATCTCTACGCGCACGTCCATCGCAAAACGGCCACCGGTGAGCTCGCTAATCTCCTCGGCCGTCAGCGTGCCGACCCGTTTCAGCACAGCCGGATCGTTCCAGGCGTGGTTGAAAAATTTGACTCGGCCGTAAGTTCGCTGTCGCTCCTCCTCCGTGATCTCCAGCCTGCGGCAAATCGCCCCGTCGCTCATGGGCTGATGAGTTCCCAGCGCAACCAGGACATCGAGCGCTTTCGTAACATGGGCAAGCTCTAGATGAAGCTTCTGAAAGACCAATCCCACGGGTGCGGTGCGAGTCCCGTCCGGGACAATCAGCAAGACGCGCTTGTTGCGGTAATTTGACAAAGGGCAAGCGCGACTAACAATTTCTTCGGCTTTTTGACGACTAAGTGCAGGCATCGAGCTGATTCCGTCCAATATGCGATTCTTAACTTACAATTTCGAGTTTTCAATTAGATCGTCTGCGCAAGGAATCCTCCATCCACCCGTATATCAGCCCCAGTTACGAAACTGCTTGCCTTATGGCTCGCCAGGAACACTGCCGCGCCCACCAGCTCGCGAGCCTCGCCGAATCGTCCCATTGGCGTGTGTCCCCAGATTGATTTAGTTCGCGCGCTGGGCGAGCCGTCATCATTGAAGAGCAGCTTGCGGTTCTGTTCGGCAGGGAAAAATCCGGGCGTGATTGAATTCACACGCACGCCCTTGGGAGCCCATTCGCGGGCGAGGAATAGCGTGAGGCTGGCCACACTGGCTTTCGCAGCGGAGTAGGAAACTACGCGCGAGAGAGGCAAGTGCGCCGAAACGCTGGCGATATTGATAATGCTGCCCTTGCCGCGTGCCAGCATACCTGGTCCAAACACCTGGCAAGGGAGCAAAACACCGCCGACCAGATTCAAATCAAAATTCGCCAGCCAATCCGGCAACGCGATTTTCTCGAAAGGATTTTCCGCGGTGACCGTCACTTTGGGGTCGTTGCCGCCAACAGCGTTGACAAGAATTGACGGCGTTCCCAGTGCTCTTTCGATCGCCACGTGCGCAGCGTGGAGATTTTCACGTTTCACACTATCGGCCGAAAAAAAAGCGGCCTTGCCTCCTTTGGCTTGAATCTCCTTTGCGCGCGCCTGTCCGCGCTCGGCATGACGCCCGAGAACCGCCACCGTGGCTCCGGCTTCTCCCAAACCCTGCGCGATGGCGCCGCCTAACGCGCCCGTGGCTCCGATCACCACGGCCACTTCACCCGATAAATCAAATAGTTCTTTAGAATGCATCGTGACAGTCTGTCGCAACCAACCGCAGCGGGGAAGTAGATTCTCAATTGTTTGACAACGCATGTCATTCGTCCAACACTACTGGCAAGGGACAGGCAAGCCCTGCGCCCTACATTACAAGCGAACATGAAACCTCAAACACTGCTGGCTGCTCTCCTCCTATTTTCCGGCTCCATTTCGTGGGCTGAGGACAGCTACTATCACGTGCCTCTCAACTCACTAACGCTGACCGAAGGCAGCTTTCCCACCCGTCCGGATTGGAACGTCCCGAATTGGGAGAAAGCGGAAGCGATGGAACCGTACGCGGTGCTGGATGGCGACGGTGAGGTGTATCTAAGTGGCGAACCGCTTCGACCGTGGAGTCCTCCCAACCAGCCGCCACCGGTTATTGCTTTTAAGATATCCAAGGGAAGCCCCCTGACTGGCCGACTGTTCATGCCCAAATCGGACCTGAGCGGAATGGTCGCGCTCAAATTCAAAGTGGATGCTTCGCAGGAAAAAACGGACTCGAAGCAGGAATTCTTCAAAGCGAAAGAGAACTTCTATCGCCGCTTACGCGAGCGGAACCTGCCGGGAGCAGCCTGGTTCCGGCATCAGGAAACCGAAGCCGCCAAAGCGCACGACTCCAAGCCCACGCCTGGAATGCCTGGCGGATTTAACCCGCGCCGAGGTCGTGCTTGGGAAGACAATTACGATCCCACTTACGACCTCTTCAGCGGTGGACGCGCACTCAGCGAGAATCTGCAATTAGACCGAGTCATGGCTCCCACGAGCACAAACGGAACTCTTGTCGCTCTCACTAACCTGCATGGCATCACGGTCCGGCAAATGGATTGGAAAGCACTCTTGACCCAAAACAAACCGGAACTCGACCCGCTCGCCGCTTATATTCCCTTCGATCAGCACGCGCTGTTCTTCTTCAGTTTTGAGGCGATGACGCGTTGGATCGAGGAAGCGGATCACGACGGCACACCCGTGCTGCAAATGTTCGAACCGCGCGCGGAGGACGCGAACTCGCGCGGGCGCTACCAAAAGCAGCTCTGCCTCGAGCTCAACGAGCTTTCCCGGCTTTTAGGTCCCAAGCTGATCACCAGCATCGCCTTTACTGGCTCGGATCCCTATTTGCGGACGGGAAGCGACATCGGGGTGTTGTACGAAACGACTTCAGCCATGACGCTCAAGGCACTGATTCAGTCCCGCCAGGCTGGTGCCCAGCAGGCCAATCCCGGATGCCAAACGGTTAAAGGCGAGATCGATGGTGTTCCCTTCTCCGGTGTAGTGTCCCCCGATCGCGCGGTTTCATCTTATATCGCGAGTCTCGAAAACATCGTCCTAATCAGCAACTCGCGAGCACAGTTGGAACGACTTATCAGCGTGGCTAAAGGCAAAACGCAGGCTTTGACCACACAGGACGAATACGTCTATTTCCGCCGGAAGTATGCTCGATCAGGCGCCGGCGAATCCGGCTTTCTGGTTCTTTCCGATGCCACGATTCGCCGCTGGTGCGGGCCACGCTGGCGTATTGCCAACTCTCGCCGTACCCGTGCGGCGGCGGCGCTGGCAGAATTTCAGGCCGCGAACCTTGATGAATTGTCAACCGGACAAGCCAAACCTGGTTGCATTGCGACAAACATGCCGGGCATTGGCGAAGTCTTTTTGACGGCATCGGGTGTCTCTTCGCCGATCTACGGGTCGCTGGCATTCCTGACGCCAATCCTCGAACTGCCGCTAACGGAAGTCACTCAAGGGGAGGCGGACGCTTACAATCGCTGGTGCACAGGATATCAACAAAACTGGAGTCAAATGTTCGATCCCATCGCTATTCGCTTCGCACTCGCGTCAGACCGACTGAGTGCCGAAGTTTGCGTGATGCCGCTGATTGCCGGTTCCGATTACCGGCAATTGATCGCCGTCAGCACCGGCGCCCATATCGCTCCAAACGCCGGAGATCCACATCCCGAAGCGCTCGTCCACCTGGCCTACGCAATCAACCCCGAATCGGAAACCATCAAGAGCTCAGGGAATTTCCTGGGCGGGTTTAGCCCGTCGCTGCGCGCCAATCCGCTCGGCTGGCTCGGCCAATGCCTCGCCATCTACGCCGACCAGGACCCATTCTGGGCCAATCTCGCCAAAGCCACCAATAGCTCCAATTTTCTGGAAAAGAATTATCCGAGCCTGCCGGTCGCACTTTATTGCGAAGTGAAAAATCCACTCGGGTTGACCGCTTTCCTCGCGACGGTGAGAGCTTTCGCTGAACAAACCGCACCGCGCATGACCGTTTGGGAAAACCTCGAATACAGCGGCCAGGCTTACGTGAAAGTATCCGCCGGAGAAGCGATGCAGGAAGAGAGCGGCCCAACCAATCTGTGCATTTATTACGCCGTCACGCCGAGGTCGCTGGTGTTGACGCTGAGCGAAACCGTGCTGAAACGAGCGCTCGATCGCCAGCGCGTTCAACTCGCCGCTAAGCAAGCTGGCACGAACAGTGTCGCAACGAGCCCATGGCTGGGCACGAATCTCTGTCTACGAATCGATCAAAGCTTCGTTCCTATCCTGGAAACGCTTTGCCGCGATGAATTCCGGCCGGCGCAACAAAGACTGGCTTGGGGCAACATCCCGATCCTGAACGAATGGAAACGCCGTTATCCCAAACAAGATCCGATCAAACTGCACGAGCAATTCTGGCAAACGACACTCGTTTGTCCTGGGGGCGGACGTTACGTTTGGAACGACCAGTGGCGAACTATGGAGTCCACTGTTTATGGCCATCCGGGCGAACCGAAGGCCGGCCCCGAAAGTCTCTTGCCCGTCACGCGTATCAAACTCGCCAACCTCGGCATCAGCTTTGAAAACATGGGGCTTTCAGCCAAGGCCGTCCTTGAACGAGAAGTCGGCAAGTAAGGAAATCACTACTCGCCAGAGCCGGCAGCTTCGGTTAGGTTCGGCACGATGACGAATGCTTTACCGCGGCCTGAGGTAATCCTGACCCACGAAAGTGACCTGGACGGATTGTTGGCGGGAATCCTGTTACAGCGCTTGGCACGGAAGCTGTTCAACGTCGACGTCCGGCTGGAGGCCTGCAATTACAACTACTGGCGCCAACGGGACCTGCGTGAGCACGCGGGCTGGATCACCGACCTGGCGTTCGAGGCGAGAGCCGACAAGCCCAACTGGCTAATTGTGGATCATCATGTCACGGACACGATCCCGCAACGAGCAACATTGATTCATGACGTGAACAAGTCGGCGGGACTGCTTTGTTACGAGCTGTGCAAAGAGCATGGCTTGAGCTCACCGGAATTGGATCGGCTCGTGCACCTCAATAACGTAGGCGATCTCTTTCTAGAGGATGATCCGGATTTCGAGCTGGCGAGCGATTACGCCAACCTGGTGAAAATCTATCAATTCTGGAACTTGTATACCCTCTTAGACAGCCAGATTGAGAAGCTGTTGGATCATCCGCTGCTTGAGGTTATGGCAATCAAGCGGCGCATCGAGGACCCGCTCGGGTTTGCCTGGAGCAGGAAAAATGTTACCGAGATCACGCCGACGCTGGGCTTTGTCGACACCGTAATCGGGAATAATAATCTCATCGTGCACCAACTCCTGGAGCAGCAAGCGACCAAGTACCCGATACTGATGACGTTGATGCGCAAAGCCAACGGCGTGATTATTGCGAGCCTGCGCAGCCGAAACGGAGAAGCGCTCAAGATCGCCGAGAAGCTGCAGGGCGGCGGGCATGCCAATGCGAGCGGCGCCACTCTGCCACGGAGCGTTCGCTCGATCCCCGATGCAATCCAGTATCTGCGTCAGACCTTGAATCCCAAGCCTGAGGATAAACTGAACAGGCTCGAGGATCTTTTTGCGGAGATAGAAGCAGGGCAAAAGTAAAAAGCCGCCTTGCGTCAGCTCCTACCATTTCGTCACCTACAAAAGTTTTTCAGTTCTTCCCGCAGCAGTGCTTATATTTCTTGCCGCTGTTGCAGGGGCAAGGATCGTTGCGGCCGACCTTGGGACCGGCACGGACGGGCTTGGATTTTTCAACCGCAGCAACGGCTTCGCTGACGACATCGCTGGCGCGCTGCTCACCATTAGGCGAAGCGCCGGCGTCCGAGCCTGCGGCTGGGCGACCACCGAACGCGCTGGTGGATTGGTGAGTCGTCCGCTGAGGCATGCTGCGGAAGAAGTTCTCGAAAGCCATCAAGCTGGAGGCGCTCAGGAAGATGTTGTGGCAGACCTCGGTCTTGATATTAACCATTAGCTCGTCGAAAATCTTGTAAGCTTCGGCCTTGTATTCAATCAGCGGATCGCGCTGGCCATAGCCGCGCAAGCCGATGCTGTAGCGCAGGCTGTCCATTTCATAGAGGTGCTCCTGCCAAAGCTTGTCGATGGCACTGAGGATAGTGAACCGTTCGATTTCCTTTAGCGCGGCCGGATTTTCAAAGCTGACCTTGAGATTGTACGCGTCGCGGACTTTGTCCGAGATAAAATTACAGACTGCAAATTGGGCCGGGCTGAGATCCTCAAAAATCGAACCTGGGACCGGCGTTTCCTGACCGGACTCGGCCGCCTTTAGCAGCTCACCTTCAGGCATGCCGAGCGGGAAATTGAGATTCACCCAATCTGCCAGGCCACGAATCTCCCATTCGCTGAAGTCAGTCTCGGCAGTCGTGAACTCGATGACTTTCTGGATGACGACCTCTTCCATGATATCCATAAGACGGTCTCGGACATCATCGGCGTGAATGATTTCGTTGCGGAAACCATAAATGATTTCGCGCTGTTTATTCATCACGTCGTCGTATTCGAGCGTGCGTTTGCGGATTTGGAAATTGTGCTGCTCGACGCGCTTTTGGGCCTGCTGGATCGAGCGGTTCAAAAGCGGGTGCTCGAGTTCCTGGTTTTCCTCGAGCCCCATTTTCTCCATGTACTTCACGATGCGATCCGAGCCGAATAGGCGCATGAGATCGTCTTCGAGGGATATGTAGAAATGCGAAGAGCCGGGATCGCCCTGCCGCGCGCAACGGCCTCGCAGCTGGCGGTCAATGCGGCGGGCTTCGTGACGTTCCGTGCCCATCACGTGGAGCCCGCCGGCCTCCGCTACGCCCGGACCGAGTTTAATATCGGTGCCGCGGCCAGCCATGTTGGTGGCGATAGTCACCGCGCCGCGCTGGCCCGCCCGCGTCACGATTTCAGCTTCCTGCTGGTGATATTTGGCGTTCAGGACCGAGTGAATGATCCCTTCGCGTTTAAGCATTCGGGAGAGGTGTTCGCTCACCTCGACCGAAATCGTGCCGACGAGGATTGGGCGGCCCTGAGCATGGATAGTTTTAATCTCATTCGACACCGCGTTGTATTTCTCGCGCTTGGTCTTATAGACGGAATCGTTCCCGTCTTTGCGGGCTACCGGCCGATTGGTGGGGATTACCAGAACACCCAGTTTGTAAATGTCGAAAAATTCAGAGGCTTCGGTCTCGGCGGTGCCGGTCATGCCGGCCAGTTTTTGATAGAGGCGGAAGTAGTTTTGGATCGTAATGGTAGCCAAAGTTTGAGTCTCGCGCTCGATCGTGACCCCTTCCTTGGCTTCGACTGCCTGGTGCAGGCCATCGCTCCAACGCCTGCCGGTCATCAAGCGCCCGGTGTTTTCATCGACGATGATGACTTTGTTTTCCTGGACAACATACTGCACGTCTTTTTCATAGAGGCAGAAGGCTTTGAGCAATTGCGAGATGGCGTGAATGCGCTGGGCCTTGGTCTCGTATTCCTGCTGTAGTTTGGCCTTCGCTTCAAGGCGTTTGCGGGCATCGGGCTCGGGACCGCTGTCGATCTCGTGCAGCGAGGTGGTCAAATCCGGCAGCATGAACGCGTCCGGGTCTTTTGGGCTGAGGTAATTGCGGCCCTTTTCCGTTAGGTCAGCTTCGTGGCTCTTCTCGTCGATAGCGAAAAAGAGCTCCTCCTTTTCGGCGTACATCTCGACCTTTTTCTGGTCAGCATGGAGTTGCAGCTCCGCCTGGTTCATCAGCCGCAGGTTCTCGGGATCTTCCAGCAGTTTCAACAAACCGGAAGACTTAGGCTGGCCAACCTTTACCCGATACAGCAGGAGACCCGCCTGGCGCTCGACACCGTCGCCGTCACCGGCATTCGATCCGTCCTCAGGATGGAGCTTCTTTAAAAGCTGCTCGGCTTCACCCAGGAACCGGTTGCAGAGGCGCTCCTGAGTATGAAAGAGGTTTTCAACCTGTGGTTTGAAATTCGCGTATTGCTCGTCGTACGTGATGACCGACGGGCCGCTGATAATGAGCGGCGTGCGCGCTTCATCGATCAAGATCGAGTCGACTTCATCGACAATGGCAAAATAATGCCCGCGCTGAACCTGGTCTTCGGCGCGCTGGGCCATGCCGTTGTCGCGCAGATAATCGAACCCGAACTCGGCGTTGGTGCCGTAGGTAATGTCGCAATTGTATTGTTCGCGGCGAACGCTGGGGGGCTGGTCGTGCAGGATGCACCCGACCGTAAGGCCCAGGAATTTATATACAGCGCCCATCCACTCGCTATCACGAGCCGCGAGGTAATCATTCACCGTGACCACGTGAACGCCGCGCCCAGTCAAGGCGTTGAGGAAGACCGGCAGGGTAGCCACCAGCGTTTTGCCTTCACCCGTTGCCATTTCTGCAATGCGACCGGAATGCAGCGCGTAACCGCCGACAAGTTGCACATCAAACGGCACCATCTCCCACTTCAGCGGGTGCTCGCGGACAATGATTTCGCTGCCACACAACCGGCGACAGGCATTTTTGACGACCGCGAACGCTTCGGGGAGGATTTCATCCAGCCGTTGCGCCAATTGCTCTTTGTCCTCAATCTTGGAAAGCTCCTCCTTCCAGGCGGCCGTTTTTTGCCGCAGAACGTCCTCAGGCTGCGACTGCAACTCGGTTTCGAAGGCGTTTATTTTCGCCACCAGCGGGCGCAGGCGCTTGACCTCGCGCTCGTTCTTGGAGCCGAGAAACTTTTTTATGATCCATCCAATCATGGTTAAATCATCAGAAGCTCAGATGCCGGGACACAGTGGCAGAAGCTTTGCGAGCCGTCAAAGACATAAGGAATATAGGCCGGAAACGGTGGAATTCAAAGCAAAACAAACAGCTACAACTTGGTAGGGACGCCGTCCTCGGCGTCCGTATTCGCTCTCAGCTACGCAGACTGTCCGTAGCTAGTGTACCGTCTCACAAATGAATGGATTTGTTTTCAACATGAGGAAACAGAGAAAAGAGAGCGTTTCTCTCCGTTCTCTCCGTTTCCTCCTGTTCAAATAATTCCAGTTGTTTGTGAGACGCTACACTAGGCGAGGCTCCATGGAGGACGATAGGGTCTCGTCAGGAGCTTGCTGGCTTCGGGGTCGTTCTGGATTAGCTCCGTTTGCGGGTCCCACTTTAGCTTGCGATTGACCAGCATCGAGATCAGGCCCAGGTGACCCGGAATCGCCGAATGATGGGCGGTTTCGACCGGAGTGATCGTGAGCTTCCGACTTTTTACACAGTCCAGGAAATTACCCCAATGATCCTTTGAGACATAGAGCTTCACCTTGCGCAACTCCTCAGGCAAATCCAAGTAATCGCGCCATTCTTCGTTAGAAGAGTCGAACACACCCCGATCGACGTGCACCCATCCGCCGCTCCCGATCCATTTGGTGCCGCCCTTGATATCGGGATAGCCACCGGCAATGGTCATGGTGATGTCTCGCGGATATTTCAACTCGATGCGGTACTTCGTGCACGTGTTCCAAACGGCATCGCCGGGCGGGAATTCGCCATGGCCCTCGATTTCAGACGGGCCGGAGTTGTCGAAGTCGCAGCCCCAATGGGCGATGTCGCAATGATGACCAATCCAATCCATCAACTGGCCTCCGCCGGTGTTATAGTTCCAACGCCAATTGCGGTGCACGCGACCCTGGATGTAGGCCATCATTTTGGAGGGACCAATCCAAGTGTCGTAATCGAGCTCCGGTGGTGGATTGCTCGGGGTCATGGAAGGGCCGAGTTTACCCGAGTCACGATTCCCGGCTGGCAAGCCGACTTCAA
The DNA here is from genome assembly GCA_964623885.1 of uncultured Verrucomicrobiota bacterium. Lineage (GTDB taxonomy): Bacteria > Verrucomicrobiota > Verrucomicrobiia > Limisphaerales > UBA8199 > CAZUVM01. Next base: position 36,353 of record CAZUVM010000088.1, read on the forward strand.
CATGGGTGACTTTCCCGATCAACCCGTTGCGCACAATCTCTGCCGCTTTTCGAAAATTCGCGAGCGACCTCTGCCAGGAGCCGGTCTGCCAAATGCGCTGGTTTTGCTGGACGGCTTTCACAATGGCCTGCTGCTCGGCGACGGTGCGGGCCAGCGGTTTCTCGCCATAAATATCCTTCTTGTGGCGCGCGGCTTCGACGGCAGCCAATGCGTGCCAGTGGTCCGGAACCGCCAGCATTACCGTGTCGATATCGGTTCGCGCTAACAACTCGCGATAGTCGTGATGGGCCTTGCAGTCTTTATTCTCGTAGTTCCGGTTGACCACGCCAATGAGCCGCTGCAGATGGGTCTTGTCCACATCGCAGGCAGCTAGCACCTGACAATTCTCATGCTTCAAAAAATCGCGCGTGTTGGAGGTGCCCTGGTTGCCACAACCGATGATGCCCATCGTTACGCGTTCTGAAGGCGGAGTGGCGCCGTCGCGGCCGAGCACGCTGGATGGGAGCACGGTCGGCAAGGCCACGGCGGCTCCGGTGAGGGCGAGAAAACGGCGACGGCTAAAACTGGAACTGGAGGCTTTCATATTTAGAGGATGCAAAAGCTGATCTGAATCTAACGATTAATGAACCGCAGGACAAGAGTGAGGATGGGGCTATGCTCATAGGCCTTACGGAGAACAACCACGAAATACACTAAATACACCAAAGAAGTCTGAAGTCTGCGGGTTCATTTCGTGTATTTCGTGTATTTCGTGGTTATGCATTTCTTGGCGGCCGATGCGCGACACGTGCTGGATTGCCAGCGGGGCGGTTGACTGACCATGATGAACGGCGTGAACCTGACCACCTGGCAATGGGCCTTACTTGCGACCGGTGCTTTTTTGACGGGCCTGTCGAAAACCGGATTGCCTGGCGCGGGCGTTTTGACGGTTGCTATTTTCGCGAACACATTGCCGGCCCGGGCTTCAACGGGTGCGCTGCTGCCATTGCTGCTCTGCGCGGATGTGTTTGGCGTGGCGTTCTTCCGCAAGCACGCGCTCTGGGATCATTTATGGAAGCTTTTTCCGTGGGTTGTCGTGGGCATTCTAGCAGGGGTTTTTGCCATGGACCGCGTGAGCAATACCCAGGTGCGGCGGATGATTGGCGGGATTCTGCTGGCCATGGTGGCGCTGCACCTATGGCGTCAGCGGCAGGCGGAGAAAATGGCCGAGCAAGTGCCGCACCGCTGGTGGTTCACGGCGCTGATGGGGACATTGGCAGGTTTTACAACCATGGTGGCCAATGCGGCCGGTCCGCTGGTAATCCTTTATTTGTTGGCGGCGGGACTTCCCAAGCTGAACTTTGTCGGCACCGGCGCATGGTTCTTCATGCTGGTAAACGCGTTCAAGGTGCCGTTCAGCGTAGGTCTAGGCTTGATCACGCCGGGCTCATTACTCGTGGACGCTTTCCTTTTGATACCGATGATCCCGGGCGCTCTGCTCGGTCCAGTGCTGTTGCATCATATGAATCAGAAGGCATTCGAAGTATTCGTATTGATATTCACGGTGGTGGCGGCGGTGCGACTTGTGATTTAGACAGGGAGTCTAATGACCCTGGCCCGCAAAGACTTTCGCATACTTACGTCTCCGCCTTCCTGTCCTTCAAACCGCCTCCTTACGTCGGTGCCTACAGTTCTAACCGGCGGCAGGTTGGGGAGTGGGGGTGCCGCGACCGGAGATGCCGGCGGGGGCGGCGGTGCGGAAGCTGCGCCAGAGGTGGAGAGGGATTAGACCCAGTGCGATTACAAAAATCTGGCTGCCGATGAAGTACATGAGCCACTTGAAGGCGGCGTCCATGAAACCATAGGAATGCAGCCCGATGCCGAGCATGTTGACGCCGAACCAGGAGAAGCTGGTTACGATATTGCCGAAGACGGCCAGGTTCATGATCCCACGGTCGCGGACCAGGCCGCCCCAGCGCGCGTGCAAAATAATCGCGTTCCAAATGACAATCAGCAGCGCTCCGTTTTCTTTCGGGTCCCAGCCCCAGAAGCGGCCCCAGGATTGGTCGGCCCAGATGCCGCCCAGGACGGTGCCGATGAAACTAAAGAGTGTTGCGAAGCAAACAACGCCGTAGACCATTTTGCTCAGTGCTTTGCCGAAGGTAATCGAACTTTCACGTGCTGCTATCCGATCCGCCGCTGCACCGGCTGCTTTCTCAGCCGTGATCGCTGCGGCAACGTAAGGTCCGGCCAGAACGGAGATTTCTGCGGTTCCCTGCTCCCTTTGGCGCGAAGCAAACGACTTACGCGCGGGCGAGCTGGAACGCGCGCCGGGAGCAACGGCTTCGGCCGGCTTGAGTTTTTGGCTCAACAGCGGCGTAAACAGTCCGAGGCCGATGTAAAGGATACCTAAAAAGCCGGCGAAGAACGTTGCGGCGTAGCCAAGGGTCACTACGACGACATGCGTGGCCAGCCAGAAGTTGGTATCCAGCACGGCACGCAGCATTTCCATCGTGTCGCCGCCGAGCGCGAGGTTATGCGCGATAAGCAAGGTGATGAACCCGGCCAATGAAGCCACGAGGCTGCCGAGTCCGACACGGTAAATCCTTTCGATAATAATCCCGAAGATCATCGCAGCCCAGCCGATGAAGATGGCTGAAGAATAGAGATTGGTGACGGGGGGCCGGCCTTCGAGAGCCATGCGAAAGATGAGGCCAAAAGTATGGACGACGCCGGCCAGGATGATGAGATAAAAGGCAGAGCGTCGCAGAGCCTCGGACAAATTCGGGGTGAGGGTGGTAGCGAGAATGGCGCAACCGGCGAGCATAAACGCGCAGATATAAATAATCGTGGCGTGGAGGAATGCTTTGACGTCGTTGTAGTAAAACTCCGCTCGGGCTTTGCTGACTTCGTGTCCGAACCGAGGGGCGAGCCAGTCCTGATAATCAGCAATGGCGCGATTGAATTCCTCAGGCTGATTGTGGGCATAGGCGGTGGCCATGGCGGCGTAATAAGCCATCGCCGGGTGAATGGCATCATTGCGAACGGAATCGAGCAAAGCGGCCCCGCCATTTTGCCAGCGGTCACGGCCCATGGATTGCGTCAGCGGCGGCGCAATCAACGGGTAGCCGTATTGCGACATCAGCCGAAAATCTTCGAGTGGCTGCGCCATGCGCGCGATGGCGTCTTTGTCAAAATCCTTCCCGCCTTCACTCGCTTTAGCGGCGACCTGGGCGGCCGGCAAATCCTTTTTGAACTGGGCCAGTTCCTGGGCGAAGTCGTCGGCGCCTTCCGGCTGTATAGTAACTTTGAGGCGTTGGTAGAGAGTCACGGCGTTCGCCAGCTTCAGCACTTGTTTTTGAAATGTGGTTTGTTTAGCGGCATCAATTTCGCTGGCTTTCTGACCTTGTTTTTCGACTTCTTCCAGGACCGGCCGAAGCTGGTTGAAGGTGTAATAACGCAGGCCGGATTTGGCGATGCCTTTGTCCTGCAGCTTGAGTTCCCCCAGCAGCTCGGCATGGTGGATCAAGAACACGGGCCGCGTATCAGCGACGTCGGGCCGGGTCATCAACTCGAGCAGCCATGGAGTGGCTTTAAGTTTCTCAGGGTGGTGCCAAAACTTCCAGGCGGGGACCTCTTCGAGCGGGACGTCACCGGTACTGCGGATTTGCAGGAGCGAATTGCGCGCAACCGAGTCGAGCGGCTGGATGCGACCGTTGAGGAGCACGGGCAGCCGGCCGAATTCGCGGACATGAAACTCGCCATCCCTTTTGGGCATCATGACGGCAATGATTTCGGACGCAAACAGCGCCACGAAACACCAGGGAAGAATTTTGAATAGAGGTTTCATGACGCAGCGGTCTTTCGTTTAAAAGTGAATCCAAACAGACCAATGGCAAACTGGACGACCAGCCCTAAACCGACCAAGACGCAGGAAAAGTAAGGAGTCAGCCAACTCGGGTTGTGGACAACCTGAAGGACCGTGCCCTTCTCATCCTCGTGGTCCCAGTCGGCCTGATAAAAGGTTTCACCGCCGTAGCGCAGCGGCTCGTTCATTTTGATAAGGACTTCGCGGCTTTCGCCGGTATCCGGCCGCTGGAGGAGGACACGGCTCGAGAAATTCTTGGCGACATCGGTCCCGGCATATCTGTCGAAACGAAACTCGAGCAATTGGAGGCTGAAAGGCTTGTAGTAGCGACGCAGGCGCATCATCAACTCGTAGGTATGATGGTTGAAAGTGAACCCTTGAGTTCCCTTCAACATTTCAGAGACCAACCAGGTGCCGAGCGAGCCTTGTGGTGTCACGATTTCCACAACCGCCGCTGGTACATCCCGAGTATTCATCGCTGTGACGCGCGGGAGTTCCTTAACCGTGGCTTCAGGCCCAATACCCTGGGTCGCGGCGCCGGGGGCGGTGGAGTTTGGCGCCTTATTGTCGACCTGGGCATTGGCATAGAATCGCTGCACCCGGACGGCGAAAGGCAATTCCGACACGCGAACATCACCTTGCCTCGATAGAATCCCCTGAGGAACTGCCACCACGGTATCCAAATCCGGCTCGGTGGTATCGATGATGGCCAATTCCTGTTGGGTGGGACTTTCGGAATAATTCTTGGGCGCGCCATGAACGCTGGCTTCGCGGAGGTGAAGGAAGCTTTCGCGAGCGAGCATGTCGGTCATGAATTGTCCGAGAAGCAAGAGGATGAGACCAAAATGGACCATCCAGATTCCCAGCTTGTTTATGGTAAAACGGAACCGCTTGAAATGAGCGGTCACCAGGTTGATGAGGAGCACGCTGCCAACGAGATAACCGGCGGGGAACACGGGCAGTTTCCAACTCGCACCGGCAGGTCCCCACCAAACGAAGAAGCTGCGGAAATAATCGTTCTGGGCTTTGTATAGACCGAGATCGACCTGAGCGATGGTTCCGGCGAAGACGAGGAGCAACCCGATCCCCAGGCAAACCACGGTCAGGCGCAAAGAAGAAAAGAAATCGAAAACCCGATTCAACAGTGCATCGAAACCGCTGCCGCTGGGCGGTTCCTGCGATCCGGGCCCGGCGTCCTTCGGCTGCGTCTCTTGTGCGCCGAGTTTCCGCTGGGGACGATCCTTAACGGCCGCTCCTTCCGACGCAGTTGCTTTGGAAACGGAAGCGACGGGGCCACGCGGCAAAGTTAACCTGGAGTCAGCCTTCATGGATTAGTATTTCGCGCTTTGGACGAACTTCTGGAACGCGTTTTTTTCGCGGCCCACAATTTGTTCGTCACCCATGAGCTTGTAGAACCAGGTCTGTCCTGATTGCGGCACAATCGCGCCTACCAGGCGCGCTTGCTTCCCGGTGCGCGCGTCGGTTCCGGTCATATCTACGAACATCGCTTTGCCACTGGGAGTGTCAACCGGCGTTAGGGTTTCCTGCAGTTTGTCGGCTTCAGCGATTGGGGCGAGGCCGAGTTGCCCGCGCCAGCGATTGACATTGGCGGCGAGGCCACCGCCTTCACCGCTGGACATGCTCACATTTACTGAAGTCGGGGCGGCGTCTGAACCAGGAACATTGAACTTGGCGACCAGGAACTGACCGGCGGGAGCCTCCTGCCAACCATTGGGTACCTCCCAGGCTGGCTTGCCTTGGGCTGAAGCATCAGCGGTCGGAGGCGCGCTCAACAGTCCCGAGCCATCGACGGGTGGATGCGAAGCAGGAAGACTGGATTGAGCGGTCGAAGCGGTGAATGCGATTGATTTCAGAAAGTCGACGAATGCCGGTTTTTGTTGGGCCACGACTCCCGAATCGCCAATCATTTTAAAGAACCATGCACCGCCGTCACGATGCAGGATTGCTGCGAGAATACGATTGTCGTCACCGGATCCGCTTTTGCCGGCCATATCGTAAAGCGGTGCCGGTTGACCTGCGACCTCGACTGATTGCGCCTGCCTTGCCAGTTCCTCCTCGCTGATGGGAGCCAAGCCCACCTGCCCGCGCCAGCGGTTGACATTGTCCAGATCGCGGCCGGCAATACCCGGCGGGAACACGCCTACGTCAGCCGTTTTGCCGTTGGCTGCTCTAACTCGGAATGAAGCGCGGCGCATCTGACCGGCAGGCACTTCTTCCCAACCGGCGGGTGTCTTCCACTGCAGATCGCCAAGCGCACCGGCTGGGCTACCCGCGTCGGCAACATCGGGATGGCCGGGAGGCATGGTGGCGGCGGCGGCTTGAGCGTCGGGCGACGCCGGGGCTTGCTCTTTAGATACGCGATAGACCTGAAGGTCATTGCGGCCGCAGGCGATGAAAAGAGTGATCACGGCCAGGAATCCACTGCACGAGATAAGCGCGGACCGGAAACATTGGAACCCAGAATTCACGTCAGCTTATTACAGGTCAGAGAGGGGGAAGGCAAGCCGTTGTTCATCGAATGCCAAGAAATGTTAAGCCTTCGGCAAGAAAGGAACACCATGCCTGTGCGGGGGGAAAGGCACCGGATTTGAGGGGGTACAAGTATAATTGACAATGCATATGTCCAATGTTACGCCGTGCCCATGGCGCCCAGCCTGCACATCGGAAACGCGGAAGTAAGTCAACTGCGGCGCACAAATCCAAGCGGAGAAACAATGTTCAATGCTCGACTACGCGGTGGTGTCCGGTTGGTTTTCAGCTGGGCAGCCTTGGCTTTGGCAGCGTATTTGAACGCGGGCTGCGCAACAGACCCGGCCCAGGCGACGCATCCATTTCCGCCGCCGCCGACGCAGGAAGTTCGGTCCAGCCTGAAGCAAATCCTGGTCGTTTCCGCCACATCGGAAGCGAGGTCGTATTTTGCGAAACCGGACACGAGCGGGAAAGCTGCCGGCAAGGGAGCACTCCTGGGTATGGCAACCGTCGGCCAGGCAATGGGGCACACCTCGTCGGGGATAGGAGTCCTGGTAGTGGTGTTTGCCCTGCCGGTGGGCGCTGCCGTCGGGGCAATCAGCGGTGGGATGCACGGAACCTCAAAGGAGGAGATAGCTGCCGTGGAAAAAATTCTGACGCGGGCCTTTTCTGAAATGGACTTTCAAACGGCCATCCGGGGTCAGGTTGTGGAAGCCGGGCGAAAGAATACGCGGCGGGAATTCATTTTGAACGAGCTTTCGCCGGCCACACCCGACGGTCGCCACACAGATGCGATTCTGGAAGTCACCGTGCTGTCGGCGGGGTTGGCTGGCAGGGGCGAAAAAGGTGCGCCGCTAACAATGTTCCTAAAAGTCCAGGTGCGATTGGTGAAGTCGGCCGCAGAACAACCGATCTACAGCAACACCTGGGTACAAACCAGCGGAGCGCGTCCATTCCGCGAGTGGGGTGAAAACGACGGCCAGGCGTTTCGTAAAGAACTAGGCAACGCCACCCGGGCGGTAGCCGAGAGCATTATTGAGGAACTTTTTTTGGCGTATCGCCCAGCCAGGAATTAACCGCGAAATCAGAGAGCATTAATGATCCTGACGCCAACCTTCGTTCGCCGTTCGATGAACTGCCGGCGGCAAATACGATTGGCATTGGCGGTGATGGCTTGCGGACTCCTGCTGATGGGTTGCAGTTTCAACGCCTCGGTATATGGGTTGCGGCCGATCTCGCCACCGGTGCGCCTGGGAGCCATGTTCAGCAGTTACAATGGGCAACTCGTGTACCCCGTGGTTGATTTTGGACGGCCCAGTCTTCACTGGGAAACGTTCACCCCGCCGGTCGCTATCCCCGGCAACTCCACCAGCCCAACCAACATCACGTATCAGTTGCGCGTCTGGAAAGTTCGCAACGGCAGCCCGGGAGAGTTGGTCTATGAACGTGAGGGTTTACCGATGCCAACACACACGTTGCAGAAGCCGTTGGAGCCGGACACGCGCTATTTTTGGTCCGTCCGCGCCCGCTTTGAATTGAATGGCGAGAGCAGGCTGACCGATTGGAGCCGCGCCTTGCAGCCGTACAGCCCATTAATACGGGCCGATCTGCCGTCCCGATTCCGGCAGCAAATTATTTCAGATTCGTCACCTCGGGTTACTGATTTGGCATTACGATTGCAGGTCCAATTCCTGGTTGGACGGGGATGGCACCGCACAGATGCACGCATTATGGATCACTGGCGTCTCACCGCTTGACATGGCGTGTACGATTGCCAGAGTTTCCCGAACACGATGAAATCGGATGGGGCCTTGCGGCACTTTGTCCTGGCGTTTTTGCTGGCGCTGGTGTGCTACGCCATCTTCTATTTTTCCATCGAACATCGGCGGACACGGAAAGGTCCTTGGGAAATCACATTCACCAATGGCCTGGGCGGCGCACCGGCCCTGGTGATTAATCAACCCAGGCTATCAATAACCAATGTGCAAATCATATTTCCCGACGAGCCAAGGCCCGCCTTCTCTTCTTTTAGCACGTTAACTTTCGCGCAGGCTAAAACCGTTCCTTTTGATGTGCCGTTTGGAAAATGCATCTTCCAGGACACTACGTTTCTGCCAGGCAACGTTACTCTGCAATTGTATGGCCATGAGATCCAGTTGCTGCCGCGCGTACTCATGATCGACCGCCAGGAGCATCCCTGGCTTTCCGGCAGCACTAACCTGACACTACACCCACTGCCGTCAGCGGCCATTCATGAACGAAGATCTTAGGTGCGGCCTCCCTGATATCCGCCGGCGTCATCGCCGTCAGTTAACCACGTTATGTCGTTCATTTTAGCCCTGGACCAGGGGACTACGAGTTCCCGCGCGATACTGTTCGATCACGAGGGCCGGATTCGCGGCGTCGCGCAGCGTGAGTTTCGACAGATC